>NZ_JAJNJI010000007.1:0-148355 GCF_022386165.1 Mammaliicoccus sp. P-M58
TTGGTTAAGCCAATCACTCTGAAGTACTTTCAGTACTCAATTATTGGAATTAACGTTGACATATTGTCATTCAGTTTTCAATGTTCATTTTAATCGCTACAAGAAACAATTATACTAGTTATTAAATATCAAGTCAAGTATTATTTTTAAAAAATAATAATTTGTTTTGTTCGGTTTGACTCAGCTTTTCAAGTGGTCGTTTCCGTTTCAATCAACTTGCATAATTTATATTACATTGTTATTTAGTTAATTTCAAGCGTTAAATTTACACTTTATTAACCTTTTTAACAATCGTTTTATTTTGCGATGTCTGTCTGTTTTGACGACTTTTATATAATATCAAGATATATAGTTTACGTCAACGATTTATACAAACAAAATTGTGTATTATTTCGCTTTATTAGGGACTATATATTTTAATAGAAATTATGCTATACTTTATCAGTATTAATAAGTATGGAGGGAATAGATTTGAAGCTATTTCGCAAAAAACCTACTAGTAAAATAAATAGAATTAGATCTTTTGCATTAGGATTAATCTTCTTAGGTATGATTGTTATGTACATAGGTGTATTCTTCTTTTACTATTTTAAGAGTCAAATTGTATTTAGTATTTTCTTAGTTTTAGGAATGTTAGCTCTTGGTCTTTCATTTATAGTTTACTTTTGGATTGGCATGTTAAGTTCTCGAACTATACAAGTGCAATGTCCAAACTGTGATCACTATACAAAGATGTTAGGAAGAGCAGATATTTGTGCTAATTGTAATCAACCTCTTACATTAGATAAGAACTTAGAGGGTAGAGCCTTTAATCAAGATTATAATAATAAGCGCAAATCTAAGAAATTAGAAGAGCAGCAAGCTGAAGAACATACTGAAGAAAAGAAAAAAAGCTAAAGGCGACTGCCTTTAGCTTTTTGTATTATTTATTCTTATTTTGACATTCTGGACAAACACCATATATTTCCATTCTGTGGTGCGTTACTGAAAAACTCGTGACATGTTGTGCCAATTGTTCTACTTCATCTAATCGAGGATAATGAAAATCAGATATCTTACCACATTGATCACAGATAATATGATAGTGATTATGTGTTTCAAAATCAAAACGACTTGAAGCGTCACCGTATGTTAATTCTTTAACAAGCCCAGTTTCTTTAAAAACTTTTAAGTTATTATAAACTGTAGCAACACTCATATTTGGAAATTGTGGTGAAAGTGACTGATAAATTTCATCAGCAGTAGGATGACTATCTGTTTCGATTAAATATTGAAGTATCGATTGACGTTGTGGTGTAATTCGAACACCAGTACTTCTTAAAGTACCAATTGCATCGTCTAACATATGTTCAACATTCTCAATATTTTGTTGCATCCTTACACCCACCTTCTAATTTATAATGATTATTATTTATAATATATCCCTTTTAGTAGCATTTTGTCAAACAATTAATCAGTATCCCGCTTCTGAGTTAACGATGTTTATTAACTTATCTGACTCATCATTTTCTATATGTTTGAGATTTTCAATTAGAATATCTGTACTTCTCTTTAAATTATTAAGATCATTACCTGTAATATGAGCTGAGATAAACACATTATCTAAATCATATAGTAGAGAGTTTTCAGGTAATGGTTCTTCTTCAAATACATCTATAGAAGCATATCTAATATCTTTACTACTCAAAGCTTCATATAAGACACTTTCTGATACGACTGTACCTCTACCTACATTTATAAAATGTGTATCTTCATTCATTTGCTTAAAGTCCTCTTTTTGAAGTAAATGTATCGTTTCTTCTGTTTCAGGTAATACATTCACAATAAAGTCAGCTTTATGATATACATGACGTCTTTCTTCTATAGAATAAACTTCATCAAATCCAGGTACTTCATGTCCAGTTGTATTAATACCAATAACCTTCATATTAAATGCTTTAGCTACTTCAGCAGTTCTTTGAGGAATCTTACCTGTACCTAAAAATAAAATCGTCTTCTCATTTATTGAATCAGGTTTAAGCTTATGATTAAATTCACGTTTCTTTTGAAACTCGTATGAAGTTCTGAATAGTTTAATATCATTTAAAATATATGCAAAAATAAATTCAGCGATTTGAATAGCGTGTACCCCTCTTGCATTAGTTAATTTAATTCCTCTATCTTGTATATAATCTAAAGGTAATTGATTCACGCCTGTTGCAAACCATGCGATAAGTTTTATATTTTTACATTTATCTAAAAATGAAGGATTTACTTCTCCATGATAACTAACTAATATATCCACATCTTCTAAATCTTCATCGCGAGCTTCATTCGGATGCTTATAAAATATAAAATCTACATTAGGAAATGTTTCTTTTAATCTCTCTTCCTGTTCTTTTAGCCTCATTAAAGTAACGACTTTCATTTATATCATTCCTTTATAAAGTTTTTTAAGTCTTCAATTTGAGTTTTAACTTTCACTTTGTCTATTTTATGTATGACAGTACCTTCTTCATCTAAAACAAAAGTTGTTCTAACGATACCCATTGATTCTTTACCAAATGATTTCTTCAATTGATATACGCCTACTTCTTCAGAAAGTTTATAATCTTCATCTACTAGTAAATCAAAATTCAAATTATGTTTATTAGAGAAATTAGCATGTTTCTTTTCACTATCTCCACTAATACCATAAACTTTCGTATTTAACTCATTAAAATCTTCTAAGTTGTCTCTAAAATCACATGCTTCTGTCGTACATGTCGGTGTATTATCTCTAGGGTAAAAATAAACAACGACTTTAGATCCTTTTAAGTCCTCATTACTAATTAATTCACCATTTTGATTCTTTAAGTTGAAATCCGGAAATTTTTCACCAATTTGTATCATATTTTACACTCCTTATAAACGATAGATGTTTAATTTTATGATACGATATAAATGAAAATAATTAAATTAAAAGAGGTTGATAATATGGAATTTACAAAAAGTGAGTACTTACAAACACTTTCAAATGAATATATTCTCGGTGGTGTCAATTCACCATCTCGTTCGTATAAAGCTGTAGGTGGTGGCGCACCTGTAGTTATGCAAAAAGGTAAAGGTGCTTATTTTTACGATGTTGATGGCAACAAATATATTGACTATCTTCAAGCATATGGACCAATCATAGCTGGACATGCACACCCACATATTACGGAAGCCATTAAAGCTGCGGCTGAAGATGGTGTATTATTCGGTACACCTACTGAATATGAAATTACATTTGCTAAAAAACTACGTAACGCTATTCCATCGTTAGAAAAAATTAGATTTGTAAACTCTGGTACTGAAGCTGTTATGACAACAATTAGAGTTGCACGTGCATATACTAAACGAGATAAAATCATTAAATTCGCTGGATGTTATCACGGACATTCTGACTTAGTGCTTGTTGCTGCAGGAAGTGGCCCATCTCAACTTGGCACACCTGATTCTGCTGGTGTACCAAAAAGTGTGGCGCAAGAAGTTATTACAGTTCCATTTAATGATATAGATTCATTTAAAGAAGCTATGGAACATTGGGGAGATCAAGTTGCTGGTGTATTAGTAGAACCAATCGTCGGAAACTTTGGTATGGTTGAACCTAAAAAAGGCTTTTTAGAAGCAGTAAATGAAGTAACACATCAATACGGTGGTTTAGTCATTTATGATGAAGTCATTACAGCATTTAGATTCCATTATGGTGCTGCACAAGATTTATTAGGTGTTTATCCTGACTTAACAGCGTTTGGTAAAGTTATTGGAGGTGGCTTACCAATCGGTGCATACGGCGGACGCCAAGAAATCATGGAACATGTTGCACCACTTGGTCCAGCATACCAAGCAGGTACAATGGCAGGTAACCCACTTTCTATGAGGGCTGGTATTGCATTATTAGAAGTATTAGAACAACCTGGTGTTTACGATAAATTAGATCAATTAGGTCAACAATTAGAAGAAGGTTTATTAGAATTAATTAAAAAACATAACGTTAAAGCAACAGTTAATAGAATCAAGGGTGCTTTAACACTTTACTTTACAGACGAAAAAGTTGAAAATTATGTTCAAGCGGAAAACACTGACGGTGAACGGTTCGCAAAATTCTTTAAGTTAATGTTAAATCAAGGTATTAATTTAGCACCTTCTAAATATGAAGCATGGTTCTTAACGACTGAACATACTGAAGAAGACATAAATCAAACATTAAATGCAATTGATTACGCTTTCTCTCAATTATAAACTTGAAAAGTTAGCCAAAACGTTGTATAACCAATATATACTAGGCTTGTGATATTTGTTACAACCCTGTTTTAAAAACAAAAAGGAATGGTTTTATGAAATTTGGGGCAAGAATATTTAAAACTGGTATCGCGATTGTCCTAGCAATATTTATAGCTAATTTACTGCCAGGACCAGCAATGATAACATCAATAGCTGGTGTTGCTGCAATGGTCGCCATGCAACCAAGTGTCTATCGTTCGTTCAAAACGATTGTAGAACAATTTCAAGGTAATGTTATTGGTGCGATTACAGCTGTTGCCATATTCTCTATATTTGGGAACAATGTTGTATTTATCGGTTTAACAGCGATTATCATTATTTCAATACTTTACAAATTTAATCTACAACATGTTTCTAACTTAGCAGTTGTTACAGCTTTAATCATACTTGGACATCACGAAGGAGATTTCTATATCTCTGCATTCTATCGTTTCGTCTTAGTTATGATTGGTGTATTAAGTGCTTTCCTTGTTAACTTTACGTTTCTACCACCGAAATTCGAAACTAAAATGTATTATAACTCACTCAATATTTCTACTGACATCTTTAAATGGTTTAGATTAGTGTTAAATGGTACAACTGAATTTCACTACGTAAAGCAAGATTTAGAAACAATTAGAACACGTATCGTAAAGCTTGAGCAATTTTATTTATATTATAAAGAAGAAAGAGCCTACACAAAGAAACAAGCTTTTAGCCAAATGCGTAAGAAGATTCTTTTCAAAGAGATTATTGCATCAACACGAAGAGCATACGAAGTTTTAAGAAAAATGAATCGTTACGAAAACGATATTCATAACTTAAATGATGATCTCAAAGTACAAATGAAGTTTGAACTGGATGAACTGATGGCACAGCATGAACAAATATTAGTAAGGATATCACAAAAAGCTAAACACGAAATTGATCAAGTTCCAGATTATTTAGTAGAACCTTATAAAGAAGATTTAATGGAAATATTCATTAAAGATATTATGGAAAATCCTGATCAAGAAGATTACTATATTGAGAATGTCATGCAAGTTATTTCAGCTATGTTAGATTATAAAGCGACTATTTTACATTTAGACAAATTATCTTCTAGTTATTTCAAATTTCATCCAGAAGATAGCGACATTCAAATTGAAGATGAAGATTTTGATCTATAAAAATAGACCTGAACAGAAAACTGTTCAGGTCTATTTTTATTGCTCTTTATATATTGATTTTTTATATTGATTAACATTCATGACGTTACCATTAGCACTTCTATATAATAAGTGGTTCTCATTTATTTGATTGGGACTTTTCACACCTACTGCTGCAGCTAAATTAAATAATCCTTCATGTAAACTCACAATATAATTTGAAACTCTGTATTCTTTTTCTGATACAACTAAGGCTGATTCTTTTTTTGGATCTGTAGTAGCTACACCTACCGGACAATTGTTTGTATGACATTGTTGAGCCATAATACAACCAACATTAATCATTAAACTTCTTGCTACATTAACGAGATCCGCGCCTAACGCTAAAGCAATCGCTATTTGATCTGGTGTGATGAGTTTTCCAGATGCAAAAACTTTCACTTTATCTCTTATTCTAAATTTTTTAAGTTCTACATCTAATATTGGCAATGCTGAAAATAATGGCAAACCAACAGTATCGACAAGCTCTTGATAAGTCGCTCCTGTTCCACCTTCTCCACCATCAACTGTAATAAAATCAGGAATAATGTTTGATGAAACCATTTCATGAATTAATTTCTTTAAATCATTTATATTTCCGACAACTAATTTAATACCAACTGGTTTATCAGATAGTTCTCTCAACCTCTGGACAAATTGTAACAACTCTTTATTATTATGAAGAAATTCAAATCTATTGGGTGAGTTAACTGTTTCAAAAGGCGTTACATTTCTAATTTCAGCAATTTCTTCTGTTACTTTTGCCCCTTCAATATGTCCGCCTCTCGTCTTGGCACCTTGCGCTAACTTTAATTCAAATGCCTTAACTTGTTTCATGTTGGCTTTTTCAATAAATTCTGTCTCATCGAAATTCCCCTCTTTATCTCGAACGCCAAATAAACCTGGTCCTATTTGAAAGATGATATCACAACCTCCACTTAAATGATGATCGCTTAATCCTCCTTCTCCTGTATTCATCCATGAACCGCTTCTGCCCAATCCTTTTGACAATGCAGTAATCGCATTTTTACCGAGTGCCCCATAACTCATACCTGATTGTCCAAACAATCTATTAACGATAAAGGGATGTTTTAAGTCATCACCTATAATAATTTGATTGTCTGATGTTAATTTATATGGATCAACATCTTTTTGTTTTTGTTCTTCTTTACGATCAAAAAGCCCTTCATTAGAAATTTCATAAATAAAAGTAGACATTTGTTCATCTTGGTTAATTTCTAATTCATCATGGTCTACTGGAAACATAGTATTTTGTAAATAGAATCCTGGCTCTTCAAATTTTCTCAACGATCCAAAACTTTCGATTCTATTTTTATATTTACCTGGCATGACGATATTTAAATACTGTTTTCTTGAAAATGGTTTTCCAGCATTATCATTTAGTATTAAATACTGCCTAAGTTCTGGTCCTATACTCTCTAAAAAGTACCGTACTCTACCAAGAACCGGGTAATTTCTTAAAACACTATGATGCTTTTGTCTTTTATCTATCACATACAAAGAAATACAAGCAATAATACCACCAATAATGATGACAAAGAATAGAATATTCACAATCAATTGTAGTATGCTTAATAAAGTCATAAAAATTCCCCCTCAGTCTATCTCTATTAAATTAATAATAGCATAGAATGAGGGGGTGTTGTAATTTTACCCGAATGATTGAATATTATATAAGTTGTAATAACTGCCTTGTGCTGCCATTAATTCTTTATGTGAACCAACTTCTTCAATTTGTCCATTTTGAATAACAACTATTTTATCTGCATGTGTAATCGTTGATAATCGATGCGCAACTATTAAAGTCGTTCTTTCAGTACTTAATATTTCAAGTGCATCTTGAATAATTTTTTCACTTTCTAAATCAAGTGCACTCGTCGCTTCATCAAGTACTAATACAGGAGGGTTATTCAAGAATATTCTTGCAATAGAAACTCTTTGTTTTTGTCCACCTGATAATTTCACACCACGTTCGCCGACCTCTGTATCATAACCATTTGGCAACGACATAATAAAGTCATGTGCATTCGCTTTTTTACTTGCCTCTATAACTTCTTCATCAGATGCATCTGGTTTACCTAATAAGATATTTTCTTTTATAGAATCAGAGAATAAAATATTATCTTGTTCTACCATACCTACTTGATTTCTAAGACTTTCAGTTGTGAAATCTTTAACGTTATGATTATCAATACTAATGCTACCTTTCGTCACATCATAGAATCTAGGCAGTAAACTAATAAGTGTTGATTTACCGCCACCACTCATACCTACAAATGCGACCGTTTCACCTTTATTAATATCTAAGTTAATATGTTTAAGTACTTCATCTTCATAATCATTATATTTAAATGATACGTCATCAAACGTAATGCGCCCTTCTTTAATGACAATGTCTTGTGCGTCATCTTCATTTTTGACATCATATTTTTCATCAAACAAATGAAATACTCTGTCCATTGACGCGATACTTTGCGTTAAAGTTGTAGATGATGAAACCAATCTTCTTAAAGGTCCATATAACTGTTCAAGATATGCTACAAATGCTGCTAATGTCCCAACAGTTAAATTCCCTTGAATAACAAGAAAACCACCGATACCTACTACTAATAATGGACCTATATCTGTAACTGTATTAATAACTGCAAATGATTTAGCATTCCATTTCGTATGATCAGTTGCTTTAGTTAAGAAGTTTTGGTTTCTTTTATCAAATCGTTTTTCTTCATTTTTTTCAATAGCAAAACTTTTGATAACAGACATCCCTGAAACGCGTTCATGAAGAAATCCTTGAAGTTCTGCTAAACTTTGCGATCTTCTTCTCGTCAAACTTCGTAATTTTCCGAAGAAGTAATAAATGCTAAATATAAATACTGGGAAAATCGCAATTGCCGTAAATGTTAATTTAATATCTAAAACAAACATAATACTTAATGCGATGACGATAGTTACTAAATCTAACCAAACATTCATAAGTCCTGTAAGAATAAAGTCTTTAGTTTGTTCTACGTCATTAATCACTCTTGATATAACTTCCCCTGCTTTATTATTAGCATAAAATCTTGAGCTTAATGCCTGTAAATGTGTGTATAATTTTTTTCGAATATCATACAGAATTTTATTAGATGTCCATTGTGCTAAATATTGTCTGAAGTATTCTATAGGTGGTCTTAGTACAACAAATATGAATCCCATAATTAACATTGCATATGTTAATTTTTCTGTTTTTTGTCCAATTGATAGTGCGCCATTATTAATAACATCATCGATTACATATTTAATCAGTAATGGAAGTAATAATGGGATACCAAATTTTAAAATTCCAATGATAATCGTACCTACAATATGCCATTTGTATGGTTTTACGAATTGTAAATACCTTTTAATCATTACTGTTCCCCCAATCTTAGTCCAAACGAAACAGCCTAGCTTTAGCTAGGCTGTGATATTTTCATTCTCAAGAATTACGTCTATCAATTGAATGAAATCTTTCTTGCCAAACTTTAATAAAGTCTGGCGCAAATGGTCCTTTCTTGCGTTCAATCCATTGTTGTAGAATATCAACATTTCTTCTAAGTATTACATCAATGTCTTTAGGATAATTCATTTGCTTCATATGTTGTTTATATTCGTCTTCATCCAACAAATGATATTTGCCGCTTGGATAAACTTTAATGTCTAAATCATAATCGATATATTTAATCGCTTCCTCATCACAAACAAATGGTGATGATAAATTACAATAATAATAAACACCGTCTTCGCGGAACATACAAATGACGTTAAACCAATATTCTGAATGGAAATAAACAATCGCTGGTTCCCTTGTCACCCAAGTTCTACCATCACTTTCTGTTACGAGTGTACGATTATTTCCACCGATAATAACATGACTCGTACCTTTAAGAATTGTTGTTTCAGACCACACACGATGTATATTACCATCATGTTTATAACTTTGTATTTTAATTACTTGGCCTTCTTTTGGTATGGATTCTTTGACCATGTTCCACACCACCTTTTAAATATTTACCAAGTTATTATATCATATTTAAATAAATAAGCTAAAATTATGTTTCTTATCCTTTATCCGTTGAGCTGATTAAAAATTTTACTCATAGATGTTGAAAATGATAACTGGTCTTTTTCTTCTTTTTTAATCCATTTATATGGGTAATCAAATTCACTTTTTTGAGTATGGGCACGGTATACATTCATATTCCATGTCATATGTGTAAAAACATGCTTAGTTGTAAATTCAGGCGTTTGATCAATATCAATGACTGCATCTAATGTTTCTTCAATGCTGTGTATACTTTCATCAGCCTCAAACATTGGAAATTCCCACATGCCATTCAATAATTTCGTATCTCTTTGGCGTACTAATATCTCTCCAGAACGATTCGTGATATATAATACGTTAAAGTCAATTGTCTTTTTCTTTATTTTTTTCTTTTTAACTGGTAATTCCTCTACTACACCATTAGCAAATGCATAACAATGTTTTTGAACAGGACACATAATACATAAAGTCTTTTTAGGTGTACAAATGGTTGCGCCCAATTCCATCATTGCTTGATTAAAATCTCCGGAATGTTCTTCTACAAATGGCTGTAATTCATCTTCGTATAATTTTTTAGTCTTCGGCGCAGCTATATCACTGTCATTACCAGTCAATCTACTCCACACTCTTAACACATTACCATCAACTGCTGGAATCGGATGATTATGGACGATACTCATAACTGCTGCATTTGTATATGGGCCAACGCCTTTTAATTTTTTAAAATCATCTGGGTTATCTGGAACTACTCCGTGATAACTATGGTGAACTTCTTTAACCGCTTCTTGAAAATTTCTAACCCTAGAATAATAACCTAAACCTTCCCAATATTTAAGTACATCTTCTTCGTTTGCTTCACTTAAACTTTCTATAGTTGGAAAACGCTCAATAAAAGCTTTGTAATATGGTCGAACAGTATTAACCTGTGTTTGTTGTAACATTACTTCACTTAACCAAATATAATATGGATTTGATGTTTCTCTCCATGGCATTTGTCGTTTATTTTTATGAAACCAATTAAGCAAATCGTCTTTAAATTGTTTCGTTTCTATCATTTATGACACTACTTTCTTGTGAATTGCTTTCAGATTACTATGCATATGCTATATAATATATATCATATAGATTAAAGTAAAGTGGTGATTTTTATGGATACTGGTACACACGTTGTTATGGGTGTTGCGTTAACTGGTCTTGCGACATTAGATCCACATGTTACACCTACATTTGCTGCAGTGGCAACTGGTATAATGGTTGGATCACAAATACCTGATATCGATACAGTATTAAAATTAAAAAATAATGCGATATATGTTAAAAACCATAGAGGTATTACACATTCTATACCTTTTACATTATTATGGCCTCTAATATTAACGTTTCTAATATTTGTTATCTTTCCAGGAGTAGATGTCTTGCATATTTGGTTATGGACGCAATTTGCCGTATTCTTTCATGTTTTTGTAGATATTTTTAATTCATATGGTACACAGGCGCTCAGACCGATATCTAATAAATGGATTCAGTTAAGTATTATCAATACGTTCGACCCCATTATCTTTGTAGCACACTTAGTTGCCATACTGTTCTGGACACTTGGTGTAAATGCTGGCATTGCCTTTGGTACATTATACTTCTTGTTAATATTCTATTATATTGTTCGATTCATATTACAAAAAGCGATAAAAGACCAAGCTTTAAAACAAATACAACAAGAAGATAATCCCGTTAAAATATTTGTTGCACCCACAATACGATTTATGGAATGGCGTATAGCTATTCAAACTGAAACACATGATTACGTTGGACGCAGTTATGGTCGAAACGTAGCATTTAATGATGTGTTCAAAAGACAAGCATTCCCGAATGACCATATAATGGCTTATGCTAAATATGATGAAAATTTAAGATCATTCTTAAATTTCAGTTCTATTTATCGATGGGAAGTTACAAGAATAGATAAACAAACAACAGAACTAAGATTTATTGATTTAAGATATTTGAAGAATGGTCATTACCCATTTGTAGCTATTTTGCATTTAGACGATGATATGAAAGTGACAAATTCATATATTGGCTGGGTATTTACCGAAGAAAAATTAATGAAAAAACTTGAAGCTTAGAAATACAAATAAGGCTGAGACGAATTAATCGTCTCAGCCTTATTTGTTTTATTTAAAGTATTCAGTTTTATAAGCTTTATTAATATTGATCCAAGCTAAATAGATAAATGCTACTTCAAAATAGAATAGAATATGATATGGCAAATTCGTAACGGATGCGTTACCTAACACCATTGATTGTTGGAACCCATTAATAATATAGAATAATGGATTGAGTTTTAAGACATTGACCCAAACTGCATACATATTATTAGGTACGTACAATATCGGTACGACAAATAATAATACAATCAATAATCCGAAAACAATAAATCGTGCAGAATATACATATTTACCAAACACGCCAATAATAGATGCTACTGGTACAAGTAATATGTATGCCATAACTAAATAATAGAAAAATCCTAAATGGTTAATTTCGATTAAATTTGATGTCGAAAAAGTTGAAACTATCCCTGTAAGTGTTACAACAATTAAGAACATAATCATCGTTAAAAATACTTGTGAAGAAGCACCTACATAGTATGGTACCGACAATCTATTATAAAGTGCCCCTTGCTTTCTGACTGTCTTTTCAGAATTGAAAAGTGATAAAAAGACCCACATGTAAGCGAAAAAGCCAACCAACTTATAATAAGATGTTGATTGTTGTACATCTATCGCATCAGTAATCCATAACTTCAAATATGTGAAGATCAATAATACTAACATGATAGCAAAAGCAGATACATAATATTTATAATGAGTTTTAACTTCATAGAAGCAATATTTAAGCATATGTGGAAAATGTTTAATATGTTGTTCAAATAATTCGTTCATATTGACCTCCTATAATTGTATAAAAATCCATTTGTTTTCTGCTAAGTCTGCTATCATAAAGCCATCTCTTGATTTAACGACCCAAGTGTCACTTGAAATATTATATTTCTTAACTAATTTTGCTTTGTTTTTCATATCAAATGTAAAACCAGTTAATTGATTGTCACTGTCGAAAACCATATGTACTTTTTGGCCTTCCATTTGTTCATTAAATCGGTTTGCCTTATCAGCTGTGATCGTCTCAGAAACTTTCTTATGTGATTTATGCATAAAACTGTTATAAAAATCAATATAATTTAAATAACTATCATCAACATAATCTTCTAAATCTGACCAATCAACGTCTTCATATAGTCCAGCCGGATTGAAAAAGTACAAGTTATTCTTCTTAGAGATATAAGTCTTATCATCTACTTCAAGTCTATAATTAGATTGATTTTCACCTGTTACATCTACAAAACTATATTGAGGTAATTTCAACTTTGAACCTTTGGATGAAGGTGTAAGTTCTGTATCATGTTTCAACGATAGGACATAAGCTGACTTATCTATGTATTTAGGTTCACTGTTTGTTGTGATGACCTGTTTGGATGTAACTTCTTTTTCTGTCGGAGAGCTTCCTACACCTATAAACATAAATAGTGCTGCTAATGTAGCACCAAAGATAAATGTTAAGCCATAAAATATCATTTTCTCAATAGATTTCGGCACTCTACCGTATTGATATTTACGCATTCTTTTATAACCTTCGCCATGCGCTATAGGTAGTTCTTGTTGAGCCATCTTCCATTTTAGATCGTAAAGTTCTTTTTGGTCTTTATCTTGAATTTGATTATATTTCTTATGATATTCTCGGTAGTGACCCAACACTTCTTTAACGGTACCTTCTTTTCTAACTTGACCATAAGTTAACCAGATAAGATAATTACTCATCTTCTCTATTGAATGAATATGGTCATCAATTACGACAGCTGCACGATCATATTCTTTTTGTTCATTTAAAAATTCATGGAACTTCTTCTGAAATGATTCGTCTAAGTATTGAATGATGTTAGTAAAAATTGCAACAGTAGGTCTCATATATTTGGCTATACTAACTAATAATTGAGCATATTCCGCTTCATTTATATCTTGGCACGTCTTTGAAGCTTTATCCGATAATTTTGCAAAGCTTAATATTTGTCTTTGAATCGTCGTAATATCTCTAATTTCAACACCTGATAAACTCAAAGTACGAATGATCATTTCATTTAAAGTTTGATGATCATCAGCTTTATGCCTAACATCTGCTAAAAATGTTTGGGCATGATTTGTTACTTTACCTAAATTAGGTGCAACTTCTTTAATCATTAATTTACTAATCATTTCTTTACCAGATTGATCATCACCGATAATACCTAGCACTTCACCTCTATAAAGATGCACGGTAACATTTTTAAGTACAATGTCTTTATTAAGGTGCTTTAACTTAAATAATGATTTAAATTTATTCTGTTCTTTGCTTATATAATAATATTTAGTTGCGTTAACAACTCTTAGTAATATTTGCTGTGTCATTCTGCACCACCATTATAGTTGTAGAAGACTTACAGGAATGCCTTCTTCAATTTTTGATCCTTTTAATCTAAATCCCCAAGCAAATACACCATTAATGCGTTCTACTTTAAAGTAACTAGGTGTGTCACCTACTAAGCCATATACTTTTCCTACTTCTATTTTTGAAGTGTCGACAAGGTAACTTTCTGCTATGAGCGCTTTTCTCTTATATACTTCATATTCATTTAGTATACCCATCATTTCTGATTTTCTCATCTTTTCGCGATATTCAGCAATTGCGTTTTTAAGTTCATATTCTGTCATTTCAACAAATTTTTTATCATTATTCATCTACAATACCACTTTCTACTAATTTGTCATTAATCATTTCAAATGTATACCCTTTTCTTACGAGTGCTTGAATAACATGTGACTTAAGTTCATATCCATTATATTTCTTTTGATATTTATTATATACCTTTTCCAAATCTTTCATCAAAATATTTTCAACATCATCAGATGTCGGTTCAATATTCAAATCTGTTAGATGTTCATTGATTAATGAAAAGGCATAGCCTCTTTGTTGAAGTGTTTGGACAATCGTTTGCTTTAAACGGTTAGGAGGTTGTTTCTTTTTTTGCATAATCTTCTTGGCGATGTTCGGAATTCGATCTTCTGCCATTTCCATTTCAAACTTTTCTTTGAATTCGTATACTAAATCTTGTTCTATACCTTTTTCTTTAGCTACTCTTTCAAAATGGTCAGGACCTTTATCAGTTGTTTTTAAAATGGTGTTTTTTAAACTTTCAATATAATCTTTATGGTCTATGTATTTATTAGATTCACAATACTCTATCACGCTATCAATTAAGTCACTGCCATATTCTTTGTCTGTTAAATATTTTTCTACTTCATATTTCGTACGCTTTTTATGAGATAAATAGACAATGGCTTGATTAAGTGCCTGTCTATATTGATCGTAGTCCTTAATTTCTTGTAACTTACTTTTTGTAATTTCTAAATCTTTTCTTAAATTAAAGTAGATGTATGTTGCTTGATCAATACCCATTTCAAATTCATTATTAATAAATAAATTTAAACGTTCTTTGTTTTTCTTTTGTACTTCAAGTTTAGTTATTTTAAGCATTTTACACCCCTCCACACATATATATAGGATACAATAAAACACACTGAGTTTAAAAGTTTAATCTCTTAACTCAGTGTGTTTATTATTGGTTTAATTCATTTATAGCTTGTGTATACTCTGATTCAGAAATATAATTCTGTTGTTTCATTTTTTCAAGCGTTGTTTTGATACGTGTCATGTAACTATCACTAATATTATTAATATCAAAATTGGATGGTGCATTTACAACACTTGCTAATATTGCACTTTGTAATACCGATACTTGAGGAAGGTTTGGATTATTCTTATCGACTGTTGCACCGAAGTAATAATTTGCCGCTTCTTCAATCGTATAATTATTTTGACCGAAATAGATATTATTAACGTAATAACTCAAAATATCATTCTTACTATACTTATCTTCAACACGTTTCGCGACAAACATCTCTTTCACTTTTCTTGTCAGTTGCGTTTCATTCGTATAGAAATAGTTTTTAACGACTTGTTGCGTAATCGTACTACCACCTTGCGTAAGTTCACCATTTTTCAAACTTACAGCAAGTGCACGTGATACACCTCTTATGTCAATTCCATCATGATCATAAAATCGTTTATCTTCGACCGCTACAAAAG
Organism: Mammaliicoccus sp. P-M58; assembly: GCF_022386165.1. Taxonomy (NCBI): domain Bacteria; kingdom Bacillati; phylum Bacillota; class Bacilli; order Caryophanales; family Staphylococcaceae; genus Mammaliicoccus; species Mammaliicoccus sp. P-M58. The sequence continues at coordinate 15,772 of NZ_JAJNJI010000007.1, forward strand.
CATTTTTAGTATAATCAGGCATATCTTCAACTTGAACATAAGATTGTTTATCTTCAATTTTAACTAAATCATCTACATCAGATGTTCTTGACCACATATACATTACTGCTAAATAAAAAACAATCGCTAGTATAATAAGTATTGTTACAAGACCAAATAGCTTTGAAATTCTTTTTCTCTTTCTCGGCTGTACAGGTTCTTGATAATAATGTTGATATCTTCTATATTGAACTTCTTCTGAATTAGGTTGTGGTATTTCATTCTTCTTATTCTTAAATATCCCCATCTGTAATCTCCCTTATTCATATTTCTTACATCATTATAGCTTGTAATAATGATTTTAAACACTTCTTTTTACTGAAAAACGACAAAATCAGTCCTGAGTCTTATTTATAAGTATAACTTTTAGCGTATTTGGGTATAGATAACGATAAGGAGGAATTTTATATGGCAAAAATTAAAGCAAACAAAGCACTCGTACAAGTCTTAAAGAATTGGCAAATTGACCACGTATATGGCATACCTGGTGATTCAATAGATAAAGTCGTAGATGCACTTAAAACAGAAGAAGATAACATTAAATTCTATGATGTAAGACACGAAGAAGTTGCAACTTTAGCTGCTAGTAGTTATGCCAAATTAACAGGCAAAATAGCAGTAGCATTAAGTATTGGTGGTCCAGGCGCAATACATATGTTAAATGGTATGTATGACGCTAAAATGGATAATGTCCCTATGCTCGTTTTAGCAGGACAAACAGATTCGAAACTATTGGGCACAAAATTCTTCCAAGAAGTTAATTTAACTGCCCTTTTCGAAGATGTAGCCGTTTATAATAAACAGTTAGAATCTGCTGAAAATGTACATGAAATTGTAGATGAAGCAATCAAAACTGCATATGCTAAAAAAGGCGTTGCAGTATTGACGATTCCAAGTGATGTTCTAGGTGAAAAAATTGAAGATAATGTTCCTAGAGAAACTTATAAATTTGAAAATGCAGTAACTTACGCTAAAGATGAAAACGTTAAAAAAGCTGCAGAACTTATAAATAAAAGTGAAAAACCGGTCGTCTTGACTGGTGTTGGTGCTAAAGATGCCAAAGACGAATTACTTAATTTCTTAGATCATATCGATGCGCCTGGTTTAATTACATTACCAGCAAAAGGTATCATACCGGATAAACATCCTAATTTCATGGGTAACTTAGGTAAAATCGGTACTAAACCAGCATTTGAAGCATCTAAAGATGCTGATTTATTAATTTTAGTCGGTACGAATTATCCATATGTAGATTATTTACCTGATAAAGATATACCATGTATACAAATTGATATTAATCAAACAAATATCGGCAAACGTTTTAATGTCGATGTCGGATTAATTGGCGACACAAAAAATGTACTATCTGCTTTAACAGAAGCGTCTGAAAAAGTAACCGGCCGTAAATTCTTAAAAGCATGCCAAGAAAATATGAAAGCATGGAACAGATGGTTAGAAGAAGATAGAAACAATGATAGCAAACCAATTAGACCAGAATTATTAATGTCTGAAATAGAAAAAATTTCAACAGATGACACTGTATTTTCAGTTGATGTCGGAACTTCAACAGTATGGAGTACACGATATTTACAACTCGGTCACAACCACAAATTTATCACGTCATCTTGGTTAGGCACGATGGGCTGTGCATTACCAGGTGCAATAGCAAGTAAAGTCGCAAATCCAGATAAGCAAGCCATTGCTATCACTGGTGACGGTGGATTTGCGATGGTTATGCAAGACTTCGTTACAGCGGTACAATATAAACTACCAATTATCGTCGTTGTTCTGAATAACCAAGAATTAGCATTCATAAAATATGAACAACAAGCAGCCGGTGAATTAGAATACGCTATTGATTTAGGCGATATCGACTTCGCTAAATTTGCAGATAGTTGTGGCGGTATAGGCTATAATGTCGTAGATGTAGAAGATATTGCCCCTACACTTGAAAAATCTAAAAATGCAAATAAACCTGTTGTTGTAAACGTAAAAGTAGATCCAGATGCTGCCCCATTACCAGGTAAAATAATATGGGACGAAGCAAAAGGATATGCAAAATTCGAAATTAGAACAGCATTAGAAGAAAACAGACTCGAAAAAATGCCACCACTTAAAACACTTATAAGAAGATTCTTCTAATAAAAATAAAGAAGCAGTGAAGTTTAAGGCAAACTTCACTGCTTTTTGTGTTGGATTAAATTTAAGTATTTTCAATAAAAATTTAAAATAGCGCGCTTTGATGTGGAATTGTATAGATTGTGATGAGAATTGTTAGGGACATATTTGGGAATTATAGTAATTAGAACGCTGTAACTATCAATATTCTGAATTCTGGTAATTAGAACGCTCTTATTTCCATTATTTCGCATTCTGGTAATTAGAACGCTGTAACTGCCATTATTTCGAATTCTGGTAATTAGAATCCGCTTACTTCCACTATTCTGAATTCTGGTAATTAGCTAACTCATCTCACGCTAAATATAGAATTTCTTATACCTTTTTCCTATACTTTTAAAGTTTTGCTCACATACTCTTCGAATTGTAGAACTACTATTCCCTCCTAACCACCATACTGCTTCGGTGATTGTGAATGGCTCTTGTTTTAAATAATACAGTTCTTGCAAATTATATTCATAGACATACTTTTTATCCATTACGTTCTCGCAATATTGGCATGTACATTTCTGTTTGTCTTGTTCAATTTTTACAGTGAACATGCGATTACATCTAGGACATTTGATACCTGGCTTGATGTGTTCAAACGGTATTGTCACACCTTTATTGTATTGCGCATCAAATGAACTTCTTACTGTTAATAGCTTCTGCTTAATTCTTTGATTTTCTGATTGATTTTGATTTTTAAAAAGTTGGGTAAGTGAGCCTAATTCTGAGGGTAAGATTACTTGATCTTTTATGAGGTTTTTATTTTTGAAGTTAAAGTAAGGATTGGTAAAGACTAATTTTGAAACAACGGGTTTATCAATTTCTAAATAGTGACATAGTTTATTAAATTCATTTCTAGCTCTTTCCATTTGTATCAACGGTGAGGTAAATGAACTTCCAAAATTATTTTTTAATAGCGTGTCTTCCAAATAATAAATGCCTTTATAATTTTTTACCTCGAACAAATATATTGCATGATCATCGATGACGATTTTATCTATTTGAACTTGACTGTTGAATGTAAATTGAAAGTCATTCATATATACGATATCCGTATCACAATTTAAAATAGCATTAAAATAGTTTTCACCATAGTTTCCACTTGATTTATTTTGAATTGATTTCAAAATATTTTCGGTTAATTTAGCGCGCCCTATTAATGATTGAAAATACTTTGTATCATACTTACTTTCCATAAACCACGCTCCTTATATATTATAAAAAAATTATATAATAGCACGCACAAAAAAACCACTCACTATAAAAGTGAGTGGCTCATCAAAGCATCTATTGAAGCAATGCAAGTGATTCACGGTTAAAGTCTTCTAAGTCGTCTGGAGTTCGACTTGTGACGATGCCATTGTCAACGACTACAGATTCGTCAACGACTTTTGCACCTGCATTTTGTAAGTCTTTTCTAACTGACAAGAAACTTGTAACAGTTCTGCCATTTAATAAATCTGTATCAATTAATAATTGAGGTCCGTGGCAAATTGCAAATGAAGGTTTTTCATTTTGTACGAAATGTTTAACAAATTCGCCAAAACGTCCTTGTTCATCCCCACGTAATAAATCTGGTGAAAATCCGCCAGGAATTAAGACTGCATCATAATCTGCAGCGTTTGCTTCATCAATACCAACTTCTACTGTAACTTTTTCGCCTTTTTTACCAGTGATTTCTTTTCCTTTTTCTTCACCAATAATAACAACTTCATGTCCAGCATCAGTTAATGCTTTTTGTGGACTTGTTAATTCAACGTCCTCGAATAAATCTGTTACAACTGCTGCTACTTTTTTACTCATAATATCAATCTCTTCCTTTCATAGTATGTCTAATATTTATATACCACTTTTGAAAGGTTTTAAACTTATTTTGCAACTAATTTTGCTATGACTTCTACTTGTGCTGTTTGTGGAAACATATCAATAGGTTGCATGCTTACGACTTTATATTTTTTAGATAAGTGTGCTAAATCTTTAGCTAAAGTTGATGGATTACAACTTGTATACACAAATATTTTTGGATGAACGGATTTGATAAGTTCAACAGCTTTAATACCTAATCCAGTTCTTGGCGGATCAACTGTTATCACGTCTGGTTTAAAGCCTTCTTTAATCCATTTATCCATAACTTTATATGCATCACCGACCTCATAGTGTACATTATGACGGTTATTGAGTTCAGCATTTTTCTTAGCGTCATCAATACCTTCTTTAATGATATCCATACCTCTTACTTCTTTCGCATTTTGAGAAAGCCAAATACCTATTGTACCTGTTCCACAAAATGCATCTACAACTGATTCATTACCTGTTAAATTCGCTTGAGTTTCAATTTCACCGTACATTTTTGTAGCTTGTTCCGGATTTAATTGAAAAAATGAATCTGGCGATAAATCATAATAGTATTGACCAAGCGTTTCTGTAATTTGTTGTTTACCACTTATATGAATCGTTTGATTGCCAAGTACTCGTGATGTCTTCTCTTTATTAATATTGATGGATAAACTTTCCACGAAAGACAAATTCATGATTTGATCAATAAGAGACTGATTGTATTTCAATTGATCGTCCGTACAAACTAACGTAACTTGTATTTGTTGACTATGCTTTGCCACTCTCGTAACAATATATCTTAGCCCTTGTTCTTTATTTGGATTTCTACACACTTTAACTTGTAAATTCGTCAAAATATTTCTCAGTTCATTCGTAACTTGAATCGTACGTTTGTCTTGAACTGGACATTTTTTAATATCAATTAATTGATGACTGTCTTTTTCATAAAGGCCAGCAATGAGTTGATTTCCCTTCTTCTGAACAGGAAATTGATTTTTATTACGGTATCCCCAAGGATTATCCATACCGATTGTAGGTTTTACAATTTTTGTTGGGATATTTTTTGCATATTTAGTTAACGCATCTTTTACAATTTGTGATTTGAATAAAAGTTGCGCATCATAATTTAAATGTTGCAGTTGGCATCCACCACAAATATCATAAACTTTACATTTAGGTTTAACCCTTTCTTTACTACGTTCACGGATTTTGACTACTTTCGCTTCGATAAAATTTGGTTTCGCCTTTACAACTTGGACAAGTCCAACTTCTCCCGGCAATAAACCTTCTACAAATGTTATCTTCTTCTTATAATAGCCGATACCTTCACCATTAATACCTAATCGTTTGATCGTTAAAGGAAACTTCTGTCCTACTTTTACTGAAACATTCATCTATGGTCACCATTAATCATGCATAGCTTGAACTTTTTTCTCAAGTTCATCAAGCAAAGCAATCCATTCATCTACATCAGATACTTCCATATCTTCAGGATTCATTGCTTCCATTTCATCTAAAAAGTCAGATAACCTTTGTTTGATTTCATTAAGTGATGTTTTTTTACTCATTTTAATACTCCTTTATTTTTAATAATATTATTATGAATGATAACAAGTATAAAAACAATCATAAATCAGTATTGGAAAATTTGATAACAAGTGTTACGCTCATAGATAGGAAAAAAATCAGAAAGAAGGGTATATCATGATATACGACTTGAAAAGTCCTATTTCAATAAAAAACGACCCGTGGGAAGCCTATAACGATATAGATGAACATGGTTCATTACAACTGAGTAATATAGAATTTACAACGACTACACTCTGTAACATGCGGTGTGCACATTGTGCAGTAGGTTATACGTTGCAATTACGAGACCCTGACACGTTACCGATGGATTTAATTTTAAAGAGGCTTGATGAAGTACCTCACTTAAAAACAATCTCGATTACTGGTGGAGAACCAATGTTCAGTAAAAAATCAATTCGAGAAACAGTCGTTCCTTTATTAAAATATGCACACAAAAGAGGTATTTACACGCAGATGAATTCTAATTTAACGCTACCACTTGATCGTTATTTAGAAATTGCTGAGTATATTGATGTTATGCACATTTCACATAACTGGGGAACAATCGATGAATTCAGTGAAGTTGGTTTCCATGTGATGGACAAGAAACCACCTTTAAAAGCAAGATATCGCCTATACGAACAAATGATTCAAAACTCTGCCACACTATCAGAACAAGGTATGTTTGTATCTGCTGAAACGATGTTAAATAAAAGTACGAAACCTTATTTACAAAAAATCCATAATGAAATTGTTCATGATATGAAATGTAGTCGCCATGAAATACATCCAATGTACCCTTCTGACTTTGCGAGTCAGTTAAATATTATGAGTTTAGATAAAATGAAAGATACTATTCATGAGATTTTAGAATTTAGAGATGAAGATACATGGATGTTATTTGGAACGTTACCTTTCTACCCTTGTTTCATGAATGAATCTGACCAGAACTTATTATCTAGATTAAAATCATCTAAAAATGTAAGTTTAAGAAATGATCCAGATGGAAGAAGCAGATTAAACGTAAATGTATTTTCTGGAGATGTGATTGTTACAGACTTCGGCGATGAAACGGGATCTATCGCAAATATTAAACAAGATAAACTTGAAGATGTTTATCAAACATGGATGAATTCATCTTTAGCAAAATCACTTAACTGTCACTGTCCTAAAGTGAGATGTTTAGGTCCAAATTTACTCGTAAAAGATATGTACTATAAAGATGTTGATTTTAAAGCAAACGAATTAAGAATGAATCAATAATACTAAAAGGGCTAGGATAACGATTGTTGTCCTAGCCCTTTATTTAAATTAGATATATAGTTTTGTAGACATAAAGTCTAATGTTTTCTTGCTTTCTTTTCTTCTTTCTTGGCGTAATTTCACTCTATCTTGTGCACTTTCATAGAACCATTTTTCATCGTCTGTTTCGGGATAAATTGCTGGAACTTCTGCTTTATTCCCTTCTTTATCTAAAGCTACAAATGTTAAAAAGCTATACGCTGCTAAATGTTTCTTTTGATTAATATTGTCTTCACTAATGACTTTTACACAAATCTCCATAGATGATTTACCTGCATAAGTGACAAATGAAACTAACGATATCACTTCACCCGTTCCGATTGGTTGTAAGAAATCTACTGAATCTGTAGATGCTGTTACAACTGAATTACCACTATGTCTCATCGCTGCGATTGCTGCGATTTCATCAATTTCCGCCATTAATTTACCACCGAACATCGTATTGTGGTGATTAGTGTCCTCTGGAAATATTTGAATGGATTTTACACTTCTTGATTCTTTCATTGGTTTCTTCGTTTTCATATTATAACCCCGATCAATTTTACTTATTTTTATTGAAAAAAATAGCCAGGTTTCCCTGGCTATCCACTCTTATTAATGATAATGTTCCTCATCATCAAAGACTTTCTTCTCTAGTGCTTCTTCAGCAGTATCAATTCGTACAGACTCTCTACTATCGAATGTTTGAACAAGATACATCATTAAAGCGCCGCCAAATGTAAAAATTGCGAACACAAATGCGATCATTACACTCCATTCCATTGGTGTACTCATGATATCCCCTCCTTTGAATGGCTATAAAGACTTTATTTATCTTTATTATACATGATGTATTCTTAAATGGCTATCTTTTAAAATGCCCAATTACCATCTCTAAATACTGGTTCTTTCTCACCATTTTCCAAAATGCCATCAATTGATAAATCTTTGCTACCAATCATAAAGTCAACATGTGTTGTTGAATCGTTTAAACCATTTTCAGCTAGCTGTTCTGCTGACATATCTTTGCCACCTTCAATACAAAACGCATAAGCTGAACCTAATGCAATGTGACATGATGCATTTTCATCAAATAATGTATTATAGAATAACGTGTTCATGTTAGAAATTGGCGAATCAACAGGTACTAATGCTACTTCACCAAGTCGTTTTGAACCTTCATCTGTTTCAAGAATCGATTTCAAAATTTCTTCTCCAATACCGGCTTTGTAGTCTACTACTTCACCATCTTTAAATGTTAAAGTAAAGTCATCAATAATATTACCTGAATAACTTAAAGGTAATGTATTGCTAACTGTTCCATTAACACCATTTTTATGTGGTGCAGTAAACACTTCTTCAGTAGGCATATTCGCTACAAAGCTGTTGCCTTTTGAGTTTACAGAACTAGCACCAGACCAATATTGACCGTCTGGTAATTCAATTGTTAAGTCAGTACCTTCTGATTTGTAATGCAATGCTTTATATTTTTTGTTATTTAAATAATCCGCTTTTTCATGTAATAAGTGATCATGATCTTCCCAAGCTTTAACTGGGTCTTCTTGATCAACTCGTACTGTTTTTAAAATTGTTTCAAGCAATTTATTGACCGCTTCATCATCACTTAATTCAGGGAACATCATTTTAGCCCAACCTACTGATGGATATGAAGCTACACACCAACTCATGCGATCACTTTGAACAGCAACCATATAGTCTTTAAATGCTTTCCCGTTTGCTGCCATAGATTTGCGGATTTTGTTTGGATCTGCATCTTTCAAACTATCTGGACTAGATGAAACAATTGATAAGAACGCTGCTTTTCTATCTAAATAATCCATTTTTTCATCAATATCATATTGTTTAACATTCTCAAAAAATGCTTCAGGTTCATATTGGTATTTAAGCTGTGCAATTCTATCATCGTTGTACCTAACTTTTACGTCTTCTGCCCCTATTTTGTATGCTTCCTCAACAACTAAATGTACAAACTCACTTGCATCAATTGAAGCTTGAATATATACAGGTTCTTTTTCCTGAACATTCAAACCAACTTTTACTAATAACTCTGCATATTTTTGAAGCTGTTTTTCATAACCCATTTGTATAACCACCTTTGTTTATTTTCTAAGGTCACCTAAAGCTTGTGTAATGGCTGACATTTCACTTGCTGATATATTTTTTCTAGACATGACCATAGTATGTATTTCTTTCAATTCTTCTTTCTTTTCTTCAGGTATTGCATCTTTATTCAATACACTTGTATTTACTAGTCGTAGCTTGCCTTTTAAATCATCTACCATTTGTTCTATTGATTCAGTCATCTTTTTTATCATCCTTTCAAAATTTAGTTTAGCAAAAAGTAATTATAATTAAAACTATCAAACTTATATATTCACTTTACAATTTATATGAATATTTTATACAATAAATATGAATTATAAGGTGAGGAGTGATTCTAGTGGCTGTTCAAGATATACTTTCATGGACCCTTTTCGAACAAGTTACAGTATCAGATAATATTTCACAATATCTCGTTGATGGCGAAGAAGCTTATAGTGCTTTTAAGACATTCAGAGATACTGCCGTATTTACAAACAAACGAATTATCATTCGTGATATGCAAGGTATCACCGGTAAGAAAATAGAAACTTACTCTATACCTTATAATATTATACTGATGTGGTCTACTGAGAATGCTGGTAAACTACTTGATTTAAACGGTGAAATCACATTATGGACGAGAGCTGGGCATTTTAAAATTAAAATAGGCAGAAATTTAGATATTATGCCTTTTGAAAAGCTATTGTCTAATGCACTATTATAAACTACAATTATGTTTATATCTCTAAATTAATGGGAATAAACAACATTAGTGATATTTATAACATATATTAACGCCTATATTCTCTAATTTAAGATTCATATGTGATATGATATGTAGGTCAATGTTAATTTAAAGTTATATTCTTGAAAGGGGAAAAACATTATGCAAAACAAATTAGTTCCTGCTATTTTAATAGGTGGTACAATTGGCGCAATTATTGCATTAGCTGATAAAAACACTCGCCAATCATTATCAAACCAAGTACAAAACATTAAAGAAGGCAACACTTCAAGAGAACCTTCTAAATTAGATCAAATTAAAGATGAAGTTCTATACTGGAAAGATGTAATCGAAGAAATTCGTCGTAAAAATCCAGAATTAGAGCAATCAATTATGGATGCTAAAGATACATTCATTGAGAAAAAGAATCAAAGACAAATCTCAGGTTCAAACCATTCATAATTTATATTAAAGACTAGGCTTATTCATCTAACCTAGTCTTTTTTAACATCATATTAAATTAGGAGAATTTATATGGGAAATGATAAATCGAGCTCAAAATTTTTAGAACAAGCTAAACATTTTAAAGACGAACAAAAAAAGTCTATTAAGAAAGAATATTATATTCCACCACAAAAATTTGAATCTAAGACAGCAAAGAAAGATAACCAAATATTTTATGTTTCAAAAATTAATAAGCCAGCCAAATTTACGAAAGACGGTAATATTTTATCAACTTTAATTTACAGAATCGGTAAGGATAATGCTACAGGACTTGCAGCACAGCTTTCATACTATTTCTTACTTGCGTTATTCCCTACTCTAATATTTGTGTTAACGTTGATACCGTTATTCCAAGTCAATCCTGATACAATTACAAATATGATATCAGAAAATGCACCTGGCGATACGGCAAAGTTAATTACTGGCATAATTGATGACATTATGAATAATGCTAGTGGTGGCTTATTCTCATTCGGTTTAATCGCAGCACTATGGTCTGCTTCAAATGGTATGACTGCTTTAATGAACGCATTTAATGTCGCTTATGATGTTGAAGATGGAAGAAATGCCATCATACTTAAAATCATGAGTGTCTTCTTCACAGTTATTATGGTTGTTGTATTCGGTATTGCAATAGCACTACCTATATTTGGACAACAAATCGGCAATTTATTATTCGGTCCTTTAGGATTAGAATCTGAATTACGTTGGATATTTAGTTTAATAAAAGTCGTATTACCATTAATTGTGACGTTTATCGTGTTCATCACACTTTATACACTCGCACCAAACATCAAAATCAAATTATTATCAGTTGTTCCTGGTGCAGCTTTTACAACAATTGCATGGTTAGGCTCAAGTGCACTATTTGGTTTATATGTTAATAATTTCGCTAACTACTCTAAGACATATGGTAGTATCGGAGGTATTATCGTATTGATGATTTGGTTATTCTTAACAGGATTAATTATTATCATAGGTGCAGAAATAAACGCAGTATTACATCAGAAGAAAATGCTTAAAAATGGATCACCAGAAGAGCAAGCATTTAATAACTTAACAGAAAACGGTGATATGACTAATGCCTCTATTGAATGATATTTTAGAATATAATGCAGCTTTTATAGAAAATAAGGAATATGAAAATCTTATAACAACGAAGACACCTAACGCTAAAGCAGTATTGCTTACTTGTATGGATACGCGATTAACAGAACTTTCTACGCGCGCATTAGGCTTTAAAAATGGTGATATCAAAGTTGTTAAAAATGCTGGCGCAACAATTTCTCATCCATATGGGTCTACAATGCGAAGTTTATTAGTAGCGATTTATGCACTTGGTGCTGAAGAAATCATTATCATGGGGCATAAAGACTGTGGTATGGGGAATTTAGATGTTGATTCAGTAATAGATACAATGAAAAGTCGTGGTATCACAGATGATACACTAAATACAATCGAACATTCAGGTATTAATATTCATCAATTCTTAAGAGGATTCGGTGATGTAACTGAAAATGTTCAAACAAATATACAAAAAGTATATAACCATCCATTATTTGATCAATCTGTTCCGATACATGGACTCGTTATCGATCCACACAATGGTGATTTAGAAGTTATACAAAATGGATATGAATTTACTAAATAAAAAAGAAGTTGAGCTCCTTTCTGGAAGCTCAACTTCTTTTATTATGATATTAAATTATGTTGAAAGGCATATATAACAGCCTGTGTTCTATCTTGTACTTCTAATTTACTTAATATATTACTAACGTGCGTTTTAACTGTCTTAATCGTAATATGTGAAGCACTTGCTATTTCTTGGTTTGAATAACCTTTAGCGATTAATAATAATATTTCCATTTCACGTTCAGTCAACATTTCGAATAATTCAGCTTTCTGGTTCATTCTATTTCTCATTTTTACAAGTACTTCTGGTTCGAAAATAGACTCTTTATTGTACGTCTTACGTATCGCATTTGCGATATCATCCGCAGAAGTCGTCTTTAATATATAACTATCAACACCCGCATCTAAGGCTTGGTAGACTTCATTATCTTCAATGAAACTTGTTAACATGACGATTTTAACACTTGGTTGATGCTTTTTTATATGTTGTGTTGCTTCTATACCATTCATATCATCCATCACTAAATCCATTAAAATGACATCGGGTTCTAATTCTTCAGCTTTTTCAATGCCTTCTCTTCCTGATGCTGCTTCCCCTATGACGGAAATATCTTCTTGTGTAGATAAATAACTAGAGATTCCGATTCGAACCATTTCATGATCATCTACAAATAATACTCTAATTGTCATATTGTTCCTCCTTATTATTTGGTACCTTAACTTCAATACGTGTTCCCGATTCAGGCATTGAAATAATATTGAGAGTGGCTCCAATTTCTAATGCACGTTCATTCATAGTATTTAGCCCATAACTCTGTGGGTCTCTTTTTGATGTGTCAAAACCTACCCCATCATCTTGTATACGTAATATAACATAATCATTCGTATCTATTAACTCTATTGAAACTTTTGTACCTTTAGAATGACGTAACGTATTAGATATGGCTTCTTGAGTTATACGGAATAGATGGTCTTCCGTACCTTTGGCTATTTCTATATCTTCTATATCATAAACAACTTTCATTGGTATTTTTTGTTTCAAGTCGACTACTAAATCTTTAATACCTTCTCCAAGGGATTTATTTTTTAATCCTAAAGGTCTTAAATGTAATAATAAAGCACGCATTTCTAATTGCGAATCTTGTATCATTTTTTCTAATAAGTCTACTTGTTTTGCTAATGGCTCTTTTAATTCTGATGATTTAATTGCAGATAACATCATACTTGCCGCAAATAATTGCTGACTTACTGAGTCATGTAATTCTCTTGCTAACCTTTGTCGCTCATCTTCTATGATTTTTTTAACGACGGAATCTTGCATTTGATACGATTCATTAATAATTTGTTGAGACTTTAATCTCAATGTGTATAGTTCTTCGTGCAACGGAATTAATGTTTGATAAATTTCTAAAGTTTCTTTGTGCAAATCAATTTCATGGTGATTTACACCTAACATTTCTCCTTGAAAAGATCTTTCGATTTGTTCTTTAATCCAATGATGCTGTTGATTAATTTTGTAAGCGACTGCAGTCCCTATTATGATACATAGCAAAATAACTACAATGTTGATAAATAGGAATGCTGGTACACCTAATATTTGAGTATAAAATATACCTTGAAAATATATAATATTAATAAAAATTCGATCTAAGAAAAATAATATACCAACAATTGTATAAACAAGTATAAGCATTGAACCTATAATTCTTGTGTAGTTATTCATCGATAAATCACCTCAACATCTCCCATAAATGTTGAGAAGAATATATTAACTTTAAATGAATTTTTATGACTATTTTCCTCATAATGCACCGTTTCATTTTTTACTCTATACACTTGATCATTCATATATAATCTGCCATATAAAGCAGTTATATGTACATGTACATGGTAATTATAAGGAACAATAATTTGTGTCTTTCCAATATATTGTCTCACGACAATAACATTATGCTCAGATAAATTAGCAGCTAAAGATAAATCTAATTCAATATCTCCAATTGCTTGTTGAATTTGTATATCTTCCCATTTATAAATATAGTGTGGTGTCTTTTGTGGAGAGAACCATCGCTGTTTTATAAATGATTCGTTAATATTTTCATTTGATGTTTGATCGACATGTTCTACTCTTAATGGTTTTTTACGATATAGAAGATATCTAATAACTAAAAATACTAAGAATAAAAATAATATGGCAAGCATGTATGGATTAGAAAGTAATGCATAAATCATTAAAATGGCGCCTATCCAAAATATAATTAATCCCCGTAATTTATGAAAATATAAATATCCTACATATATAAATATCGTCCCCATTACAACAACGAGTAATAAGCCTATTTTCTCAAAGAAAATATAGTAAATGTTTGATAACAAAATCAATACAGATAATACGATCAACAATTCAGTTGATATAAATTTATTCTTCAACATACCACTCCTTTTTTAGAGAAGTGAATTCATCTGAGTAAGCATCGTACGCTCAGCTATCGTATCAGCAATTTTATCTAAAGTACTTTTCATAGCTTCGTCAATTTTCGCTAATTCACTTTCTAACATATTAATTTGCTTTTGTAACCATTGTAAATCATGATCTTCTAATTTTTTAGCACATTTAATTTTAAAATCTTCAATCTTGTCCATATACTTATTGTCTAATTCTAAAGTATATTTATCAATTAATTTACTTAATTGACAACGTTTTTGTTCAAGATACGTGATGTACTGTTTCATAGCTTTAATTTTAACATCTAAGCGCTTTGCACATGTATCTAAACTTTCATAATACGAAACAAGAATCAATTGCTTTAATTGATCTGAAACAACATTAAACATAGAATCACCTACTTCTGTCATATTAAACTCTATTATAAAATGTTATTTCAAATCTAAAAATGGACCTAGGATTGAATTTTCAATAGGACCTTAGTCTTAGAAAAATAAAAAGGAGTAGTATAGAATCTTGTATGTTTAATCAATTCTATCCACTCCTCTTATATTTTTAGTCTTCTAATTTAGTTAATAATAATGGTCCTTCTTTAGTGACAACAATTGTGTGCTCAATTTGAGCGACGAAACTTTTATCTTTCGTTTCAAATGCCCAATCATTTTTACCGTCGCTAACGATTGTTGCATTTGATGAGATAAATGGTTCTACTGCAAGTACCATACCTTCTTTAAGCAATTGTTTTTCTAATGGATCATAATAGTTCATAACATGTTGTGGTGAATCGTGTAATGAACGTCCAACACCATGACCTGTTAAGTTTTTAATAACTTTTAAGCCATTTTTACGTGCTGTAGCATTAACTGCTCTGCCAATTTGAGATAATTTAGCACCTGGCTTAACTTTCTTCATTGCTTCTTCAAAAGCCATAGCCGCTACATCTACTACTAATTGTTTTTTCGGGTCATCTGCATTACCAACAACAAATGAAATACCTGTATCTGCATAATAGCCATTTTTACGTGCTGATACGTCTATGTTTACAAGATCGCCTTCTTTAATCACACGTTTACCAGGTATACCATGCGCAACCTCTTCATTAACACTTATACATGTGTAACCAGGAAAATCATACTCTGCAATAGGTGCTGATTCTGCTTCTAATTCAGCAAATCTTTCCTTTGCGATGTTATCTAATTCTTTAGTTGTCACTCCGGGTTTAGTTGCTTCTTTCAACTCATCACGAATTATTGCACAAATTTTACCTATTTCTTTTAGGCCATCAAGTTCTTCATTGTTTTGAATTATCATTTAAATCCCGTTCTTTCTTTTAAAATTTTTTTGTCGTTTATCATTATATCAGAAAATGCATGTTATACTATAAAAAAATGATTTCGGAGTTTTGAATATGAAAGAAAATTGGTTATCTCGAATTATCGGTGCAAGAATTATTAAAACTGGATTAGCAACTTTTTTAACAGGTTTAATATGTATGTCTTTAAATTTAAATCCTATATTTGCGGTTATCACATCAATTGTGACAATAGAACCTACAGCTAAAGCATCCTTAAAGAAAGCTTTTGTAAGGTTCCCCGCTTCAATACTCGGTGCATTTATAGCCGTTATTAGTACATACTTCTTTGGAGAATCACCTTTAAGTTATTCATTAGCAGCAACCGTCACGATTTTAGTATGTTATAAACTTAAATTATTTGATGGAATGTTAGTTGCTGCCATTACAGCTGTCGCAATGGTCCCTGTTATCCATGAAGCATTTGTATATAATTTCGTATCACGATTAGCTACTACTACAATTGGTCTTGCAACAGCAGGCATCGTCAATTTTATTATTTTGCCACCTAAATATATAAATCAAATAGAAGACATTAATCAAAAAATGGATCAAAGTATATTAGAAATATACATATCTAGACTTAAAGAACTCTTACTAGGTGAATATGAATCTGCCCTATCCATGAAAAAAGTATCAACATTACAACAGCAAGCCACTAAAATTGAACAGCTTATAAAATATCAAAAAGAAGAATACGATTACCATAGAGCAAAGAAAGAATCTAAATCTCACATTAGAAAAGTCGAAATGAAATATCATATTAACCGACTACTAAATGCACATTTATTAAACCTAGTATATTTACCAGAGAATACGCACATCTTCTTTACTGAAAAAGAACGCACAGCAATCTCAAATTTCATCAAATCCTATGAACATTTAATCAAAGCAAATGAATATAAAAAACAAAAAAATGCAGCATCCACATTAAAAAATAGTGTTAAAGGACTGAATGAATTTGATGAAAACCAAATAAAAAGTCACATTATTTATGAAATACTCATGATTAATAAAATTTTAAATGATAGATATTCAAGATTAACAAAATAGTGTGTATACAAGTTTTACATTGTAAAAAAAGCATCTTAGTGTATTACACCACATATAGTAGACATAAAGAAACTAAAGCCTATAGATGCGAGTTGTATGTCTGAAGCTAGATTAATTATAAAAATTAATCAGAAAATCTTTGTTTTTTATTAAAAGGGGCATTTCATTCAAAAAGTAATTGATATATTAAATCTATTTTTAAATGACAATGTTTTTAAATTCAAATACTAACCCTATAATATTGAGGGTACATTCCTTAATAAGAGTGCACCCTCAATATTATTAATTCAAATGAAATAAATTCTGAAGAACTATTTGTTTCATTAGCTCCACCTTAAAATGATCAATGATTATACCTTTTCTTCATTTTCATTATCAAAAAAGTAAATAATTATTAAGTAACTATCATATCTTACTCACATAATTTGAAAAAATCATAATCTGAATTAAAAAATATATTTCAAACTCATTGTCTAATAAAATTTTTATTCCCCATATTCACTTATTTATAGTAATTATTGAATTAATATCTATTCTAGAGAATATAGTTCAGAAATTTTTCCAAAATTAATTATTTTATACTACAATTAATAATTGAACAATCTTCACATTGTAATTCTTTCATTAGAAAATCTAACTTATGAACTATTATTTTTCCATTTTCATAAGAAATAATACCCTCTTTTTTTAATTTTGCCATTGTTCTACTTACGTTTTCTCTAGCCATATAAGTAATTTGTGATAGTTCTGTATGACTTAATTTAATATCAATCATTATACAGTTATTTTTAAAAACTCCATAAGAATTACAAAGTCTTATAAGAATAGAATAAATCCTTTCAGTTTTACCAAAGCGCGAAAAATCTCGGATAAACATATTTTTTTTAATGAGCTCAGTTTTAAAGAAATCATTTATATCATTTCGGATACTTTCATCTTTAATACTGTCTAACTCCTTCTCTGATACATTGTAAAAACTACAATCAGTTTTTGTAAAAATGCCGTTATTATCACTATTCAAGTATATTAGTGAATCATTGTCATAAATATTTGTTATATTATATTCTCCATTAGAATACAATTGATATTTAAATAATATTCCTTCATTTATCAATATAAATTCATTCTTATTAAAATCCAAATATTTATTGACTTTATGATTATTTTTAGGAAAATTACTAGAAATATATTTTTTTAAACTTATAAAAGTCATTATTTCAGCAGCCTTTTATTATAAATTCATCTTATTGAATCTAATTAAAGTCAATAATAATATTAAATTTATTGATACTAGTATAACCGTAGCATTAATTATCAACTTACTAAATTCAAAATGATGTATTGTATTAGAAAGAGCTATAAAATTAGGTATATAAAATTTAATACTATCAATTTTCACTAATAAACCTAATATAATATCAACGATAATAACGATAAAAGTACTATTTATTGATTTTATAAACATAGATATAAAAAACATTAATGTAATTAAAAACACTAAATAGCTTAATAAATACATTATTTGAACTACAATTTCTTTTTGATTAGTATCCCAGCATGTTATTCTAGACATGCCAAATTTAGAACCACTTATTAATATGCTATAGCTAGAAAATGATACTAATGAATATGTACATATAAACAATATAACTATGGTTAGATTAAAAATATATTTTGTAATAAAAACTTGTGTTCTATTTGGGTTTCGAATTAACTGGTATAATATTTGTCCATTTGATATTTCGTAACCTAATGAGTTATAGGAAAAAATAAGAAAAATAATATGTAATTTAAAAAATAGTAAAAATTGCAACATTGTTAAAGTATATCCAAAGAAATCAGTTTTGCCTTTTACCACTAACCATGTTGGCTCAACATTTAATGTAATTCCCCCAATTAATGGAACTAGTAAAATTAGAATTAAAAAAATTAGAATTTTACTGTGTATTAGTTTATACAATTCAAATTTTAAATTTGGTATCATTCTGAAACACCACTCTTCATCTTCAAAGTTGGTTCGATATGTATTTTCAAGCAACTTCTTTCACTTTCACTTAATATACAAAGAAATTCATAAAGTTTATTTAAATCATAAGGTAACTCTATTCTATTTTTATTTTTATTTACTTCATTAATTTTCCCATATACTTTATTTATATCGAAAATTTCAGAACTAATGATTATTCTTCTTCCGATAATTTCATTTTTTTCAATAATTGTTTTTTCATTTAAATATAAATACCTATCAGCTAAAAATTCTAGTTCTGTTAATTGATGACTAGATATTAAAATAGTTTTCCCTGCATTTTTTAGTTCAGTTAAATAATTTTTTAATTCTATAACACCAATTGGATCTAAACCTACAAATGGCTCATCTAAAATATATAAATCATATCCTTCTCGGCTAATCAAAGCTAATCTTAACCTTTGCTTCATACCAAATGAAAATCCTCTCAACTTTTTGTCTTCAGGAAGATTGTACTTCGAGAGTCTATTTTTCAAATCCACTTTCGAACTTGGAAATGTATTAAGATTTTCAAAAATTGATAGATTAAATAGTGCTGTGTTATTTTGGTACATATTTTCTTGTAAAAGCATTGCTATTTTTTGCATTTGAGATTTATCATATTGATAATTCTTATTTTTGTTAAATAGTATTTCACCTTCATATTTTAAAAATCCCAAAATTGCTTTCATTAAAGTAGTTTTTCCAGAACCGTTATTTCCAACTAGACCAACAATTTCATTAGATTTTAATTCAAAACTAATATTATTTAATACAGATAATTTACCGTATTTAACATTCAAATTATTCACTATTAACAATTTAATCCCAACTCCATATAAAATTGAGGCGCAAATCTAAAATCTACGCCTCTAACAAAAACTTAAACTGACCATTTACCTACTTGTCTACCTACTGAGATACATAAATAAAAACCTCCAGAAGCACAACCTCTTTTATCTCTGAACAAATTTGTAAAAAATAGCATATTATCACCTCCTTAAATACTTTTTTTAATTTCGTTTGTTAAATCCATATAAAATGAATAGTACATTTGACAATACGGATCTTTTCCTTTTATATCATTAGTATGCATATATGCTCTAGCTCTACAACCTCCACCACATAAAAATTTTACTTCACAATTTTTGCAACCTTCTAAGTCATTGACTGTATAATTTATAAAAAATTCATTATTTATATCTTTTTTAGCTTCTATTAAATTTTTGTCTTTAATGTTACCTAATTTCATACTAGTTTCCATCAACATATGACAAGGATAAATGCTTCCATCTGAACCAATTGAAATCATATCATTTCCTACACCACATCCCTCAGTAGCTTGTAAAGATTGATGGACAGGGGCATTATAAAATGGAACATTAGCATAATACAATTCTTTAGCAAGTCCTTTTAAATCTTCATTATTAAAAATTAATGGAGAATAAGGTTCTTCATCAGTAGTAGTCAAAATGCTAAATGAAATTGAAATATTTAATTTTTTAGATAGGTCAACAAATTTTTGTAAATCCTTATAATTATGTTTATGTAAAGTTGGCAATAAGGAAATGTTAAAATCATATTCTTTCATTTTCTTTATGTTCTTTATTATTCTATTATGAATTCCTTTATCTCTAATAAACCCTTCTGTATTTTCATCATAAGTATCTATAGAAACTGAAATATTATCTACAAGACCTTTAATATCTTGCAGAATACTCGTATTTACAATTGTTCCATTTGTTATAACTACTACATTGTTTATTTTTTTCGCTTTTAAATACCTGCATATTTCACCTATATCAGTTCTTATTAACGTTTCTCCACCAGAAATGATTACAGTATCTATATTTACTTCAGAAAGATAATCAATAGATTTTTTAATATGTTCAATATCTAGATCTGACTCAACATTTCTCTTATCGTTCATTGAATAGCAACCCACACAATTCAAATTACACCTATTTGTAATATGCAAATAGGCAAAAGCAATCTCTTCCTTTTTTGAATTTATAAAGTTACCTTCTATGAAATTATTGTTAGTCAAATGGGTAACTAATTCTTTTAGGTTGTAACTTAATTGACTATAGTCAAATTCAAGATCTTTATTCAATACCTTTTTAATAAATTCATTACCTTCATTATCTAAACCAACAATCAATCCATTACTAACATTTAGTAACATAGGTATTCCATTAACAGCTTCATAATATACTTTTTCGTTTAACTTTAGTCTCATAAATAATTAACCTCCGTTTCTTTTCATTTTTATAAATTCTAGTAAATAACTAACACCTAGAGTTAGCACTACTAATAAAATATATGTAAAGCTATACTGTGCCAAACTACTTTCTTGAATACTTATTTCAACACTTCCATTTTCTCCAAAAATATATTTTGTATTTTCAATAATTTTTTCGAACATGCAAGAATTGAGGATTATACTGTAATTTAATAAAAATTGAAGTACAAATGTATTTAATAATACTATCATTGCTTTATATCTTTTTTTATTACTTAAAATCAAATTAGAAATAACTACTAATAATGTAGGTAAAATAATATTAAACAAGAAAAATGTCATTAAGTTATGATTTTCAAAAAGATAATAGTTAATTCCAACAATAAAAATAAATGTAAATTCTGTTATAAGTAATTTTAAATTTTTCATTTTTTCTCCCTTCTATATAGACAAATTATAAATCAAATGTAAAAATATAGAATCTTTTATATCTTTTGTTTTAAATGTTACAAAACATAAAATTAAACCTATTGTTACCCTCAATGTAATATTAACAATAAAATTTTCAGCATTATGTAATATAAGAGCAAATAATATAGAACTTATTATTGCTGATATAACGAAATTGAAGTGCTTTAGTAACCTATTATAAATAATTTTCCTATACAAGTACTCTTCGGATATTGCAACTATAATCATTGTGATAAATTGCCAAATAGATTGATAGACACATACTAAAACAAATATGTATACCATTAATCGAATTCCAAATAAAGTATTGATACCATTTCTAAAAATTTTAATTTCAAATACACAATTTCTATATATATATTGAGGTAATATTAGAAATGACACAATTAAAGATAGTAATATAGAGAAATTAAAATGATCATTTTTAGGAAAAATAATCGAAAACAAAATAGTGTTAATAATAAATAATAATGTAGTACATATTGATAAAACAGACATTTCAATAATTATTTTAAGTTTACTGTTCATTACCTCACCTACTTATATACTTACATGTAAACAGAAGTGTTTCAGTGATAAATGTCACAATTTTCTAAAAATTTATTTGTTATAATGATTAAAAGAGGTGATAGCTATGTCATTTGGAGCTGAAAGTATAATTTTAAAACAAGATAAGGTAGTAAAAATTATGAAAGAAAATAATGCAGTTTCTCCAAAAAGTGCTAAAGATTTAAAAAGCTTAAACATTAAGCAAACTCGTACTTTTAATAATTTAATGAAACAAAATGTTATAAAACAAATCGGAAATAAGTATTATCTTGATATTTATAATTGGAAAATATTTAAAAAATCTTTTAAAAGATGGATTTTAATATAGCGAGGTTTTGATAAACTCACTGATACAGATTATTAATATAATTTGGGGGATTTTGAGAGTATTGATTTTAAGACTTTATATTTCCATCTATAATTTTTATGAAGTTTCTAAGCTATTAACGATATATAATGACTCATCTATTGTTAAAAATTTGTATTTATTATAATATCATATTCTACTATCTAATTTGTTCAGTATTTATACCCATTTGAGTTCTAAATTGGATTATTACATTTCATCAAATAGATATTGTGTTTTATTTAGCTGTAGACACGCCTATCTATGTCTGAGGTTAAATGAATCTTAATTACACCACAAAAATCTAAAAGGCTGAGACAACATTTAATGTCTCAGCCTTTTTATTATTTTGCTTTTAACAACCTTTTTATAATAGCTTGTTTTGCTGCTTCTTCAACTGTATTGTCTAGTTGTTCTGGTTCGAATGTTATACCTTTTCGGATACATGCTTGTTTTAATAAGTAATCTGTGATTTCGTGGTTTTTAGGTAAAATTGGTCCATGTAAATATGTACCCAATAAATTTTTATAATGGATACCCTCTTTCTTATCTGTATCATTGTTACCATAACCATCAACGACTTTACCTAATGTAGGATATTCATGATATGTTCTTCCACCATGATTCTCGAAACCGACGATTTGTCCAAATGTTTCTGATTCAATAACAATATCTCCTATTAGACGATCTTTCTTAGATTCTGTATAAATATCAAGAATGTTTAAACCTTCTAATCTTGTTCCATCAGGTGTTACATATTCAGATCCTAAAAATTGATAGCCGCCACATATTGTTAAAGTTGGCATGCCGCCTTCAATTGCATCTTTAAGTTGTGTTTTAATTTTCTTTAATTGTTCTGTAGCTAAACTTTGTTCTCTATCACTTCCACCGCCTATAAAGAAAATGTCACATTCATCTAAACTTAATTGATCTGTATCTGTTATATCTATTACTTCTACTTCTATATTACGCCATTTCGCACGTTGTTTTAGTGCAATGATATTGCCAATATCGCCGTACAAATTTAATTTATCTGGCATAAAATGAAATATTTTTATTGATGACATTATGCTTCCTCCTTAAAGGCTTTATTCAATGTTCGATGCATTGGTGATAAAGATGTATAGTTAGGAATTGCAACTGTAAACTGATTGTAAGTCATTGATAGTTCAGTTGCCTTTTCTATTGAATGTTCTATAATAACTTCTGCTTCAACTTCAGCATATTTCAGTCTTAATGCTAATTCTTCAGCTCTTTGTCCTGTACAGATGATAGTTTTGATATTTTGTCTAGATAATTTTTCAAAGTCTGCATCATAAATCCATGAAATATCTCTTCCATCTGCGCCGTTATCATTCAAACTGATTAAATAAACTTTTTCCCCATCAATTTGTTCACCAACAGATAAACTTGCATTAAGGCCTGCAGGGTTTTTAGCTAAGTTAATAAGCGCTTCTTTTTTACTATTTCTATAGTATTGCATACGTCCATTATCAGAAGTATACGTTTCAAAACCAGCTTTTATAGATTGATCATTTAAACCTAATTCTCTTAATACTGAATAAGCTGCAATGACATTAAACACATTAAAATCACCAGCAATCTTCATATCAAAATGTGCATCATTTAAGCCAACATGTATAAACGGTTCTTGTTTAAATGCTGTCACCTCATATTGTGGAGTCGCTCTATTAAATCCACATTCACATGTATAATGACCAATTTGATTGTAATGAATATGACTATAATTTAATAATCTGCCACAATTAGGACAATATTTACTTTCAACCATTGTACTTTGTTCAAAGTCATGTATCCCTTTTTGCATACCATAATAAACAATGTCATCACTTGCTATTTTCAAACGACTAACGAAAGGATCGTCTGCATTCAGTAATAGTTTAATTCCTTTATCCTTGATTGAGTTGGCGATATTATCTACCATCGTATCGATTTCACCAAATCTATCCATTTGGTCTCTAAAGAAGTTTGTCACTACCATCATAGAAGGTGTCATTTCTTTTAACACTCTTGGAATAGAACCCTCGTCTATTTCTATAACAGCAATTTTAGTATTTTTATTAGATTGAACAATAAAGCTTGAAGTAATCCCTGCTGCCATATTGGCACCTTCAGTATTATGTATAATTTCAATATTGTTCTTCTTTAATGTATAACCTATTAAGTTCGATGTCGTCGTTTTACCGTTCGTACCACTAATCATCACGATTTCATCTACTTCATTCGCTAACTTTCTTAAAATAAGCGGGTCTATTTTTCGAGCTATTTGTCCCGGAAGATCCGTACCTTGTTTACCTACTTTTCTACTAGCATACCGTGCTAGCTTTGCTATATTTTTCGCAACATACTTCTTCATACGTTACCTCCTTGTTCTGTCACATCATTATACCACGTTCAAAAGCTTTAAAAAAAGTGTTTAACTATATCAAATCGTTGGTTTCATTTTGTTGTTATTGTATAATAAAAATGTAAGTTAAAATTATTATAGAAGGGAAGATTTCTATGTTATCTAAAAATATTTTAGATGCTTTAAACAATCAATTGAATCATGAATTTTACGCAGCACATGCATATATGGCAATGGCAGCTTATTGTGCAGATAAGAGTTACGATGGATTTGCAAACTTCTATATTCAACAAGCTAAAGAAGAACGTTTCCATGGTATGAAAATATATGACTATATTAACGATCGTGGTGAAAAAGCTATTTTCACAGCTTTAGATGCACCTAAAACTGAATTCAGTTCTTTATTAGAGACATTTAAAGATGGATTAGCTCAAGAACAAGATGTTACACGTCGATTCTATAATTTATCTGAAATTGCTAAAGAAGAAAAAGACTTTGCAACAATTTCATTCTTAAACTGGTTCTTAGATGAGCAAGTTGAAGAAGAGTCTATGTTTGAAACACATATTGACTACTTAGAAAGAATTCAAGAAGACAATAACGCATTATTTATCTATGAAAAAGATTTAGCTTCTCGTCACTTCGATGAAGATGCTGAATAATTTATAGTCTTACAATACTTAAACAAGACCATCTACATGAACTATTCATGGCAGATGGTCTTTATTCATTCTATCTACATACCATCATCATTTACATTATTCCAACAAATGTTTATAATAACTTTCTAAAGGAAGTGATGGCATGTCTTCATTTGTAGCACTTGATTTTGAAACAGCAAATGGAAGTCCGGAAAGCATTTGTTCTGTCGGAATGGTCAAAGTAATTGATCATCAAATTACAGAAACTTTTTATACATTAGTGAATCCTGAAGATTATTTTTCAAATATAAATATTAAAATTCATAAAATAAAACCTTCTGATGTGACAAATTCACCTACTTTCGATGTCGTGTTTCCATATATGATGGATTTCATCGGTACATTACCAGTTGTAGCACATAATGCTAAATTTGATATGACTGTATTGTTTAAATCACTCATTAAACACCAAATCGAAATTCCTGAATTAACGTATTTTTGTTCATGTATATTAGCTAGAAAAACAGTCAACAATCATAGATATGGACTTGCGCCAATGATGGATTATTATAATATTGATTTTAAAGGTCACCACCATGCGTTAAATGATGCTAAAGCATGCGCCATTATTACGTATCGATTATTAAAACATTATCCAGACTTAGATGCTGTATTGAGTATTTACGGCAAAACATTAACCGATAAAAAATATGTATAAATAAAAAGCTTCTAGGATATTATGACGCATCCTAGAAGCTTTTATTCTTTTATTTACTCTTTGTGTTGGAATTCTTTTTTTATGTCTCTTTTTAAACTTGCTTTATTAACAGGTCTTTCTAATTTTCTATCAACCCAGAATAACAATATTGCTATCGCAATAATACCTAGTAATTTGATAATATCGAATGAACCTGTTTCAATGGAACTTTTAATAAATAAAATGATTAATAATACTGTAATTGCAATAATTGAAAATTTAAATTTCATATCAATCTCTACTTTCTTATTATAAGTATTAATAAATACCCACTTCTCGTATAGCCGAAACGCGCATTCAACAATATCCAGAATACTAAGGATACATGACGATATCAAGTAAACCGGTTTAAATAAAATCATATATTGTTAAATTGCGATATGTTCTCGAAACTAAATTCCCGATAGATACACCTACTAAACGTATAGAAGTATCCGAATCTTTTAATGAATTATATAAATCATATGCAATATTATATATTTCAACTTCGTCATAGACTGGTGTATGACTACTTGTTTGTTTAGATAATGTTTCAAAGTTATGTGTTTTTAGTTTAACTGTTATTGTTCGCCCTGCTAGTTCGTGTTTATCAGCTCTATTGGCAACTTCAGTACTCAATTTTCTAATCGTATTGAGAATAAAGTCATCATCATTTTGATCTGTTTCAAAAGTTGTTTCTCGACCGATTGATTTTCTAACACGTGTTGGTTTCACTGGAGAATGATCGATACCACGTACTTTATTATAAAAGCTTACACCACGTTTACCGAATAATTGAATCAATTCCATTTGGTCATATGCGTATAAATCATTACCACTATTGATTCCTAATGATTTCATCTTTTCTTCGGTTACTTTTCCAATACCTGCAAAATCTCCTATCGGCAACGACATCAATAAATCATGTACATTCTCATAATCTATTACTGTCCGACCACTCGGTTTATTCATACCACTAGCGAGCTTTGCTAAAAATTTATTATAAGAAACACCTGCTGAAGATGTAAGATGCGTCTTATCATAAATATCCCGTTGAATATATTGAGCAATCGTTGAAGCAGATAAGTCTCTTCTCACAAGTTCAGTAACGTCTAAATAAGCTTCATCTAACGATAATGGTTCAACAATATCTGTATAACTTTTAAAAATCGCCATTATTTCATTAGATACTTCACGATAATAATTAATTCTTGGGCGTACATAATAACCATCCGGACAAAGTTGATGTGCTTGAGCCATGGGCATAGCTGAATGAACACCAAATTTCCGAGCTTCATAGCTAGCCGTTGAAACAACGCCTCTACCTGAAGCACGTCCTCCTATAATAACTGGTTTTCCTTTTAATTTTGGATTATCTCTTATTTCAACTTGAGCAAAGAAAGCATCCATGTCAATGTGAATGATTCGCCGTTCCATTCTAAACACCTCTACAAAAAAATAGGAAGTTGGTCGCCCAAATTCCTATATATTATATCAAAATCTTTTTAACTTGTTGATTGAACATCTTTATTATCCGTAAATAAATTAATGCCGACTTCTGTATCTTCTACATAATTCATCTGTTTATTACTATAAATCACTTGTGCCATGTAAAAATCACCGATACATGCAGCACCATGAAAAGCAAATACATAAATAATAGAAGTGACTTGAAGCCATAATAATACAATTAATAATCCTATACTAATTAAAACAAATGGTGCTAATAATATGATATAAAATTGTTTTCTTGTAAAAATAGCATGTGACATCGTTGCATAAAACATGCCTTTCATATATCCATATTTAACTTTTCCCTTTGGATTAAATATTTTAAAGCAAATACCGTGTATTAACTCGTGGATAAACACTAATATAATTAAACCAACTAACCCAACTATGATATTTCTTACAAAGCCTTCTTCATAAATATATATGATATTCGCAATTAACTTAAAGCTAATTAATATTAATGAAAGAAATAAAACAAATTGTAAAAGTGCTAACCTCTTTAATACAGATATATTGTTAACTAAGTCAATTTTAAGCATCCAATACCCCCGAGAAACCATTTCTTAATAACCTTTACATAATGATTATAAAATATAAATTCAATTTATACTAATGATTTTATGCTCAGGTTTGAGTTATGAGTTTAATTGACTTAGCGAAACTTTATACATCTTATCATCATTTTGGGAAGGATTACCTCTACCATCTGTATTGTTGCTTACAAAATATAAATCATCATTTACGATGTAAACATCTCTAATTCTTCCATATTTAGTCGCCACTTTTTTCATTCCATCTTTTTCTACATCAAATTTCATAATACCTTCTCCACGCAACGCAGCTGAATAAATGATACCATCTTTAAATGCTATGCCTGAAGGTGCCCAAGTATCATCTGATCCTGAAGTAAATATCGGTGTTTCCATATTATCATTTTCTTCATTACCTTCAATCACTGGCCAACCGTAATTTTGACCTTCTTTAATCTCATTTATTTCATCATTTGCTTGATTACCATGCTCACTCGCATACATCTGTCCATCAGGTGTCCATACAATTCCTTGTGGATTTCTATGACCGTAACTATAAACATATGAATTAGAAATCGGATTATCTTTAGGTTTACTACCATCAAGATTAATTCTTAAAATTTTACCACCTAAAGTATCTTTATCTTGTGCATTTTGTTCGTCTGAAGCATCTCCAGTAGTCGCATATAATTTATCATCCGGTCCAATTTTCAACCGACCACCATGATGATATTGGCCACTTGGTATTTTATCAATTAATACCTCATCCTCTTTCCACGTATCATTTTCTAATTTTAATTTTACGATACGATTAAACTGATTATTATCTTCATATGTGTAATAAGCATATGCTTCTTTAGAATCTTTAAAATCAGGCGCAAGCACAAATCCTAATAAACCCGCTTCAGCAGCAGTAGAAACTTCC
Organism: Mammaliicoccus sp. P-M58; assembly: GCF_022386165.1. Taxonomy (NCBI): domain Bacteria; kingdom Bacillati; phylum Bacillota; class Bacilli; order Caryophanales; family Staphylococcaceae; genus Mammaliicoccus; species Mammaliicoccus sp. P-M58. The sequence continues at coordinate 44,801 of NZ_JAJNJI010000007.1, forward strand.
TTATCTAAATCCACTTGTTGCTCAGTCTTTTTATTGCCATCAATTTTAATAATTTTGCCAGGGCGTTCTGATAAATAAAACACATCATCTGATCTCGCAATACTCCAAGGTATATCTAAACCTTGAGCTACCGTTTCAATCCCTTTAGTTTCTTTACGTTCTTGGTTGTCATCTGACTGACTCTGTTCATGTTCCATTTCATTCTGAGTTTGCTTACCTTTATCTTCAGTTTCTTCATTCGAATCATTACTACAAGCAGATAAAATAAAACTAGCCGAAATCGCACTGATCATTAGTCGTTTCATAAACAACCCTCCTTACATTATTTATACAGTTGTAAACACTTTCACACAAACATAACGCTCAAAGGGAGCGGGACAGAAATCTAATTTGTATAAAAAGATTTCGTAGTCCCGCCCCGGCAAGGATGACTAGAGTTGAAAAAAGCTTGATATAAGCGCATTTTCAATTCAGTCAGCTACTGCCAAGATACTAAAAGAGACTGAGACATTCCATTATATCCCAATCTCCTTAGTGAATGCTATTCTGTTATTTTTTCGATTAAAGCAACTGTTTCGACGTGTGTTGTATGTGGAAACATATCTACTGGTGTGATTTCTTTTAGTTGATAACCGCTATTTTTCAACAATTCTACATCCCTCACCTGTGTTGCAGGGTTACATGAAATATACACGATTCTTTTTGGAGATAATTCGATTAATGTTTCAATAAATGTTTGATCGCATCCTTTTCTTGGTGGATCGACCATTACAACTTCTGGCTTAATACCTTCTTGTTGCCATTTTAAGATGATTTCTTCTGCTTTTCCTGCTTCCCATGTCGCATTATCTATATTGTTGATTTGCGCATTTTCTTTTGCGTTTTCTATTGCTTGTTCGACGACTTCCACACCATAAACGTGTTTCGCTTTTTGTGACATGTATGAACCGATTGTCCCAATACCACAATATGCATCAATGACAGTTTCTTCTCCATCTAATTGTGCATATTCTAACGCTTTATGATAAAGTTTTTCTGTTTGTGTTGGGTTGATTTGATAGAAAGAAGTGTCGGATATTTTAAATTCATATTCAGAAAGTTTATCTGTAATGGTATCTTTCCCGTATAAAGTATATGACGTATGTCCCATAATAACATTTGATTTTTCTAAATTAATATTATGTTTAATGCTGACCACATTTTCAAATTCAGTTTGAATAAAATCAATTATTTTATTTTTATGGCTAAGTTGTTTACTATTCGTTACGAATATAACCATTGTTTCTCCAGTATAATAACCAGTTCTCAAGATGATATGTCTTAATTCACCTTTGTGCTTTTGTTCATTATAAATACTGATGTTTGTTTCATCTAAAAGTCGTTTAAGTTTCTTCATAATTAAATCATGTTTTTCATCTTGAATCATACAATGATCTATATTCACGATATCATGACTTCTTTGTCTATAGAATCCTAGTTCAATTTCACCAGATTTATTTTTCCCGACTGGTATTTGTGATTTATTACGATAATGCCAAGGATTCTCCATTCCAACTGTATCGTGAATAATTGTATCTTCAAAATGTGATTTTCTCTTGAATAGATTAATCACTTGTTCTTTTTTCATTTCTAATTGCGCTGTGTAGCTTAAATGTTGAAGTTGACATCCACCACAAACTTTATAATATTCACAAGGTGGTTCAATTCTGTCCTTTGATGCTTCTTCAATGGAGATTAATTTACCAATAGCAAATTGTTTTTTCACTTTGATAACTTTAAATGAAATGGTTTCATCTTTAATTGCATTTGGTACGAAAATTGGATAACGATCGAATTTAACTACACCATGCCCTTCATGTGTAAAATCGATAACCTCTCCAGTATATATTTCATTCTTATTTACGACTCCTGCCATATTAACTCCCTCTTTCACGATAAACATAGAAAAAAGGGACAAAATAATGTCCCTATGTATTTATTCTTCTGTTTGTTCTTCGTGTAGTCTTTCTCGTTCTCTTTCTACTGTTTCAATTCCGTGCTCTCTCTTAACCCTTTCAAGTTTAGAAAAGACTTGTATATGTTGTTTTAAGTTTAAGAAATTAGCAGGTAATACGCCACCAAATTCACCATCAACATTTAATTGAATTTGCTCAAATGATGAGACATTAATTGTTTTAGCTTTTGTGTAATGAACTTTCGGATGATTGATATGATCACCTCTAGAAGCCAATGTCATAATATGTCCAAGTTCAGCTATATTCACTTTCTCTAATATAAGCAAAGTAAAATTACCATCATTAATATCAGCATCTGGTACAAGCTTTTCAAAGCCACCTATTGAATTCGTTAAGCCAATTAAAAACATCATCGCTTCGCCTTGGAATACATTACCATCATATTCGATACGTATATCAGTCGCTTTAATTTGTGGTAACATCTCTAAGCCTTTAATGTAATAAGCGAGTGGTCCAACCATTGTTTTCAATTTACTTGGCGCTTCATAAGAAACTTCTGTTATTTTACCGCCACCAGCAATATTAATAAAATAGCGATTGTTCATTTTACCAACATCTACAGGTACAAGATCACCTTTAATGATTGTATCTACAGCTTCCATTATATTGTTTGGAATAAGAAGTGCTCTACCAAAATCGTTAACTGTCCCCATAGGAATTAACCCTAGTTTAGGTCGCTTCTTTGCTTCTGCAATACCATTGATAACTTCATTTAAAGTACCATCTCCACCAGCAGCAATGATAACATCATAATCATATTTTAGAGCTTCCCTAGCAGCATGTGTCGCATCTCCAGCACTTGTTGTAGCATAAGCGCTTGTCTCATAACCAGCCTGTTCTAACTTAATTAATACATCAGGTAATGCTCTTTTAAATAACTCTCTTCCTGATGTTGGGTTGTAAATGATTCTAGCTTTTTTCTTCATTATGATCCCTCTTGTATATTCTTATATCTTTATATTAAAGCATATACTAAATATAAGAAAGCAAAAAATAATTAGCGTCTTTTCGTTCCAAATATATTACGTACGATTTCTCTACCAATTTGTCTTCCAACTGTTGATAAGAATTTAGATGTTTCTTTTTGGAATTGTGAAGGTTTTTCTTTCTTCTTAGATGTTGTTTCTTTCTTAGTTGACTGTGATTTCTTAGTTTTTGGTTCTTCTTCAGGTTGCTTTTCAATTTTATTTTGTAACATTTCATATGCACTTTCACGATCAAACGTTTCTTTATACGTTTCATTTAATGACGCATTTTCAATTAAATCTTTTTTAACAGATTCATCGATTACACCAATTTTACTTTCAGGTGGACGAATAAATGCACGTTCAACAACATTCGGTTGCCCTTCATCATTTAAGAATGAAATCAACGCTTCCCCAGTTTTCAATTCTCCGATTACTTGAGCAGTGTCAAAGCTTTCATTTTGACGGAAAGTTTGTGCAGCGCTTTTAATCGCTTTTTGATCTTTAGGTGTATAACTTCTAAGTGCATGTTGTACTCTATTTCCTAGTTGTCCGAGAACTGACTCTGGAATATCAATTGGATTTTGAGTTACGAAATAAATACCTACACCTTTAGAACGAATTAAACGTACAACTTGTTCAACTTTTTCAATTAACTCTTTAGAGCTGTCATTAAATAAAAGGTGGGCTTCATCAAAGAAGAATACAATTTTTGGTTTTTCGGGATCTCCTACTTCTGGAAGACTCTCAAATAGTTCAGATAATAACCATAATAAGAACGTTGCATATAATTTAGGCTTTTGATATAAAACAGATGCATCAAGTACATTGATCATACCTCTGCCTGAATCATCAAACTTAATAAAATCTTCTAATTGTAATGCAGGTTCTCCGAAGAACGTTTCAGCACCTTCAGATTCTAATCTTAATAATGCACGTTGAATTGCACCAATTGATGCAGAGGAAATATTTCCATACTTCTCAGCATACTCCGCTCTATTTTCATTAATTTCTTTTAAAAGTGCTTTAAAATCTTTCATATCAATCAGAAGCAGACCACTTTCATCAGCAACTTTAAATACAATATCTAACACACCTAATTGAGTATTATTTAAATCTAATAACTTACCAATTAATAGCGGACCCATTTCTGTAATTGTTGTACGAACAGGTACACCCGTTTTTTGAAATACATCAAATAACGTTACAGGAAAAGCATTATTTTCATAATCATCAATTTTCATCATATCAATACGTTCTTGAACTTTATCATTGATAGAGCCAGCCTCAGCAATACTTGAGATATCCCCTTTAACATCTGACATAAAGACTGGAACACCAGCTTTAGAAAATTGTTCAGCCAATACTTTTAAAGTAATTGTTTTACCAGTACCAGTAGCACCAGCAATCAAACCATGTCTATTAGCTTGACCTAACTCTAAATTAATTTCATTTTCATTTTTAGCTATTTTAATTTGCGTCATATGTAGTTACGCCTCCATCGTCATTATGATTTAATACTATTGTACTTCAACACACCAACCATGCAAGTAATTAGATATAGAATTTGCAATTTAATAAGATTAAGAATTGATGGTGGTATATCATTCATTATTCAGGTTTTGGTAGTTAGGTGGGCGCTAACTTTCATTATTCCGAATTCTGGTAATTAGAACGCTGTAACTTCCATTATTCTGAATTGTGGTAATTAGAGAGACAACTCTTACGGACATTTCTCGGAATTCTGTCCTTAACGATACGCCACCTTCATATACAAAAAAATCTCGTCACGAGTAATTCACCTTGTGACGAGATTTTCTTAATATTTATTATCTTTTTTCTAATTCTGATTTTAGTAATTGGTTAACGATTTGTGGGTTTGCTTGGCCTTTTGAAATTTTCATAATTTGACCTACTAAGAAGCCCATCGCTTTACCTTTACCATTTTTAAAGTCTTCTACTGATTGTGGATTGTTATCTAATGCTTCTGTAACGAATCCTAATAGTGTTGCTTCATCAGATATTTGTACAAGACCTTTGTCTTTCATAATTTGATGTGCGTCTCCACCGTTTTCAGCTAATTCAGGGAATACTTTCTTAGCAATTTTACTACTCATTGTGCCATCTTCAATAAGTTTAATCATACCTGCTAAGTTTTCTGGTGTTAATGCAGTATCTTGTAATTCGATTTGATTTTTATTTAAGTATTCATTAACGCCACCCATTAACCAGTTAGATGTTAACTTAACGTCTGCACCATGCTCAATTGCTGCTTCAAAGAAATCTGACATTTCTTTAGTTAATGTTAATACATGTGCATCATAAGCTGGTAATCCTAATTCATTAACATAACGTTCTTTACGTACGTCTGGTAAATCTGGGATTGTTTGACGTACACGTTCTTTCCACTCATCATCAACGTATAATGGTACTAAGTCTGGCTCTGGGAAGTAACGATAGTCATCTGAACCTTCTTTAACACGCATTAAAATTGTTTCGCCTGTTGATTCATTGAAACGACGTGTTTCTTGTAAAATTTCTCCACCAGCTAATAATACTTCTGCTTGGCGTTTTTCTTCATGTTCAAGACCTTTACGGACATAGTTAAATGAGTTTAAGTTTTTAAGCTCAGCTTTTGTACCGAATTCTTCTTGACCATATGGGCGTAATGAAATGTTGGCATCACAACGTAATGAACCTTCTTCCATTTTACAATCTGATACGCCTGTATATTGAATAATTGCACGTAATTTTTCTAAGTATGCATATGCTTCTTTAGGAGAACGAATATCAGGTTCAGAAACGATTTCAATTAAAGGTGTTCCTTGACGGTTTAAATCAACTAAAGAATATCCATCTTTATGTGTTAATTTACCTGCATCTTCCTCCATGTGTAAACGTGTGATACCAATACGTTTAGTTTCTCCATCTACTTCAATATCAATCCAACCATTTTCACCAATTGGTTGATCGAATTGAGAAATTTGATAAGCTTTTGGATTATCTGGATAGAAATAGTTTTTTCTATCAAATTTAGATTCTTTCGCAATATCCATATTTAATGCCATTGCTGCACGCATAGCCCAATCAACAGCTGTCTTATTTACAACTGGTAATACGCCGGGATATGCTAAGTCAATAACGTTTGTATTTGTATTAGGTTCCGCACCAAAATGAGCGGGTGATGGTGAAAACATTTTTGATTCTGTTTTTAATTCGACGTGAACTTCTAAGCCGATAATTGTTTCAAAATGCATTCAGTTTCACACTCCTTGTAAAGTTTTATAGTCATCATGTAAGTTATATTGTGTTTCATATTGATAAGCAACTTTGTATATTGTTTTTTCATCGAATGGTTTACCAACAATTTGTAAACCAATTGGACGACCATTTGATTTACCACAAGGAATAGAGATTGATGGTACACCTGCTAAGTTAACTGGAATAGTTAAAATATCATTAGCGTACATTGTTAATGGATCATCAATTTGTTCACCAATATTGAATGCTGTCGTTGGTGCAGTTGGTCCTACGATAACATCATAGTCTTCAAATACTTTTTCGAAGTCTTGTTTGATTAATGTACGAACTTTTTGAGCTTTTTTGTAGTAAGCATCGTAATAACCTGAACTTAATGCGAATGTTCCAAGCATAATACGACGTTTAACTTCGTCTCCAAAACCTTCACCACGAGATTTTTTGTATAGTTCTTCTAGTGTATTTGCTGATTTTGAATGATAACCATAACGGATACCATCAAATCTAGCTAAGTTAGCTGATGCTTCAGAAGATGCAATAATATAGTAACTTGCTACACCATACTTAGTATTTGGTAATGATACGCGATCAACTGTAGCACCTAAAGATTCTAAAGTTTTAACAGCTTCATTAACTGAGTTCTTAACTTCTTCAGATACACCAGAGCCAATGAATTCTTCTGGTACAGCTACTTTTAAGCCTTTAATATCTTTACCAATTTCAGACGTAAAGTCTACATCTTCGATCGGTGCACTTGTTGAATCTTGTGCATCATGTCCAGAAATCGTTTCTAAAATTAATGCGTTATCTTTAACACTACGTGTAATAGGTCCAATTTGATCTAATGAAGAAGCAAATGCTACTAGACCAAAACGTGATACACGGCCATATGTAGGTTTCATACCAACAACACCACAGTATGATGCTGGTTGACGGATTGAACCACCAGTATCTGAACCTAATGCAAATGGTACTAAGCTTGCTGCAACAGCTGCTGCTGAACCACCTGATGAACCACCTGGTACGGCTTTATGGTCAAATGGATTAACAGTTGTCTTGAAATAAGAGTTCTCATTTGATCCACCCATAGCAAATTCATCCATGTTAAGTTTACCAACTAAAATACCATTTTCAGCATTTAATTTATTCATAACTGTTGATTCATATATAGGAATAAAGCCTTCTAACATTTTACTTGCACATGTAGTTTCTACACCTTCAGTAATAATATTGTCTTTGATACCCATTGGAATACCAAATAGCTTACCTTCCATTTTGCCTTCAGCTTGTAATTTATCTTGTTCTTCAGCTTTTTTAATTGCTTGTTCTTTATCTAAAGCTAAGAATGCTTTAATATTTGCGTCGTCTGCTTCTATCGCATCAAAAATATCTCTAACAATTTCAGATGGCTTAATTTCATTATTTTTAATCATTTCTGATAAACTTTCAATTGTTTCATAACGAATTGTCATGCTTTAGTCCTCCTCGTTCATAATTGCTGGAACTTTAAATTGCCCCGCTTCTTTTTCTTTCGCATTAAGTAATGCTTGTTCTTGAGGAATTCCTGATTCACTCTTATCTTCTCTTAGAACATTTTGTAAGTCTAATACGTGGAATGTTGGTTCAACATTTTCAGTATCAACTTCATCTAATTGTCCTGCAAAGTTTAAGATCTTTTCTAAAGATTGTGTGAATTCATTGACTTCGTCTTGTGAAACTTCAAGTCTAGCTAAATTAGCAACATGTTCAACTTGCTCAGATGTTACCTTCGTCATGTGCGACGCCTCCTTAGTTAATCTAACATCATATAATTTTAACAAATTTTCATATAAAAATCTAAAGTTATTAAAAATTAACTACATGAAAGCGCATACATTGTGTATAATAAATTATCAGAATTTTTTTCTGAATTTTATGTCAATGAGTGAGAGGTGGTTTTTCATGTTTATACTTGGAAATACTTTTAAGAATGTCAAAGTCGAAACTTCTTGGGAAACATACGTTATGATTGCTATTTATTTTGCCATTTTATTAGCAATTGGATTTTATGCTTACAAACGTTCGACAAGTACGCTTGATGAATATATGTTAGGCGGCAGAGATTTAGGTGCACTTGTTACTGCCCTATCAGCAGGTGCTTCAGACATGAGTGGCTGGATGATTATGGGGTTACCAGGATCTGTATATAGTATCGGTCTATCAGCAACTTGGATTGCCATTGGCCTTACAATTGGTGCTTGGCTTAATTACATACTCGTAGCATCACGTTTAAGAATTTATACTGAACTGACTGATAACGCTATTACTTTACCTGACTTTTTTGAAAAAAGATTATCAGATAATACAAGAATCGTTAAAGTCATTTCAGGGTTAGTTATCGTTGTATTCTTCACGTTATACACACATTCTGGAATGGTCGCTGGTGGCGTACTATTTAATAGTGCATTTGGACTAGATTATCATGTTGGTTTATTTATAGCCGCTAGTATTGTTATTTTGTATACACTTTTCGGCGGTTATTTAGCTGTATCATTAACAGACTTCTTCCAAGGTGTCATTATGATCTTAGCATTGGTATTAGTGCCTATCGTTGCGTTGTTAAAGTTAAATGGTCTCGACACGTTTAGTGAAGTTGGTGATTTAAAACCTACGAATTTAGATTGGTTCAAAGGAACAACTACAGTTGGTATCATCAGTTTACTAGCTTGGGGATTAGGATACTTCGGTCAACCACATATTATAGTACGTTTTATGTCTATTAAAACACATAAACTAATGCCTAGAGCACGTAGAATTGGTATTTCATGGATGGCAATTTCTTTATTAGGTGCTTGTGTGACTGGGTTAATTGGTATAGCTTTTGTTGAACATACTAATATAGAAGTTAAAAACCCAGAAACAATCTTTATCGTAATGAGTCAAATTTTATTCCATCCACTCATTGCAGGGTTCTTCTTAGCAGCAATTTTAGCTGCGATTATGAGTACAATTTCATCACAGCTTCTTGTAACATCTAGTGCATTAACGCAAGACTTCTACATGTTATTGCGCAGAAAAACATTACAAGATAAAAGTCATGAAAAGGAATTCGTTCTTGTAGGACGCTTATCAGTTTTACTTGTATCAATCGTTGCGATGTACATCGCGTGGAATCCAAATGATACAATTTTGAATTTAGTTGGTAATGCTTGGGCTGGATTTGGCGCAGCATTTGGACCTTTAGTATTATTATCACTATATTGGAAACGTCTAACTAAATACGGCGCGATTGCAGGAATTTTGACTGGTTCATTAGTCGTTATTTTCTGGATACTCATGAAAGATCAAGGTGGTATTTTTGAATTTTACGAAATCATACCTGGATTTATTTCAAGTATTATCGTAACAGTTATTGTGAGCTTAATGACGAAACCACCTGTTGAAAATGACCTTAAAAAGTTTGATGACATGGAACAAATTTTAAAAAACTAAAAATTTTAAAAAAAGTTTACATCGTAATTTTATGAGCAAAATAAGTCATAAGCATATCCTTTGTAAACATTTACACCGCAAGGCATAGAGCAATATAAAAATTCAAAAAATATGAACAAATTGTGACACCATTCTACATAAATGATAAACTGAATATACGGATAATTTACTTTTTACCCTTTGATTATTATTTCATTTGTGTATAATGGTCAACGTGCAACTTTAAAATACATAAAATAAAGGAGCGGGATTATGTTTATTTTAGGACAAATTGATGCGAGTGCTGGAGTTGCTTCAGGCTGGCAAACTTATTTCATGATTATAGTCTATTTTCTTGTTCTATTAGCAATTGGTTATTATGCTTATAAACAATCAACAAGCAATTTAGATGAGTACATGTTAGGTGGCCGTAGTATAGGTCCTTATGTAACAGCATTATCCGCTGGTGCATCCGATATGAGTGGTTGGATGATTATGGGACTTCCTGGTGAAGTTTACAGTATTGGATTATCAGCAACTTGGCTTGCTATCGGTTTAACAGTAGGTGCATGGTTAAATTACATATTAGTCGCACCGAAATTACGTGTATATACTGAACATACTGGAAACGCTATTACGATTCCAGATTTCTTCGAGAAACGTGTCGCAGATAATACACATGCTTTAAAAATTATTTCAGGTATTATCATTGTCGTATTCTTTACGCTATATACTTCAGTTGGTATGGTATCAGGTGGTACTTTATTCGAAAGTGCATTCGGTATGGATTATCGTCTTGGTATTATCTTAACTGGTGGTATCGTTGTATTATATACATTCTTCGGAGGATATTTAGCTGTTTCTCTAACAGACTTCTTCCAAGGTGTGATCATGTTAATAGCGATGGTTATGGTACCAATCGCTGCATTATTAACTTTAAACGGGTTAGATACTTTCCACACTGTAGCAGAAGTTAAACCAACTAACTTAGATTGGTTTAAAGGAACTTCAGTTGTAAGTATTATAGGATTAATTGCATGGGGACTTGGTTATTTTGGACAACCACATATTATTGTAAGATTTATGTCTATTAAATCACATAAACAATTACCAACAGCAAGAAGATTCGGTATTGGTTGGATGGCTATTTCATTATTAGGTGCATGTTTAGTTGGTTTAACTGGTATTGCATACATTCATGATACAAGCCAAACAATTGATAACCCAGAAACAATCTTCATCTTAATGAGTCAAGTGTTATTCCACCCATTAGTTGGCGGGTTCTTCTTAGCAGCAATTTTAGCAGCTATTATGAGTACAATTTCATCTCAATTACTCGTTACATCAAGTGCTTTAACACAAGACTTCTATAAAATCATAACTAAAAAACGTGGTTATGAACCAGATAGAGATAAAGAATTTGTTATGGTAGGTAGATTTGCAGTATTAGCTGTAGCAGTCGTGGCAATATTACTTGCTTGGACTCCAAACGACACTATCCTTAACCTTGTAGGTAATGCTTGGGCAGGATTCGGTGCAGCATTTGGACCACTTGTATTAATGTCATTATACTGGAAAGGCTTAACGAAAAATGGTGCAATCGCAGGTATGGTTACGTCTTCAATCGTCGTACTATTCTGGATTATGATGAAAAGTCATGGCGGTATTTTCGAATTATACGAAATTATCCCAGGATTCTTCACAAACATCGTCGTTACAGTTATTGTAAGTTCATTTACTAAGAAGCCAGACAAAGAAGTTATTGATAACTTAGATCGCATGAAACGTATCTTAAAAGAAGATTAATATGGAAGAGACTGGTACATAAAATGTGCCAGTCTTTTTTGTATGGAAAAATATTTGTATATGAGGGGATCTATGTTGCTTGTTTAGGGAGTCTTGCAATATACAAGGCGCCTATTTATCTTGTTTTACCAGTCTTGATAAATACAAGGCGTCTATTTATCTTGTTTGGCCTGTCTTGATAAATACAAGGTCCTGAACATTGCTTGTCGCACCTCTCTTGCAATATTCAGACCTCCAACAATATGAAAAAGAGTCTGGAACATTCCTCTGTTCCAGACTCTTTCCCTATTTATAAATATGAATTTGTGGTTCGTCATCGTCTTTAGTCTTCGTAATTAATGCTTGTGGTTCTTCTCCGTCTACGATAGATATTTCTAAATCATCTATACCTTTAAAGTATTTTTGAGATAGGTCTGCTACGTATTGAGTCACACCAATTACTTCTGCTTTTCCATAATAATCAAGTGGTACTTTTATTTCTAATTCTGTCAGTTTATCGTCATCAAATTTACCTGTTCCTACTGATTGTGTAAAGTTCGGGAAATATTTTTGTAAGTCTTGATTAAACTGTTCAAAATTAGAATTTAAATTTTCATCTAAATCTGATGCATCGCTTGATGGGATTGTGACATATTTTTGGTTCATCTTTTCCCAACTTTTAACGTTACGCTTACCGCCTTCACTAGAGGCATAAGAAACAAATTTGCCTGGTTTGATGTCACCTTCTCCAGACTGTATGAATATACCAAAGTTAATCGGAATATTTTTAAGATCATCTCTTACACGAAGACGTGAAAGGATTTCTTCAGCCATCTCTTTACCTTTTTTCTCTACTTCTTTATTATCAAGTTTCTTCGTATATGTTTCGCCGTATTCTTCTTTTTGGTAAACATATTCACTATTCATGGCTAAACCAATCGTCATACCAGAAATTTTTTGTTTTTTAGCATCACTTTCTGTGAAGTAATCTTGTTCGATGATATGTGATAAATATGTAGGTGAATTCTCAGCTATTTTTTCAGGATCTGTTTCTCCTTTATGAGTTGGATTCAAACCTAAGTTTTCTCTTGCATTATTTTGTTCTTTTTCATCATCACTCATATCTTTAATTTCTGCTTTTGTATATTTAGGTGCTAAATATGCTCTCACAGTATCTTTATCTAAGAACTGGCCATCTCTGTATAAGTAATCATCAGGTGAAAATGTTTGTTTACTTATATCTAACAATCCACTTTCAAATGCTTCACTGTTATAACTAGAAATCATATTATCTTGCGATAATCCTCTTGCAGCACTTACTTTAAATGGTAGTAATGTTCGATAATAATCACTGGAAATTTGCATACCTGTAGAAATTTGCTTTGTTTGCTCTTTTTCTTTATCTGATTTATCTTGATTATCTTTTTGGGTAGTATCTGATGAACATGCTGTAAGCAATATTACAGACGCTAAAATAAGAAATCCTTTTTTCATATCTTTAACCTCTATTCATTGATATTACGATATTTGTTTAACCAATCTTCTTCTGACCAAACTTCTATATTTAATTTTTCAGCTTTTTCAAGTTTGGATCCAGCATCTTCACCAGCAATAACAACATCCGTATTTTTAGTGACACTTCCTGTTACCTTTGCACCTAATGATTGAATTACTTTTGTTGCTTCAGGTCTTGTCATCTCTGTCATTTTACCAGTTAAGACGAATGTTTTTCCAGTAAAATCTGGATGACCTTCAATTTCAGATTGCTTAATACCTGTATAAGTCATGTTAACATTTTTCTGTTTAAGTTTATCGATTAATACTTTAATATCATCATTTTCCATATAAGTAACAAGTGATTGAGCCATCTTATGACCAACATCTGGTATTTCAGTTAAATCTTCTATCGTTACTTCGAATAAGCGATCAATTGTTTCATACTTTTCAGCTATTACTCGACTTGCTTTCGTACCTAAATGTCTCACACCTAAACCAAATAATAAATGCTCGAGTGATTTTTCTTTAGAAGCTTCGATTGCTGTTAATAAATTATTAACTTTCTTCTCACCCATTCTTTCCAATGGTAGTAAATCGTCTTTCGTTAAATAATATAAATCTGCAACATCTTTAATTTTATCGTTTTGATAAAGTTGTTCGATTATTTTATCTCCTAAACCGTCGATATTCATTGCTTGGCGTGATACAAAATGAATCATACCTTCTACTAATTGTGCAGAACATTTAGGGTTAATACATCTTAATGCAACTTCACCCTCTATTCTAACCAATTCATGCTCACAGCTTGGACAGTGTGTTGGCATATGATAAATTTCACTATCTTCGCTTCTTTCTTCAGCAATACTTTTAACGACTTCAGGTATAATGTCACCTGCTTTTTTGATGACAACTTTATCTCCTATACGGATATCTTTTTCATGGATTAAGTCTTCGTTATGTAATGATGCTCTAGAAACAGTTGTACCTGCCACTTTAACAGGCTCTAATATCGCAGTTGGTGTCACAACACCCGTTCTACCTATACTTAATTCTATATCTGTCAATGTTGTTAAGACTTCTTCAGCTGGGAACTTGTACGCGATTGCCCATCTTGGAGATTTCTGAGTAAATCCAAGTTCTTCTTGCTGACTTAAATCATCAACTTTAATAACAATGCCATCTATATCATATGATAAATTATTGCGCTGTTCAGTCCACTTACTTATAAAAGATAATACGCCTTCTATATCATCAAAAGTTTCTCTTTCTTTGTTTGTCTTAAATCCAAGTTCATCTAAATTATTTAATGCCTCTGATTGACTATCCGCTTCTATTTCCGTTAAGTCATTAACACTATATAAGAAAATATCGAGCTTTCTTTTAGCAGTTAATTTAGAATCAAGTTGTCTTAATGAACCAGCAGCAGCATTTCTAGGATTAGCAAATAGTTGTTCACCGTTTTGTTCTTTTTGTTCATTTAAAGAAACAAAAGATTTTCTTGGCATGTACGCTTCACCACGAACTTCAATAGAAAGTGGTTCTTTAATTGTTAAAGGAATGGCATGTATCGTTTTTAAATTCTCAGTGATATTCTCACCTGTTGTACCATCTCCACGCGTTAATCCTTGAACAAATCGTCCATTCACATACTTTAACGATACCGCTAATCCATCAATTTTTAATTCACAAGTATATCGAACATTATTCACTTTTTCTCTAACTCTTTGATCAAATTTTCTTAAATCTTCTTCATTAAAAGCATTTCCTAATGACAACATAGGTGTGTCATGATTAATTTTTTCAAATTGAGATAACGGAGGTCCACCAACTCTGACAGTTGGTGAATCGTCCGTTTTTAGTTCAGGGTGCTTGTCTTCTATAGAGATTAACTCATGCAATAATTGATCATATTCACTGTCAGGAACAGTTGGATTATCTAACACATGATATTCATGGTTATAACGATGTAACAATTGATGAAGTTCTTTAACTCTTGATTTTAAATCTTCCATAGTTTACTCCCCTTTCTTCTCAATAGGTGCAAATTGTGCTAATAAACGTTTTGGTCCTTCTTTTTTGAAAATGATATCTAATTCAACAGAACCATTTTTATCATTAACAGCACTTACCATACCTTCACCCCATGATTTATGGGTTACTTTATCTCCAACATTCCATGATGTTTCTGGTTTTTGATTCGTATTCATACGACCTGCAAAACTACGTTTAGGTGCTGATGTTTGTTTTTGCTTGAATGATGTTTTTGGTTTCACGCCATCAAGTAAATCTTCTGGAATTTCTTTTAAAAATCTTGATTTTAAGTTTGCTTGAGATCTACCAAACAATGTACGAGTTGTCGCATGAGATAAATGTAACTCTTCTTCAGCTCTCGTAATAGCCACATAAGCAATTCGGCGTTCTTCTTCCATTTCATGTTCTTCACCTGATTGAAGACTTCTAAAGTGTGGGAAAATACTTTCCTCCATACCAATAATAAATACAACTTTGAACTCTAGACCTTTTGCTGAGTGCATTGTCATCAATGTTACACCCGCTTCTAAATCTGCATCATCAACATCTGCAACAAGTGATAAGTCTGTTAAGAAGTTCATCAATGATTGTTCTTCAACTGGTGTGTTTTTCTCATAGTCTCTTGGTACAGATAAGAATTCATCAATATTCTCAAGTCTACTTTGAGATTCAATCGTTTGTTCGTTCTCTAACATACGTCTATAACCAGATTTTTCTAGTATTTGTTCTACAATTTCAGTTACAGATAAGAACTCTTGCTGTTGCATAAAGTTGTTCATCATTTCATAAAATGCTGCGCCTTCTTCAGTAACTTTTTTAGATAAACCGATAAAATCAACTTCTCCTAAAGCATCAAAGTAACTCAATTGATTCATCGCTGCATATTGAGCAATTTTTTGAACAGATGTCGGTCCAATACCTCTTTTAGGTACGTTAATGATTCTTTCAAAACTGATATCATCATTGCTATTTGAAATTAATCTTAAATAACTCAAAATATCTTTAATTTCTTTTCTGTCATAGAACTTTGTACCGCCAACCATTGTATAAGGAATATTAGATTTCATGAACGTTTCTTCAAGTACACGTGATTGAGCATTTGTTCGATATAACACGGCTATATCTTGGTTTTTATAGCCTTCTTGTTTTTTCTTTAATATTTGACGAATAACATATTCTGCTTCATCTCTTTCAGTTGTTGCTTCATAATATTTTATCTTTTCGCCTGAGTTATTATCCGTCCATAATGCTTTAGGTTTACGTTCAGCATTATTACGAATCACTTCGTTTGCTGCAGTTAAAATAGTCTTTGTTGATCTGTAGTTACGCTCCAAGAAGATTGTTTGTGCATTTGGATAGTCTTCTTCAAATGATAAAATATTTTTAATGTCTGCACCTCTCCAACCATAAATAGATTGGTCAGAGTCACCTACGACACATATATTTTCAAATTTACTTGCTAATAAATTAACGAGCGTATATTGTGCTTTGTTTGTATCTTGATATTCGTCGACATGAATATATTGGAATTTATTTTGGTAGTATTCCAATACTTCAGGCACTCTATTAAATAATTGAATCGTCATCATGATTAAATCATCAAAGTCTAATGCGTGATTTCTAAGCAATTTATCTTGGTAGCCTTTGTATACACTAGCAACCATATTTGCATGAAAATCACTAGCTTCTTTTTCAGCATCTTCAGCTGTTTTTAATTCGTTTTTTAAATTAGAAATTGCACCAATAAATGTTCTTGGGTCATATTTTTTGCTATCTATATTTTGTTTCTTTAATATTTCTTTAATAACTGATTTTTGGTCAGTCGGATCTATAATTGTAAAGTTTCTTTCAATTCCAATACGGTCAATGTCTCTTCTTAAGATTCTTACACACATTGAATGGAATGTAGATATCCAAATACTTTCAGCTTCAGGACCAACTAAATGGCTAATTCTTTCTTTCATCTCTTTAGCTGCTTTATTAGTAAATGTAATCGCCAAAACATTATAAGGAGAAACATCTTTCTCATCTAATAAATACGCAATTCTGTGCGTTAATACTCTCGTTTTACCACTACCTGCACCTGCCATAATAAGTAATGGCCCTTGAGTTGTTTTGACTGCTTGTTTCTGTTCGTCATTCATTCTATCTAACAATGCGTTCATAAAAACCTTCCTTTATTGTTTTACTTTTACAGTTTGTAAAGCTTTTTTCAAATCTTCATAAATAGCATTACCGACTACAATTATGTCAGCATATTCTGCCATTTCTTTTGCTTTTTCTAAATTATCTATACCGCCACCATAAATAAGTTGGGCGTTTTCTAAATGTTCTTTAACAGCTTTAACCTCTTCCACTTTTCCATACTTACCACTGTATTCTAAATAAAATATAGGTAAATGATATAGTTTATCTACCATTCTTGCATAACTGATTAAATCTTCTTCATCTAAATCTGTATTCGCACCTGTCAATTGCGCTACCTTACTGTCTTCATTCATAACAACATAGCCTTCTAAGAAAATTTCATCAAAATCCATCATATAGCCATATTCCTTAACAGCTTTTTGTAGCAGACCATTATGGTAGTCAACATTATTACTATTTAAAACACTCGGTAAAAAATAAAAATCAAAACCAGGCACAACACTTTCGATATTAGAAATTTCAAGTGCACAAGGTAACGGATAACGTCTAATTCTACTCATTAAATTTAGTACATTATCTTCCGTAACATTATCAGTTCCGCCAATTATAATAGCATCCGTACCAGATTCACATATTTTCATTAAGTCCTCATCTGATATAGATTTCGCTGGATCTAATTTAAATACGTGACTCCACAAATTTATATCATACATACTTAAACTCCTTTAATTATCATAAGATTAATTATAGCATTTTTAAGTTTAAATTCCGAAATGAAATAGGACAATTATCATAAAAAAAGAAGCGAAAAATTTCGCTTCTTACATTGTTTGAGATACTGTTAAGGTGAAATTGTATGTTTGTGAAGTTGTGAGGTGTGAGTTTGGTATCTCTTGGCTTTACTCATCCATTAAGCCATGACTTGGACTATCTCTTGGCTTTATTCACACATTAAGCCACAACTTCCACACTCTCATGACTATATAATCTCAATCAAAACTTCTATTTACCGTAATCAAAGTATTCTTCTAATGTTGTGTCTTGTTTATAAATTTTTTCTGCTAATTCTTTACCGACATATCTTAAATGCCATGGTTCATATTGGTATCCTGTTATTCTTTCTTTGCCTAATGGATATCTAATGATAAATCCATATTGATGTGCATGTGTCTTAATCCATTTTCCTTCATTTGTATTTCCGAATGACTTTCTAAAATCATCAGTTGCTGAATTTGAACCCACATCAAATGCTAATCCTGTCTGATGTTCTGATTGTCCTGGTTTAGCACTATATTGGTTGGCCGCTTCTTCACCATCTCTTGCTACATAATCATTATATAGTTGTTTTTGATTTTCATAAGAACGATACCCGCTTCTAAATACTAAGTCTAATCCTTCATTCGTTCCATCTTGTATCAATTTATTTAATTGATTTCTAGCAGTACTATTTTCACCAGGGGCATAATCATGTGGTAAGCCTACTTTTTTGTTTACAAAAACATGCCCATCAACATAAGTGATGCCATCTTTCTTTGTCACTTTATGTTTCTTCTCTTCTTGCTTAGTTGATTTTTGTACAGTTTCTTTTTTATCTTTTTGAGTATGTTCTTCTTTAGTTGATTGCTTATCTGTATTCTGATCGTCACTACATGCGCTTAATGCTAATGTAGATATGCCAATTATTAAAAATAATTTCTTCATGCATAAAGCTCCTTATTTCTTAAAATTTACTATTTATATACTATTTTAACCAATTAAGGCTGAGACATCCATTAATGTCTCAGCCTTACATACATATTTATGATTATTTTTCGAAGTCAATATTCATTCTTTCAAGAATCATTGTATATGCATCATTACCCCATTGCAATGAGCGTTTAACTCTTGAAATTGTTGCAGTTGAAGCACCTGATTCTTTTTCTATATGAGCATAAGTGTATCCTTGTTTAATCATTTTTGCCACTTGTAGCCTTTGTGACAATGACTGTAATTCATTAACTGTACATAAATCATCAAAAAATTGATAACATTCTTCTCTTGTCTCTAATGTCAGAACTGCATCAAATAGTTCATCTAATGCTTTTCCTCTTAATTTTTCAATTTGCAAAAAA
The DNA here is from genome assembly GCF_022386165.1 of Mammaliicoccus sp. P-M58. Lineage (NCBI taxonomy): Bacteria > Bacillati > Bacillota > Bacilli > Caryophanales > Staphylococcaceae > Mammaliicoccus > Mammaliicoccus sp. P-M58. The sequence continues at coordinate 64,061 of NZ_JAJNJI010000007.1, forward strand.
TCAACCCCTGTTTAATATAAGTTCATTAATTGCATTTTAACGCACTAACCTATTAAAGTACAGTAAAACGTGTCTTATTCTATACCTGCTCTTCTGAATATGGTATCGACTTGATTTAAATGGTGTTTCTCATTGAAGCATTCATCTAATTCATCAGCACTTAACAAGTTTGTAATTTTTTCATCTTGTTCTACTAATGTTCTAAATGGTGTTTGAGTTTCCCATGATTCCATTGCTTTTGGTTGAACGATATCATATGCTTCTTCTCTGACCATACCTTTATTAATTAACGTTAACATAACACGTTGTGAATAAATTAAACCAAATGTTTTATCGATATTACGTTTCATATTTTCTGGATATACTGTTAAACGATCAATGATATTAGTAAATCTGTTTAATGCATAATCCAATGCGATTGTTACATCTGGTAGCATAATTCTTTCAGCAGATGAATGTGAAATATCTCTTTCATGCCATAAAGGTACATTTTCATATGCAGTCGTAATATATCCTCTAATAACACGTGCTAAACCTGTAACATTTTCTGAACCAATTGGATTACGTTTATGTGGCATAGCTGAAGAGCCTTTTTGACCTTTAGCAAAAGCTTCTTCAACTTCACGTGTTTCAGTTTTTTGTAAACCACGAACTTCTACTGCAAATTTTTCAATAGATGTTGCGATTAATCCTAATGTCGCAATGTAATACGCGTGACGATCACGTTGAAGTGTTTGCGTAGAAACTGGTGCACAACCTAATCCTAATTCTGTACATACATGCTCTTCTATTTCTGGTGGAATATTTGCAAATGTACCAACTGCACCGCTCATTTTTCCAACTTCGATTTCTTCGCGAACACGTTTGAATCTTTCTAAATTACGTTTCATTTCTGTATACCAAAGTGCCATTTTAATACCAAATGTTGTTGGTTCTGCATGGACACCATGAGTTCTACCCATCATTAAAGTTGTTTTATGTTCAATTGCTTTATTTTTTAATACTTCTAAAAATTTTTCTAAGTCTTTTTCAATGATTTCATTTGCTTGTTTAATGACATAACTTAAAGCTGTGTCAACAACATCTGTTGAAGTTAAACCGTAATGTACCCATTTACGTTCTTCACCTAGAGTTTCAGAAACTTGTCTTGTGAATGCCACAACATCGTGACGTGTTTCTTGTTCAATTTCTTTAGCTCTATCAACGTCGACCTTAGCATTTTGTCTTATAAGTTTTACATCTTCTTCAGGAATGTGTCCTAATTTACTCCATGCTTCACAAGCTAGTATTTCAACTTCTAACCAAGCTTCAAAACGATTTTGTTCTGTCCAAATATTAGCCATTTCTTCTCTTGAATAACGTTCAATCATTGATAAATTCTCCTAACATATTTTAGTCATTTATAGTATAACAGACTTCTACGAACACGTACATTATTTATAAAAATTACAAAATTGTTCGTGATTTATAATTTTATTCCTAATATCTTTCATTATATATTGTAACAGTAGGAGAATAAACTAAAAGTAGAAAAAATCTGGGCCACATTCTCATGTCCCAGATTTATTGTCATTCTTTGATTTTCTTACCTACGAATTGTATTTCTTGTTTGAGAACCTCAATGTCACCATTTTCTTTCTCAATAAATACAGGTTTTTCAAATCTTTTTACAGGTGTATAACCTTGAACTTTCATTCTTTTTAGACACATTTCAATCGTTTCATTGTCTTCTACTCTAAACTTCATCCGTATCATACGCCTTTAATTTTTTGCTTCGTACACCTTTAACCCAGAATCCACCGTGTATATTCTTAGGTTCATAAGCGATTACAAAGGCTTTAGAATCTAATTGTTTAATTGTATCCATTAATTTTAATTCAAATCTACGTGGTGTTAAAATTTGCATCACTAAGCGATCACCATCTCGTCCTTTAGCAACGTAATGTGTTACACCATAACCTAAATCTCTTAACGTTCTTGGTAAATCTGTTTCATATTCAGCTGTTGTAACATTTACAACGATATATCCTAATGCAATTTTCTCTTCAATTTTCATACCGACAATTATGCCTGCAGCAAACCCAAGCGCATAAGCTAATATATTCTGAATTTGGTCAAGACTATTGATAACTAAACCTAACCCGATAACATAAACAACTACTTCAAGTACACTAACAGCAGCGGCAACATATCGATAACCTTTCAATGTTAAAATTGTTCTCATAGTTAAACAAGATACATATACTATATTAATGACAAATATAGATAGCACCATTAACCATGGATTATCTAATATAGCTGACATTTAAACCCTCCATAAATCAAAATACTGGAATCATTTTATCAAGCAAACTTATGAAAGTCACGTATTATTTTGGCCATGTATAACGGTTATAAGGCATTTCTCTTTTATGTGCATTTCTTACATAGTGATTTTGAATAATTTCTTGATCTTTTTCACTGATTTTTTTACCTTCTAAAAAGTCATCAATGGCATCATATGTTACACCTAACGCTTCTTCATCTGGTAAAGCAGGTTTATCTTCTTCTAAATCAGCAGTTGGTACTTTATTGATTAAATGATCTGGACCACCTAAATATTTTAAAATCGCTTTGCCTTGGCGTTTATTAAGTCCGAATAACGGTGCAATATCACAAGCGCCATCTCCAAATTTCGTATAGAAACCTGTGATATTTTCAGCAGAATGATCCGTACCAAGTACGAGTCCATTATTAGCTGAAGCAATTGAATATTGAACTTTCATACGTTCTCTCGCCTTTTCATTCCCTTTTTGAAAATCAGTTAATTCTACACCTGCTTCTTTTAAAGATTGAATACTCGCTTCAACCGCAGGCTTAATATTTACTGTTACACGATTACTTGGATTAATAAAATCTAATGCATCTTGTGTATCTTGTTCATCAAATTGTTCGCCATAAGGTAACCTTACTGCGATAAATGCATATTGATGATTTTCTTCAGCATTTAGTTCATCTACTGTTAATTGTGCAATTTTACCCAATAATGTCGAATCTTGCCCACCAGAAATACCTAAAACTAAAGATTTAACAAAACTATGTGCTTTAACGTAAGATTTTAAGAACTGTTTAATTTCTTCAAATTCTTTTTTTGGATCGATTGATTTTTTAACATTCATTTCTTTGGCAATGATTGATTGTAAATCTCTCATGACTCTTCCACATCCTTTATCGCTTCTGCTACTCTTTCAGCTACATCGAATATCTTTTTATTCTTATTATCCCAACATGCTTTACTCAAATCTACTGGATATTCTTCAGGATTTAAATAACGTTTATTTTCTTCCCATAATATATCTAAATTGTTAAAAGCAAATTCTCTAATTTCTTTAATTTCTGGAAGTGTGTATACGCGTTTACCATCTTTAAAAATGTCATGATGTAAATCGACAGCTTTAAAATGTTTGATATATTTCATTTTATAAGTATGAACAGGATGGAACATTTTTAGACGTTCTTCTTTATTAGGCTCTTCATCTTCTAATGTAATATAATCGCCTTCAGATTTATTCGTTTTAGTATTGATAATTCTATAAACATTTTTCTTACCAGGTGTTGTTACTTTTTCAGCATTGTTAGAAATTTTGATGCGATCTGATAATTCGCCATTTTCTTCTTCAATTGCTACAAGTTTATAGACAGCACCTAATGCTGGTTGATCATATGCTGTAATAAGTTTCGTACCGACACCCCATGCCGTTACTTTTGCACCTTGTGCTTTTAGACTTGTAATTGTTTGTTCATCTAAATCATTTGAAGCAAAGATTTTTGCATCTGTAAAGCCTGCTTCATCTAACATTCTTCTTGCTTCTTTAGATAAATAAGCGATGTCACCTGAGTCTAGTCGTATACCGATAAAATTAATTTTATCTCCTAATTCTTTTGCTACTTTAATTGCATTCGGCACACCAGATTTTAAAGTATGGAAAGTATCTACAAGAAACACGCAATTTTTATGTCTTTCAGCATATTTTTTAAACGCTGTATATTCATCATCGTATGTTTGAACCATAGAATGTGCATGTGTTCCTGAAATCGGAATACCAAATAATTTACCTGCTCTAACATTACTTGTAGAATCAAATCCACCGATCATCGCTGCTCTAGCTCCCCAAATCGCAGCATCCATTTCTTGCGCTCTTCTAGTACCAAATTCCATTACAATTTCATCACGAACAACTTGTTTAATTCTACTTGCTTTAGTCGCAATTAACGTTTGGAAATTCACGATATTTAAAAGTGCTGTTTCAATAAGTTGTGCTTGTATAAGTGGTGCTTCTACTCTAATGAGTGGCTCATTATTGAAACAAAGTTCCCCTTCTTTCATTGCTCTAATGTTCCCTGTAAATCGCAATGATTTTAAATAATCTAAATAATCATCTTGATATCCAACTTCTCTTAAATATTCAATATCTGACTCTGTAAATTTGAAATGCTCTATAAATTGCACAATTCTTTCTAATCCACTAAAAATAGCATAGCCGCTATTAAATGGCATACTTCTAAAATATAAATCAAAAATAGCAGTACGCTCATGAATACCATCATTCCAATAAGTTTCACCCATATTGATTTGATATAAATCCGTGTGTAACATCAAACTATCGTCTTCATATTTATACATTATTCAATACTCCTCAGGTTATCTAATTTTATATTATTTTATCATACTTTTTAAATTAAAAATTAAAAAGTAACTTAAATATATCAAGTCATTTATCTCTGTGATAAAATACTAAAGATGTAAAATTTAGAAGGAGGCATACAAATGAAAAACTCTTCATTCAAAAAATTATTTATTATACTTTCAATTATTGTAGCTGTCTCTGGTTTTTCACAAGGAATGCTCTTACCACTTATATCGGTCATTTTTGAACGAAATGGTATTTCAAGTTCAATGAATGGTTTACATGCAACTTCATTATATATAGGTGTATTCTTATCTTCATTTTTTATCGAAGGGCTTGTTAGAAAGTCTGGGTTTAAATATATGATATTAATTGGTGGAGCTATAGTTTCCTTATCTTTATTGTTATTTCCAACTTTAAAGACATTATCTATTTGGTTTATTTTAAGACTATTAATTGGTATTGGTGATAATATGTTACACTTTAGCACGCAAACTTGGTTAACACATATTACACCTAAAGAAAAATTAGGAAGAACGATTTCTGTATATGGTTTCAGTTTCTCAGCAGGTTTCATGTTAGGACCTCTTTTAGCTAAACTTGTTGACGTTTCGGAAGCTTTACCTTTCATCCTTTCAGCAATACTTTCATTAATAACTATTTCATTAGTGCTTTTAATACACAATGAATTCCCTTCATCTAATGTTAGACCAGTCAGTATACTAAACACTTTAAAAAACTTTGGAGATGTAATACGAACATCATGGATTGCATTTATGTTTCCATTATTATATGGATTGTTTGAAGCTGGATTACATAGTAACTTCCCTGTTTATGGTTTAAGAAATGGCCTTGATGTCACTAGTATTACGTTAATCTTACCTGCATTTAGTCTTGGTGCTATTCTTTTCCAAGTACCATTAGGCATGTTTAGTGACATTCATGGTAGAAAGAAAGTATTAACTGGATTAACATTAATCGGCAGTATCGTGTTTATGTTAGGAGACTTTTTACCAACAAGTACATTTATTATGATGGGATTATTCTTAATCGCAGGATTATTCACAGGATCTTTTTATGGATTAGGTGTAAGCTTTATGACAGATTTAACACCAAAGCATAATTTACCAGCTGGGAATTTAATGATTGCCATGTCATTTAGTGTCGGTAGTATCATTGGTCCAATGCTTGGAGGAACGATTATACAATTATCAAACGGCACAATATTCTTTACGATGATTGCTGCGTTTGTATTTATCGTGTTTATTCTATTACTCATTCATAGAACACCAACAAAAGTTGAAGCATAATTTAAGCAATTTATAAAAATTAAAATCGCATCGTTAAAACATAATGAAAACCCATAGACTTTGATCAATTCAAATGTCTATGGGTTTATTATTTATTTATTTTTTTGATATTTTAAATATTCAGAACTTTCAATTGATATGTTTCGTTATGCATGTTATAGTATCTTTTATAATTAAATAAATACTTTAACTTGGTAGAGAGTAAAAGCGAGGTTTATAATATGGATTATGTAAAATACAGAGATGACGTTATTCAAAAGAAAGAAAAAGAACTTAAATTTCTAAAATATTTTAGTGCTCGAGATTTCGAAGTGATTGATATGAGTTTCATAGAAAAGCTTCATTGGAAACAATTAACGCAAGATGATTTGAATAGTTTAGATACTAGAAGTATTTGGAAAAATGGCGATGCATTTTATAGTTTAAGAAATGATTGGACGGATCAAATCCAACATTATAGTCGTGAATATAACCTCGATGCACGTTCTGTAGCATATGCTGGCCCTATCGCAATTAATGAACATATATATACAAATTTAGGTATTGAAATTTTTAACCCTAAAAGGAATGACATGTTGCAATGTTATGAATATATACATGACTTTATCCAAAATGAACTTGATTTAAATGTTGATTTTGCGGTTATTGGACATTATCAATTATTTGATCTTTTACTTTCTAAAGAAGAACAAAACGAAGAATTATTTACGGCTATTAGTGAAAGAAATATTTCAAAAATTTCTAAACTACTATCACAAAATCATTCACTCGTACAATTACTTAAAACACCTACTCATCAACAATTAGACTTTTTAACAACTTTTGCTGATACTGACCATCCAACTTATAAATCTTTACAATATTGGAAAGCGACATTAGAAGCATCAGGCATTAACCACATACATTTAGATATTACAACAATGCCCCCAAAATCATATTATGTTGGGAGCTTCATTCAGCTTTATGAAAATAACAATAGAAATCCAATCGCTTCAGGCGGACATTATAACGGTACGTTAGAAGGTTTTGGATTTGGTATTCAACTATCATAGGAGGTCATTATGTTAACAGTTGCATTAAGTAAGGGACGTTTATTAAAAGATTTCATAAAATTTATTGATGAAAATGGCAACTCAAAATGGGCAGACGCATTAAATAATAGAGAACGTAAACTTCAAATTGAAGTAGCGAACGTTAGATTTATCCTTGTTAAAGGAAATGATGTATCAACATATGTTGAAGAAGGCATTGCTGATATAGGTATTACAGGCAGTGATATTCTTGATGAAAAAGATAAACTCAATGTAAACAACTTAGTTGATTTACCTTTTGGTTATTGTCACTTTGCTGTTGCGAGTAAACCTGAAGTAACAGAATATAAAAAAATCGCGACGACTTATGTTAAAACAACGAAAGCGTACTTTAAAAATAAAGGACAAGATGTCTCAATTATTCCTTTATCAGGTTCTGTTGAATTAGCAGCAGTAGTGAATATGGTTGATGCAATCGTTGATATCGTACAAACGGGTACAACATTAAAATCTAATGGTCTCGTTGAAAAAGAATCCATTGGTGACATCAATGCTAAACTGATTACAAATAAACACGCATTTTTTAGTAAATCAAATATGATTGAATCATTTATAGAAGAAATCGGGGTGTCGATGAATGCTATCTAAAACTGAATTCATAACTAAATTTGAACAAGATAGATTAACAGACGAAAGTAATACTGAAGATGTTAAAAAAATTATCCAAGATGTTAAAGAACATCAAGACCAAGCTTTATTTCGTTATAACAAGAAATTTGACAATGTTGATTTAGAGCAACTTGAAGTCCCACAATATGATATAAAAAACAGCATCAACCTTATATCAGACACTTTAAGATCAGCACTCGAAACAAGTTTTGAACAAATTAAAAATTTCCAACAAAAAATTAAACATGAAAATGTAACAACTGGTCAAACTTACCAACTTTATCATCCTATTGATAAAGTCGGCATCTATGTACCAGGTGGAAAAGCAAGTTACCCATCAACGGTTCTGATGACAGCTACCCTTGCTAAAGTAGCCAATGTTCAAGAGATCATTGTAGTTACCCCACCTCAAAAAGATGGTATCGATCCAGCTATACTTGCTGCATGCCATATTACGGGTGTAGATCGTGTATTCCAAGTTGGCGGTGCTCAAAGTATCGCTGCATTAGCTTTCGGTACTGAAACGATTCCGAAAGTAGATAAAATTGTTGGACCCGGTAACCAATTTGTTTCACTAAGTAAGCAGTTATTATACGGTGTAGTTGGTATCGACCAAATAGCTGGACCAAGTGAAATTGCACTTATTGCCGATGAAAATTCAAATGTAGATTACATCATACAAGATATATTAGCGCAAGCAGAGCATGATGAACAAGCTAGAACATTTCTAGTATCAACAGATTCTTCTTTCTTAACAAAAGTTCAACAGAAACTACAACAAGCGATAGATCAAGCACCAAGAAAACAAATTATCGAACAAAGTATCAAAAATTATCATTATCCAATTTTAACGCGTGATATTCATGAAACAATAGAAGTCATTAATTATATTGCACCTGAACATTTATCTATTCAAACGACCGATCCAAGTAAATATATTGGTAAAATTAAATACGTCGGTGCAATGTTCTTGGGTCAATACTCACCTGAAGCAATTGGTGATTATGCTGCTGGACCAAGTCATGTATTACCGACTGATAAAACAGCAAGATTCTCGAATGGTTTAACAGTCAATGATTTCTTAACAAGTCATTCTGTCATTCATTTAGATGAACACACTTATCAAAGTATTGCACCTAGTGCTATAGCTTTGGCTGAACAAGAAGGTTTATATCAACATAAACAATCTTTAGAAGTGAGATTAACAAACAACGAGGAGTCGTGAAACATGATTAGAATAAACAAGAATGAAAGTCCTATTCCTGCATTAGATGATGCAACTTTAAAAAATATTATCGCCAATTCAAATTTTAATTTTTATCCTGATGAAGAATATGATGCCTTTATTAAGTCTTATGCAGACTATTATCAATTATCACCTAACCAAGTTTCAGCAGCGAATGGTTCAGATGAGTGGATTCAAAAATGCATGATTGCATTGCCAGATGGACCAGTCTTAACGCTGAATCCAGATTTCTTCATGTATACAGCATATGCACATCAAATTAACCGCCCTATTCATTATGTAGATGCTGAAGATGACTATACATTCTCGTTAGATAAAATTAAGCAATCAATCCAAAAATTAAAGCCAGCATTTTTCATTATGAGCGTGCCTCATAATCCATCAGGCATTCAATATCCTAAAGCATTTTTAGAAGAAATCGCGAATGAAATGCAGGCAATTGGTGGTTATTTTATTATTGATGAAGCTTATTTAGATTTTGGAGATGCATATGATATAAAATTACAAGACCATATCATTCAAATGCGTACGTTAAGTAAGGCATTTGCAATAGCTGGTTTAAGAGTCGGCATCGTCATTTCTACTGAAAAGACTATTCAAACTTTAAATCGTATCGCACATCCATATCCACTAAACACATTAACTTTAAATATTGCGACTGAAATTTTCAGTAACAAAGAACTTGTACATTCATTATTAACGCAACAAAGACAATTGAGTACTCAGTTAAAAAATATTTTCGAACAACATGTGAGCGACATTATCCATGTTATACCTTCAAAAACAAATTTCGTTTTAACTTATGGAGATTTAGCAGAATCTTTAGGTCAATACATTTATGAACATGGCTATTTACCAAGATTTTATGATGAACCAAACATGCAACAAACTGTTAGATACTCTATTGCTACAGAATCTGAATTAAATGAACTTGAAAAAATCGTTAAAGAATGGAGACAAGAATATGACTTATCAAAAAGAAAGATCAACTAAAGAAACAGATATCAAAATTCAACTACGATTAGATGGAGAAGATTCACACATTAATACTGGTGTTGGTTTCTTAGACCATATGTTGACGTTGTTTAGTTTTCATAGTGGTATTGCATTAAATATAGAAGTTGATGGAGATATACATGTAGATGATCATCATACAGTTGAAGATATTGGCATTGTAATAGGTCAATTACTTCTTGAAGTCGTTAAAGATAAAAAATCATTTACAAGATATGGTTCATTCTATATACCGATGGATGAAACTTTAGCACGTGTTGTAACGGATATTAGTGGCAGACCATATTTATCATTTAATGCGACATTTTCTCGTGAAAAAGTTGGCACATTTGATACAGAACTTGTAGAGGAATTCTTTAGAGCACTTGTGATTAATGCAAGATTAACAACACATATTGATTTAATTAGAGGTGGCAATACGCACCATGAAATCGAAGCGATTTTCAAAGCATTTGCTAGAAGTCTAAAAATCGCATTAACACAAGATGATTATGCTGGTATCCCTTCTTCTAAGGGTGTGATTGAATAATGATTGCAATCATTGATTACGGACTTGGCAATATTAAAAATATTGAACGTGCCCTCTTACATTTAGGATATGATGCCAAATTAACTTCAGATGAAGAAACTATAAAAAATAGTACACATGTTATTCTTCCAGGTGTCGGACACTTCAAAGATGCTATGACACAATTAACATCAAGTGGTCTAGACAAAGTGATTAAAGATATTAAAGATACGCATAAAATCATTGGCATTTGTTTAGGTATGCAAGTGCTATTTGAATACAGCGCAGAAGGTTCAACAAAAGGATTAAATTTATTGCAAGGGAACGTTATACCTATAGAGAGTCCCTACCCTGTTCCACATTTAGGATGGAACAATTTACAAAGTGAACATCCTCTACTTGATGGTGATGTTTACTTTATACATTCTTATCATGTCTCTACTGATTTACCTATAGTTGCTACAGCAGATTATGGACAACCAATCACTGCAATCGTGCAACAAAAAAATATTATCGGTATACAATTCCACCCAGAAAAAAGCGGTGATTACGGACTCAAAATACTAGACCAAGCATTGAAAGAAGGTTTTTTAAATGATTGAAATTTGGCCAGCAATAGATTTAATAGACTCCACAAGCGTGAGATTAACTGAAGGTAAATATGATTCTAAAGAATCTATGCCTAGAACTGCAGAAGAAGCAATAGCTTTCTATTCAAAATTTAAACAAGTTTCTAGAATTCATGTTATCGATTTAATCGGCGCTAAAAATCAACAACCAACAGAAGCAGATTACATAGAACAACTCGTCAGCTTAACCCATTTACCAATTGAAGTTGGTGGTGGTATTCGAAGTGTTGAAACGATTGAATCATATTTAAATAAAGGTGTTGAGTACATTATCGTCGGCACTAAAGGTATACAAGACTTAGACTGGTTAAAAGAAATGACGCATACATTTCCAAATAAAATATATTTATCTGTCGATGCGTATGTTGAAAAAATCAAATTAAACGGTTGGCTTGATGATGCCGGAATAAACCTATTTGATTTCATTGAAAAAATTAACACATTCCCTCTCGGCGGAATTATCTATACAGATATTTCAAAAGACGGTAAATTATCTGGGCCAAACTTTGAATTAACAGGCAAATTAGTCCAATCAACATCTATTCCTGTTATTGCTTCAGGTGGTATAAGAAATAAAGATGACATTGAGCAACTGGATGCATTAAATGTGCACGCTGCTATTGTTGGAAAAGCAGCAAATACGGATGCATTTTGGGAGGGTATTGAATGATCAAAAAAAGAATCATCCCATGCTTAGATGTTAAAGATGGACGTGTCGTTAAAGGCATAAAATTTAAAGGTTTGAGAGATATTGGACATCCAGTTGAATTAGCTGAATATTATAATCAAGAAGCGGCAGATGAACTTGTGTTCTTAGATATTTCTAAGACAGAAAATGGACATCAAATGATGTTAGATATCATATCAGAAACAGCTTCAAAATTATTCATTCCACTTACAATTGGTGGTGGTATTAGTACACTTGAAGATATTTCGGTATTACTTAATCATGGTGCTGATAAAATTTCTTTAAACTCAAGTGCTTTGCGTAACCCAGAATTTATTCATGAAGCGAGTGATAAGTTCGGAAAACAATGTATCTGTATCGCAGTTGATGCTAAATGGGAAGAAGAACATCAAGATTGGTACTGTTATACACATGGTGGTAAACAGCGTACAGAAAAACGTGTGTTAGATTGGGTTCAAGAAGTTGAAAATCTCGGCGCTGGTGAATTATTAATTACAAGTATGGATTATGATGGCGTTAAACAAGGATTTGATCATCGTTTATTAACTGAAATTAATCAACTGGTGACTTTACCTGTAATAGCATCAGGTGGTGGCGGTAATAGCCAGCATTTTGTTGATTTATTTAAACAAACTGATGTATCTGCAGGTCTCGCTGCAAGTATTTTTCACGATAAAGAAACAACAATACAAGCAGTCAAAACACATTTATCTAATGAAGGAGTGAATGTACGATGAGTGAATTTGTACCTGATTTTTCTAAAGGTCTTGTACCAGCAATTTTACAACATTACCAAACTGGACAAGTATTAATGTTAGGTTATATGAATGAAGAAGCTTATAACTTAACCATTCAAGATAAAGTCTGTTGGTTTTATTCAAGAAGTAAAGATCGTCTATGGAAAAAAGGCGAATCATCCAATCATATCCAGCATGTTATTGATATACAATTAGATTGTGACCAAGATACAATTTTACTACAAGTCAAACCTGATGGCCCTACTTGCCATACTGGATCTGTTAGTTGCTTTAATACTGAAGAACCTTACACGCTCGAATCATTAGAAACGACTATTCAAGAAAGTGTTGATTCTAATAATCCTAAATCATATACAAATTATTTACTTAATAAAGGTATAGATAAAATTTCTAAAAAATATGGAGAAGAATCATTTGAAGTTGTTATCGCAGCTATGAAAGATGATAAATTAGAATTCACAAATGAAGTGGCTGATGTACTTTATCATTTGTTTGTATTGCTTCATGATAGAGGCGTTAAATTTGAAAATGTCATATCAGTATTGAAAGAACGTCATAAAAAGTCAGGTAATTTTAAAGGTGAACGACAAGATATCAATAATTGGTAAATTGTCATAATTCATATATTGTCAAAAAATAGCAGTCGCTTATACTAGTACATAGAGGTGTATTTATGTTACGAGATAAAGCGACTGCTTTTATTAATGATATGTATAAAGAATTAGAAATATCAGAATTACAAATGAATAAAAGAATACAAGAAATAGAACATGAAATTTCTCAAACTGGTACTTATACTCACACAACTGATGAATTAGAATATGGTGCGAAAGTAGCTTGGAGAAATTCAAATAGATATATTGGTAGACTTTTTTGGGATAAATTGACGGTAAGAGATTTAAGACATATTCAAGATGAACAAGCATTTATTACTTCAATTGAAAGTCACATTAAAGGCGCTACAAATGATGGAAAAATCAAACCCATGATCAGCATATATAACAACCAAATAGAAATTATGAATGAACAGTTGATTAGATATGCAGGATACGAAGATAAGGGCGACCCTAAATCTATTGAAATGACGAAATTAGCACACCATCTAAATTGGCAAAGTCAACATACTGATTTTGATGTGCTTCCATTAATGTATCGAATTAATCAACAAAGCCTAAAAATTCATCAATACCCACAAGAACTCATTAAAGAAATTAACATTAACCATAAACAGTATCCTAAGTTAGCATCACTACAACTAAAATGGTATGCAGTACCTATCATTTCAAATATGGATTTAGAAATCGGTGGTATATATTATCATACTGCCCCATTCAACGGGTGGTACATGGAAACTGAAATAGGCGTTAGAAATTTTACTGACGAATATCGCTATAATAAATTAAAAGACATTGCAGAAGCATTTGATTTTGATACAACGACAACATCAAGTTACTGGAGAGATAGAGCTTTAGTAGAATTTAATTATGCTATTTATCATTCGTATAAAGAAGCTGGTGTTGCAATTGTTGATCATTATAATGCCTCTAAACAATTTAAGAAATTTGAAGAGAATGAATGTAAAGCTAATAGAAAAGTGACCGGAAAATGGAGTTGGCTTGCACCTCCTCTTTCACCTTCACTTGTACATAATTATCATAAAGGCTATGATAATGAGATGAGAAGTCCAAACTTTTTATATAGACAAAATCAACAAGGTTGTCCAATGCATTAGAAAGGAAGTCATTTATGAAGTTATATTATTTAGGACCATTAGGTACATTTTCACATATGGCAGCACTTAAATATAAGCTAGATGAAATCACTGAATATATTCCTAAGTCAAATTTATACGAAGTGGTTAAAGCAATTGAAGCTGACCCAGAAAACATCGCAATAGCCCCAATTGAAAATTCTATCGAAGGTACAATCAACATCATTGCCGATTCATTAACTGAACAGAAAATCCACGTTATAGACGAATTACATCTAGATATATCATTTTCTCTTTATGTTCAAAAAGGCGCAAAATTAGAAGATATTAAAGAAGTTGTTTCTATTGCCCCAGCAATCAATCAAACATCTAAATTTATTAAAAATCATAACTTTGCATACAGATATTCTGACAGTACCGTTCAAAGTTTAGATGAAATAGATGCACATACTGGCGCAATTGCACCAATTGGTTTAGAAAAATCTAATGTCGATGTTGAAGCATTATATGAACACATTGAAGACTATCCACATAATACAACAAGATTTTTGATTTTATCAGCGCAAGAAAAACATGTTGAAAAAGCAACAGATAGTATTTTGTTAATTACACCTGACCAAGATAAACCAGGACTATTAGCTAGTATATTAAACACATTTGCTTTATTTAATATTAACTTATCATGGATTGAATCTCGACCACTCAAGACACAACTCGGTATGTATCATTTCTTTGTTCAAGCAGATTGTAGCGCTGAAGATGTAGAAATGAAGAAAGTAATCACAATTCTAAAAACATTAGACTTTAATGTAAAAGTTCTAGGTAATTTTGATAAACGAATTACATAAATTAACGCCTCTGGGAATTATAATCCCAGAAGCGTTTTATTTTTGATTTCTATGTCCTGATTCATATTTTTGTATCCATTCATCTACAGTGACTTTTTCACTCAACTCGCCTATTAAAGTAAAGGGTATGTTTTTATTGTTTGTAAATCTAATACAACTTTTCCCCATATTTAATTTAGTTGGTACTTGTTCTCTGTATCTATTCTCAAACCATTCTTTCAATTCATTCATCCCATATAACCCCATATGATATAAGGCAATATGATTTTTTTGAACACCAAGACTAATGAATGGAAGTGGTTCATCTGCTCTATTTAAATAACCTTTTGGATATTTATCTAAAGGTACTACAAATGTCGGCATACCGTATTGCATGACTAGTTCATAGCCAGGTGGTAAATGCGTTTTGATTGTATTTAGCAAATGAATATATGTTTCTTTTTTCTTTTCATCAATTTGTTCAATATAACGGTCTATGCTATTCATCATATCCTCCATTTTAATTATATATGAGTAAGGTTCTCAACTTGATCTTGTTTGATATTGCTTAAATTACGGTTGTTGTATAAATAAATATCTGTCGTCTTAATGAATTTAATATTATTTGAAGATTCTCCTTCAAAATGATTATTATAAATATAAATATCTTTATTCATAACGTCTTCATAACTTTTAATTAAAATACTTGGTTTACTTTTAATATCTTTAAATGTATTATCACCTATCAATATAGTTGACCCTGCTTGTCCGCCTCTATTTAATTTATGGATATCTAATGAATATTTACCTGTTGGTACAGCTAAATATCGAATACCACCCTCACAATTTATAAATTGATTGTGTGTAACGGATGAATCTTTCGCTTTTAATAAAGTAACTGCGAAATCCCCTAATCCTTCAAAAGTATTATGTTGAATATTTATATTCTCATAAAACACATCATACATACTTGCATGAGATCCAACTGCTCTATTCCAAGGTAACATGTTTGGATCACCTGAATTTCCGAAATAACAGTTTTCAATCAGTGCATTTTTAGTTATCGTACCATCTGTTGCACCAAATTTAGGAAATGCTCCTTCAGTTTGAATATCTATTTGAACTGCTTCACTAAATAATCTCGTTCCACTATCGTCACGGAAACCAAGAAACTTACATTCATTTACATAAAATCCGTCTAAGCCACATGCATCAATCGCATGCCCACCTACAACATTCTTAAATGTCACATTATGTATTTGAATATTGCGTGCATGACCAATAGACATGATTGTGTTATTTGTATTATTTGTATGTCCATACGCATCAAATGTCCCACCGATAATATTGATATTACCATGACCGTCGTAGCCATAGTATTTTTTCAATCTATGTCCGTTTTTCAGCATAGCTGTAGGCGATTTTCTGATTAATACAGCTTCATCATGTAAAATAAGCGTTGTATGTTCATATATCACTAATTCATAAATAATATGATAAACACCTTTAGGTATATAAACTGTTACTGGCCCTTTCTTAGCTTGTAATAAAGCTAATTGAATACCAATTGTATCCGTTAATCCACAACCACCTTTAGCACCATAACGATTTACATTAACAATATGCTTCATACTTCATAACCACCTTAATATAGCGTATACTTGCATGTATATTTATATTACACTGAAAACATTTTATAAACAATTAGGGGGAATATAATTGAAGAAAGCACTCATTATCGTTGATTATTCAAATGATTTCGTTGCGTCAGATGGTAAGTTAACATGCGGAGAACCTGGTCAAGAAATTGAACAAAATATTCACCATAAAATCGAAACATACAACTCGAATGAAGATTTAATTTTTTATTTAATGGACTATCACCATGAGAATGATCCATATCATCCTGAAACAAAATTATTTCCACCTCATAATATCGTAGGTACAGAAGGTAGAAATTTATATAACTCATTAAAGCCTCAATACGATTCAATTAAACATTCTAATCACGTATTTTGGATAGATAAGACAAGATATAGTGCATTTTTCGGTACAAATCTTGATAGTTTATTAAGAGAACGACATATTGATACTGTTGAAATTGTCGGCGTTTGTACAGATATTTGTGTGTTACATACTGCTGTCGATGCGTACAATTTAAATTATCATATTATTATTCCGAAGAATTGTGTCGCTTCTTTTAATCAAGCTGGACACGATTGGGCGCTTACACATTTTGAAAATAGTATAGGCGCAGTTGTAGAATAGACAAGATGTTCATGTTAAAATAAAGTGACAGAATATTCAAAGCAAAAGGAGAATTTACATTGGTAAACACATTTATATTTGGACATAAGAATCCTGACACAGATACAATTGCTTCAGCATTAGTAATGGAAGATTTACAAAAAGAACTTGGAAATGACGTTCAAGCTGCAAGACTTGGAGACGTTTCTGATGAAACACAATTTGCGTTGGATTATTTCAAAGTTCAAGCACCTGCATTATTAGAAACACCTTTAAAAGACAAAAACGTTATTTTAGTCGATCACAATGAATTCCAACAAAGTGCAGATGATATTACAGATGCTACAATTACAATGGTTGTTGATCACCACCGTATCAGTAATTTTGAAACAGCAGCACCATTATATTACAGAGCTGAACCAGTTGGTTGTACGACTACAATCCTTAAAAAAATGTATGAAGAAAATGGTGTTGAAATTAAACCTGAAATTGCTGGTCTTATGATTTCAGCTATTATCTCTGATACATTACTATTTAAATCACCAACATGCACAGAACAAGATAAACAAGCTTGTGAAGCATTAGCTAAAATTGCCAATGTTGATTTAAATGAATATGGTTTAGAAATGTTAAAAGCAGGAGCTTCAGTAAAAGGTAAATCACCTAAATTCCTTTTAAATATGGATGCTAAATCATTCAACATGGGTGATAAAGTCGTACGTATTGCACAAGTTAATACTGTTGATGTAAATGAAGTTCTTGAAATTCAAGAAGACGTTGAAAATGAAATAAACGCAATTATTGCTAAAGAACAATATGACTTATTTGTATTTGTTATTACAGATATCTTAAACAGTGACTCAACTGCTATTGCTTTAGGTAAAGAACAACAAGTCGTAACAAAAGCATTCAACACGGAATTAAATGGAAATGTCGCTGTATTACCTGGCGTTGTTTCTCGTAAAAAACAAGTCGTTCCACCTATTGATGAATTATTAGGTAAATAATTTATAAGGAGTGTGCTTTAAATGGAAATCAAACAAGGTACAAACAAATTTTATGTAGGCAATTCTGAGAATGATTTTGAAGCGGAAATCACGTATCAAAACTTAGATGGCAAGACACTTGTAGTCGATCATACATTTGTAGATCCTTCATTACGAGGACAAGGTATTGCTAGAAAATTAGTTGATGTTGTTATTGAAAAAGCAAGATCTGAAGAGAAAGTAATTGATCCAGTTTGTCCGTATGTTAAAGATGTTATGACTAAAGATGAAAGCACACATGATGTATTAAAGAAATAATTAAAAAATCCTGAAGAAATGATATCATTTCTTCAGGATTTTTTATATTTCTGTACTTTCTAATAACCGTTTAAGCAATGATTTATATTGAGGCTTTGCTTTTTCTTCTGTGCACGTATTCATAGCTGGATATTTTAAATCTTGAGCATCTTTATATGTTACTTCATCAATATAATTTGATGCTTTTTCGTAGTCATAACAACTCGGAAATGCATACTTATGATTAAAGTGATCAACGACCACTCTTGATGTCGAAGATGGATTTTGTTTAAATGGTACAAATGCCACGACTAGCAGTAAAACGATAATGATTACAGCCGTAATGATGAAGTACTTTTTAGACATTAAATTGAACTCCAATTTGCTGTCTAATTTCATCTAATACTTTAATCGTTTCTAATGATCTTTGATGTGTATTAATAGATGACTCGACTTTATGATTCTGTACACAATTAATAAATTCAATTATTTCATCTTTCATCGTTAACGGTGAATCATTATTATATTCTTTCTGTAATACCCCTTCTCTATTAAATACTTTAATATTTGAAGGAGCACTTATTTTATCAATTAATACATAACCATTTTCCCCTACTATTTCTGAAGGGCTGGGGCGGTCACATATTTTTGAATAACTAATCGTTGCTTGGAAAGTATGATAATCCAATATTGCATTACCTTGTCCATCTGCTCCAGTATCTAATTTAAAACCATTTGCTTTAATACTTTGTGGCATACCAAACAAATGTATCATCGGAGCTACTGCATAAACACCTAAGTCCATTAAAGCGCCGTTCCCTAACTCAGGTTTAAAAGCATTTTCTATGATACCTTTTTTATAGTTATCATATCTTGAAGAATATTGGTGATAATGAAAATCAGCATATCTAATTTCTCCAATATCAATAAGATCATTTGTAAATTCTACAAATGGCAGTAATAATGTTGATTTCATCGCTTCCATTACAGTGACATTATATTCATAAGCAAGTTTAGATAATGCTTCAAATTGTTCTTGAACAATTGTCGCTGGCTTTTCGATTAAGACGTGTTTTTTATTTTTAATCGCTATTTCTGCTTGTTCAAAATGAAACGCATTTGGTGATGCTATATATACCGCTTCAAAATTAGGTGATTGACAAAATAACTCTAAATCTGTGAACGTTTCAGTAAGTTGATGCTTCTCCTTATAATAGTCTGCTCTTTCTTCAGTTCGTGAATAGACAGCATAAGGTTCAAACGATTCAACTTCTAAACCATTCTCTATAAATTTATCACTTATCCAGTTGGTACCTATAAATCCAAATCTCATATTATTTCACCTTTTCGTTATTTTTTTAAAATAAAAATTTCATAAATAAACACTTCGCTTTTAATTATAACTATTGTTAAAATATAAACAATAGAAGTATAAAGGAGACATCCATATTGACTATCGCGACTCAATTCGAAAACTTACAATCACTTTTTGATAGTGATGTAACAAAAGATATTAAATTCAGAAAAAAACAGTTAAGAGCACTAAGAAAATCTATTAAAACAAATGAAAGTGCCTTAATTTCAGCATTGCAACAAGATTTAGGCAAAAATTCTGTTGAATCTTATGCTACTGAAATTGGTTACATTTACAAAAGTATCTCTTTCATGCTAAAAGAAGTCAAGAGTTTAGCAAGTAAAAGAAACGTGAATACACCTGTATTTTTATTTCCAGGTAAAAGTTATACAATTAACGAACCATATGGCACAGTCTTAATCATCGGTCCGTTCAATTATCCGTTTCAACTTGTTATAGAACCTTTAATTGGTGCTATTGCTGCTGGAAATTGTGCTATTATCAAACCTTCAGAACTTACACCAAATGTTAGTGTTGTAATAGAAAAAATTATACAAGAAGCATTTAATCCTTCATATGTATCTTGTATAACTGGCGACCAAACTGTAACTGAAGAACTGTTAACTTACCCATTCGACTTTATATTCTTTACTGGCTCTACTAAAGTTGGACAAATTGTGTACGAACAAGCTAGTAAACAACTTATTCCGGTAGCACTTGAATTAGGTGGAAAGAGTCCAGCAATTGTTGATAAGACTGCAAATATTAAAGTAGCAGCAGAAAGAATAGCATTTGGTAAATTTATTAATGCCGGTCAAACATGTGTCGCGCCAGATTATATCATCATCGACGCATCGATTAAACAACAATTCATTAAAGCGATTCAAACAACTATTCGAGAGTTTTATACATCAACAGCACAAAATAGTGAAGATTATGGCCGTATCGTAAATGATCGTCATACAGATCGATTAGTGAATTTACTTAATCAAACTAATGGAGATATTGTCTACGGAGGTAGCTCGGACAGAGATAACCGATATGTAGAACCGACTATTGTCGATAATGTTAAATTTGATGATATTCTAATGGAAGACGAAATCTTTGGTCCAATATTACCTATTATGACGTATGAAGCATTCGGTGACGCCATTCAATTTATAAAGAATAAACCAAAGCCACTATCACTATATTTATTTAGTGAAGACGAAAATCATACTGATGAAGTCGTAAGAAGAATATCATTCGGTGGCGGTTGTATCAATGATACACTTTTACATTTAGGTAACCATAACTTACCATTTGGTGGTGTCGGTCATTCAGGAATTGGTAAATATCATGGCAAAGCTTCATTTGAACTCTTTAGCAATGAAAAGAGCATCATGTTTAAAACAACCAAACTAGAAACTGGCGTCCTTTTCCCACCTTATAAAGGAAAAGCTAAATACGTTAGAGCCATGTTTAAAAAGTAATACAGAAGTGTTACTGAGGGCCACACAATTAAATTTAAGCATATAAAATAAGCATATGGTATAGACATTCATTTATGTCTTAACCACATGCTTATTTTTATTTATACTGACTTTCAATGAGTTGCTGCTTTTTATTAAATAAAGTTGGATATGACAAGAAGCCTAATATCACACTCGTCATTGTAGCACTTGTTAATAACATAAATACGATTAATATTTGAAAGAGTACCGCTTCAATTGGATCTGCCCCACCAATGATTTGACCACTCATCATACCTGGTAATTGCACAAGGCCAATTGTCTTTTGTTGTTCTATAGTTGGTATAACACTAGACTGTATAGAAGTGATCAGTTGCTTATGTATTGCTTGTTTAGGTGTACCTCCCAAACATAGAACAAGCTCTATCACATTTTCATTTTGTTTAACTTCTGACATAAATCTATTTAAGAACAAGATACTTAAAACCATCGCATTACCAACAATCATGCCACTTATTGGTATGATGTATTGTGCTGTTGGTGGCGTAATTTTAAACCCTAATAAGATACCTTGTGTAATGACTTCTATTGCTACAAAAGCCAGTAATAATTTCCATGTGATGCCTGGTATTTCCAAACCTTTTTTTCGCGCATTTTGTGTTGCCGCACCTATTATAAGCATGACCATTAAAATGATAAAAATATGGCTTTCTTGATCAAATATAAATTGTAAAATATACCCTACTATTAACAGTTGAACAAATGATCGAATAGCTGCAATTAAAGTATCTTTCTCTAATCCTAAATTAAAACTTTTCGAAATTACTATTGGAATAATAATAAAAACAAACATTAACACGATTGATGTTATACTCATATTAATTTTTCTCCTATAAAGCTTCTGACGTTTGGTTGTTCTGAATTTTTAACATTTTCAACTGTATCAGCTAGTTCAACTTCTCCATTTATCATAACCCATATGTAATCGCTCATTCTAAAAGCTTGATTAATATCATGTGTAATCCATATCATCGTAACTTCGTGTTCTTTAATAATTTTTTGTAATAGCTGTTCAATTGCACGCTTTGAGTTTCTATCTAATGCCGAAGTCACTTCATCTAGCAATATCACTTTAGGTTTATTAACTAGTGATCGTGCAAGTGATAACTTTTGTTTTTCTCCACCTGATAATTCTTTACTATTTTTATTCAAAAAAGTTTCTGGTAAATCGACTATCTTCAAATAATATTTAGCTTCTTCATCTGTCATTTTTTTATTTTGAAGTATTAATGGTAGTTCTAAATTATCTTTTACTGTTCCTTTAATCATCGTTGCTTCTTGAGAAACTAACTGTACTTTTCTTCTAAGTTCCATTGGATTATAAGTTTGAATAGATTGTTGATCAATTAATATTTCGCCACTTGTACTAGACTTCAACAAATTAATTAAAGAGAGCAGTGTTGATTTCCCTGCACCTGATGGGCCGATTATAGAAGTGAGTTTACCTTTATAAATGTCACCTGTAACACCTTTTAAAATACGAGACTGGTCTATTTCATACTCTACTTTTTTAAATTGGACTGCTACATTACTTTCCAAATAAATCATCTCCATGCCTTTACGATTTTCTGTCTTATAATTGATTTTATACTTTTTCTAAAAATGTTCAATAAGACAATTCTAAGAAAAAAATTAGAGACTGGAATATCATATAATATCCCAGTCTCTAACTACATCTACCTAATATAAATCTGTTCTTAAACTATTGAAAATAGGAATGGCTTCACGAATTTTTTCTTGCGATTCAAAGTCTATATCAACGATTAATGTATCTTCTTCATAGTATAAACTATCGATTAGTGTTCCATCTGGAGCATATGCTAAACTGTGCCCACCAAATTCATTATCATCACAAGCCCCCACACTATTACAAGCAACCATATAAACTTGGTTCTCAATTGCTCTAGCACGTAATAATACTTTCCAATGATCAATTCTTGATTTCGGCCATTGTGCCGGAACAAAAATTACTTTTGCATCTTCTAAGGCTAATGAACGCGTTAATTCTGGGAATCTTAAATCATAACAAATAATCGTTCCCATCTCTATTTCATCTAACTCATATACAGTTGATTTCTTACTTCCTGAAGTTAAGAAATGATGCTCATTAAACATTGGCACGAGATGTGCTTTATCGTAAGTATTAATGCACTTACCTTCATTATTGACGACAATTGTTCGATTATAAATTTCATTTCCCTTTTTATATGCAATTGAACCAGCCACAATATGTTTATGGATTTCTTTTGCTTTTCGCTCTAAGAAAGGTAAAATTCTTTGACCGTCTTCATCAGCAAGTTCGGTTAACTCATTTAATCGATAAGAAGTGTTCCACATTTCAGGTAACACTGCTATGTCAATTTCATCATCCAATTCATCTAACCATTGATTAATTTTTTCAATATTTTTTTCAGGCTCTCCAGGTATTACATGCATCTGATATAGTGCTATTTTCAACGTTCATCACCTACCATTATATAAATTGAACACAAACGCCTTCTGCAGCTTTTTGTTCGTTCTCTATTTCTGTCAGCTTACCAGTTTCTTTATTTCGACTAAATAATACTAAATTATATGAATGTTCATGTGCAACAACTATAAACGAATCACTTGGTGTAATATTTAAATCTCTTGGCCATGTTCCACCACTCGTTACAATTTCAACTAATTCAACATTTGCACCATCACCTAATATTTTATAAACAGCTATACTATTATGTCCTCTATTAGAAACATAAATAAACTGTCCATCATGACTTAATCTAACAGCAGCAACTTGTGAGTTTAAATCAAAGTCTTCTGGAATCGTTAATAGTGCTGGACTGATTGTTGCAAACACACCATTTTTATATGACAACACTTGAATCGTATTGCTAAGTTCATTCACTAAGTATGCGTAAACGCCACTTGGATGGAACGCAATATGTCTTGGACCACTTCCAGCTTGAACTTCTAATGTTTCATATAATTCCAATCCTTCATCAGAGAATTTAAATGTTCTAATCACATCTGCACCTAAATCAACTGTAACGATATAATCTAAATCTGGTGTCTGTTCTGCAAAGTGTATATGGCTACCCTCTTGTCTTGCTTCATTAGGTCCATGACCTTCACCTTTATACACATCTATTAACTCAATAATTTCACCATTTTCATCGTTTAATTTATAAAGTCTTACATAACCACTTCCATAAACAGCTTCAAATAAATATTGACCGTCTTCAGAAACTGAAATATAACAGCCTGTTCCTTCTTGAGAAGCTAAGCAATCATTTATATATGTTAAGCTACCATCATCATTAATATTAAAACTTGCAACACCACAATCATCGCCATCCCTTTTAATAGCGTATAAAAATTGACCATGTTGTGTTAAATATGTAGATGCTTCAACTTCATAACCAACTTCAACCTTCTCGATTGTTTGATCATTCTCATCAACATCAAAACGATAAATCCCTTTTCCTTCTTTCTTCGTATAACTTCCAATATAACCTTTCGTTTTCATAAAATTAAATTCCTCCCTAATTTGTTCTTTAATATCATTCTACATGAAAACGCTCAATAACTATAATAAAAACGCATACCAAATGGTACACGTTAAAATATTTATTATATGAATAACCACGTATCAAACACAGCAGATATTTAAGTAAACAACCCATTAAAAAGTTCCACTAACCAATTAAAAATACTACAAATAGCATTGACGATATCGCCTGCCATAAAGGATCCTCCTTTATATTTAAACTTTTTAATTTATCATAAAAAATTAAATATTCACTAAATATATTATAGTATTTCAATAATAGAATTTTATATTTTCCCTAAGTCGTCAATTTAAGTTCTTAACTGCATTAAAATTATGTTAAAATACAAATATATTATAAATTCAAACAGTTAGGCATTGAAATAATACAGTTAGGCAAAAGAAGTAAAATGTAAATCAATTTGTTCTATAATCATAATGAAGGAGGGGCGCTATGTATCAACCTGTCCAAACACAAATAGATAAAATTGCTACAAGTCTTCAAAATTCAAATAATCTAGATCATGTTAGTTATTTAAAGGTAAAGTATGGACTAGAAGTATTTGTAGGGAATATGATGAAGACCATAGTTATATACGGCGCTGCCCTTCTATGCCATATATTTTTATACACACTTATTGTACATCTTAGTTATTTTGCCATTCGATATTTCGCGTTTGGCGCGCACGCTAAGTCCACATTTCTATGTACGATACAAAGCCTAATCATGTTTGTCGTTGCACCACTCATAATCTTAAATACCAACATACCCTACTGGCCATTCTTAGCCATAGCGTTAGTCGGTTATCTTATCATTATAAAGTACGCACCAATGCAAACAAAGAAACACCCAATATTAGGCAAATGGAAAAAAGGACTTAAACTAAGATCAATCCTAGCAGCAACAATTTTGATAGTATTAACTTTATTCCTTAAAGAACCCTATCAACAATTGATATGTTTAGGATTAATCTTTGAAGCAGTATCACTATTACCTATATTTTACAAAGAGGAGGAAACATTATCATGAATTTATTATCTAGCCTATTTTCAAAATCAGTATCAAATATCCTTTCAGCAATCGGTGAAAAAGCGGTAATTAGAGGTTGTACAGCATTTTTAGATGAAACAGAAGTACCAGCAGAATTATTAAAAGAAAAACAATAAGTTATTATTAAGGAAGTGTAATATATGGACTCGCTTTCTAGTATAGAATCTTTACCTTTTAGATTACTACAAGTAGTATTGTTCACAATTTTACTTTCTATAACACAAAATTATCGATACAACAAAAGGGATTATGGAGTCTTATTAATAGGCTTCATAATCCCTTCACTTACTTTTTATTATATATTTGGAGTAGGTGCTATTACATATGTTTGCTTATTTTATTTTGTGTTTTTCTATAGAAAATTTAAGTTGTTTGGTGTAATTAATACATTACTTGTCATTATTATATCTGTAGTTTCAGATTATTTATCCATTTTATTTACAAAATATATTATTGATAGTATAGATACATTTTTACTCTTTCTATTAATATATACAGTCATTCATTCAACAATATCTATTACATTAGCATTATTAATAAGACAATTAATGAATAGACTTAAATTAAGCTATTTATATAACAACCGTATCTATCTACTATTGTTAGCAGCATTTTTAGGTCTTTCTTTTACGGTGTTCTATGTCTACATGCCAAAGTCTTACAATACTGAGAAAGAGTTTGAATTCCAAACTTTATTTTATGTGATCTATGTATGTGTTGCTGCTATTTTTATTATTTTAATTTCTTTCACAGTTATTAGAGAGATGGCTTTGCAACGTACGAAGAAAGAAATCAATCAGTATTATAAGTATACTTTGCAGATTGAGCAGATTAATAATGAGATGCGTAAGTTTCGTCATGATTATGTAAATATTTTAGCGACTTTATCTGAATATATTAGAGAAGATGATATGGATGGTTTGAGAACATACTTTGACCAAAATATTGCACATCTTCATGATGATATGAAATTAAATGCGATAAAAATTAATGGTCTTCAAAATTTACATGTTAGAGAAATTAAGGGATTATTAACAACGAAAATTATTCAATCTCAGGAACAGAATATCAATATTAGTGTTGAGATTACTGAACAGATTGATCATATAAATATGAACATTGTTGAATTAAGTAGATGTATCGGCATCATTATGGATAATGCAATTGAGGCTTCTGAGTTTGTTGATAATCCAACGATTCAAATTGCATTTATTAAAAATGAGAAATCAATTTTACTTGTATTCATGAATAAATGTTCAAAAGATACGCCTAAGGTACATAAACTATTTGAAAATCATTATTCTACTAAAGGTCGTAAGCGTGGTATTGGGTTAACTACGTTGAAAGAAATCACTGAGAAGACAGACCATGTTTTCTTAGATACTTTTATTAATAATCAATACTTTATTCAAAAGCTTGAAATTTTAAATGATAGCAATGAGGAAGTGATTCAATGAAAATCATCATTTGTGAAGATGACCCTAAACAATTAGAGCGCATGCAGACGATTATCAATAATTATATTATGATTGAAGAAAAAGAAATGTCTATTGAACTTGCAACACGTGATCCATATGAATTATTGGATCACGTTAAATCTTCAAATGATATAGGTTGTTACTTTTTAGATATTCAATTAGACGCTGATATTAATGGTATTACATTGGCAAGTGAGATACGTAAGTATGACCCTATTGGTAATATTGTTTTTGTCACAAGTCACAGTGAACTGACTTATTTAACATTTGTTTATAAAGTTGCTGCGATGGATTTTATTTTTAAAGATGATCCAGATCAACTGAAGACAAGAGTGTTAGATTGTTTAGACACTGCATACATAAGATTAGGTATGCTTTCAAAAAATACAAACGTTGAAAAGATAGAATTAACGAGAGGTAGCAATTCTGTATATGTTCAATATGATGACGTTATGTTCTTTGAGTCATCATCAAAATCACATCGACTAATTGCTCATCTAGACAATAGACAAATTGAGTTTTATGGCAGTTTAAAAGATTTATCTAATTTAGATGACCGCTTCTTCAGATGTCATAACAGTTATGTGATTAATCGCAATAACGTTGATACCATTAACACGAAAGATCGTGCAGTATATTTTAGTAATGGTGAGCATTGCTATGCATCTGTACGAAATATTAAAAAAATATAAATAAAACAGCGTACATGATTTATTTCAAATGTACGCTGTTTTTTATTAATGATTTTATTGTTATTCATGGTTAATAGCATTTCTAAATGATTCAATATCTTCTATATAATATTTCACTTCGCCGCATTGTAAACATACTGCTGCTTTCGGTATTGCAATCGCTTTGTTTAAAATATCTTCATTCTCTTCTTCTTTTATTATTCTAACATCAACTAGAGTGCCTGGAACATTCGTACGAAGATCATCTACCATTTCTTGATTACAACTTGCACATTTCATATAAGACATCCCCTTTTAGATTATGCTCGTTCTGATTATATTTTACTCTTTTATTTTATCACTTGCAAAAAGATTCAAGCGTTCATTCTCAAAAATTTCGAATGACATATATATAGGTAGATTTTAGTTGTGTTAAAAATTCTATACAAAAAGCATAAAATAATAGTGGAATATCTCTTGAGTTTATGGCATAATGATATCAGATGATCATCTAATTATTTAAGAGATGAAAGGAGGTCAATATGAAACCTTTCCCAATCTTTTTATTTAGTATTGTATGTATGGTCGCTACATCATTCAATACGTCACGAACTGCACACGCTAATAATGATATGACACCTATTGGCTTTCAATTTTATGCTTCTGATAATACCCCGATATCAAATGAAACTTTCCAATTACAGTTAGATCAAGAAGTTAAATCACTAACAACTAAATCTGACGGTTTAGCATTTATAGAAATTCCTAATAAGAATATTAAACCTCATTACACTTTAACCACTTCAAATAATCAAACTTTTACTGTTGAACCTAACAAGTTATATAGATTGACTTCTTCTAACAATAACCAACGCAATATAACAAATACAAATAGTCAAAGCATTTCAATTAACGTACTTTCAAAGACCTATCACCCTTTAAATAATGTGGAAGTTAAACTCATTGCAGATAACCAAGAACTTTCTGGCATAACAGATCAGAATGGTAATACTACAATCAATATACCCACTACATTTCTTAAGTCTACTAAATTTAATGTGAAGATTAACGGCATTGATAGCCACTCAACGATTTCACTAGGAGAGGATAAATATTATACATTTAATTCTGACGACAAGACTACTTCAACTTTTGAACAAAATACAAATCAACCTACTCAAATAAATCAAGGACAACAAAGTCAAAGTCAAATTATAGATAATCCGAATTCTAATCATACTCCAAGTCAAAATCAGACATACCAAATCTCAGTCATTAAAGACTCTTTAATTCCAAACCCTAATAAACTTACTAACGATCACACTAATAAAGAAAAAAAGACCAAATCAGAAACATCAAAGCTTCCTGAAACTGGTCAAATTTCAAAACATTACTTAAATTATTTAATAAGTGCATTACTCATATGTATTGCATCAATTCTATTTTTTATATTCAAAAAGAAGCGGTCTAAACAATAGCATTGTATTTTGAAATGATTTTACCGTCTTCAATTATAATTGGTTTACCGAGATGGTTAATACTATTAATATGTTCGAAGTACTTTTCACCTACGATTTGAAACATCAATTGGGACAACAACGCATTTGAACAATATGTTCGATTAGCATCCCAACTTTCAAATCTATATAATCTTTTTAACAAATTGCAGAAGCCTATATGAGATCCTAATATTATCCATGCATCTGGTTCGTACTTCATAAATTTATCCACATACTTTTTAGAAGAACCAACATGATTCTTCCAAATGACGATATTAACATATACTTCAGATTTTTTTCGTTCGTACCACATATACTCTATGATAGTTTTTAAATGAAATGCTGTATTAATCATCTCTTTTTCATTACTCGTTCCAATTGTAATCGATTTTAAAAATGGTTGGTCATATTCAATGCTTTCAAGTATGGCATATAATTCATCTTTGCTCGGTACTTTAAGATTATGAGATAAAGCTTTTAATTGATGACACTTGTCATTTTCTAGTCTTGGGGATATTAAAACATTACGCTCATATCGCAAATATAAACCCTCCTAATTTTTAAATATAAAAAAGGGAGCAATCACAGAAATATAGTGATTGCTCCTTTATTTTAATTATTAGATTCGATTTCAGATACAATTTCTTTTGTTTTTTGTTCTAATTCTTCAAAGTCTTTTTTAAATACAAATGCTAAGACAGCAATACCTGCCCCAACAGCAACTGTTGTTATAGCAATTAAGATGAAAAAGAATTTGAATATCCCTTTAATACAATCCATTGAAGTCACCTCATTCATCATTTTCTACCTCTTTCATCATAACATAATATTTAAAATACATAAAAGATATTATCCTTTTCTAAGCGAGATATTATCGATATATAGATATTTTAGTATAATTTCACTTCATATATGTATCATTTCATCATTAATATGTAAAATAAATAATTAATTCAAATAAAGTATTGAAAAATTTTTGTATTATTGTTAATATTCTGATTATTATTTAATTGGAAGGTGTATATATGAGTAACATTAAGAAGTTCAGTCAGTTTATCAATAAAACATTTGTATTTTGGATGCTATTAGCAGCAGTATTAGGCTTTAGCTTTCCAAATATCATTGCTCAAATAGCACCTTACATTCCTTATTTATTAGGAATTGTAATGTTTGGAATGGGCATGACTATTTCTACAAATGATTTTAAAGAAGTATTTAAATCTCCTAAAAGTGTGTTAATTGGTGTTATTCTTCAATATACTGTAATGCCTGTTACTGCATACTTAATCGCTAAAGGTCTTAATTTAAGTCCTGACGTAGCATTAGGTGTTATCTTAGTAGGTTGTTGTCCTGGTGGAACTGCATCAAATGTTATTAGCTATCTAGCTAAAGCAAATACTGCGTTATCCGTTTCTATCACAACTGTGTCTACATTATTAGCACCTATTGTTACACCTAGTTTAATATATTTATTCGCAAGAGAATGGTTACAAGTATCATTTGCATCTATGTTTATATCAGTAGTTCAAGTTGTATTGATCCCAATTATATTAGGTTTCATCGTTCAAAGATTCTTTAAACCAGTAGCTGAAAAATCTATTGATATTTTACCTATTATTTCGGTAGTATCTATTTCACTTATTCTTGCAAGCGTAGTCGCAGGTAATAAATCACAAATTATTGAAACTGGTCTAATTATGTTTGGCGTTGTCTTATTGCATAATGTCAGTGGTTTAACAATCGGATACTTATTAGCGAAATTATTCAAACTTAACCGACCAGATAAACGTGCCATTTCAATAGAGGTTGGTATGCAAAATTCTGGACTTGCTGTGTCACTAGCAACAGCACATTTCAATCCCTTATCCGCTGTTCCAGGTGCAATATTCAGCTTTATCCACTTAATCACTGGACCTACAATTGCTATTATATGGTCTAATCAAACTAAAAAGACTAACAATGCACAATCTTATACAACATCAACAGATCAAATATAATATTAAATGAGCATGGGACATTGAATTGTCCCATGCTCATTTATTTCAAAAATATATATTCTAGCTGTTCTATAAGCGTCATTTAATAGATTATCTTCTATACCATTCTTGCCATATCTTCTTTACGTAAATATATCCTTGATTCCACATTTTACATACCCCCTTCTCACATAATCTGTGAGATAATTGGTAATTCAAATATAACATGGTAATAAATTACATAGGTTAAGTGAGTATTACAATTTCTTTAATATCATATTTCCAATTATTTGAGAAGATTTACGTGACAAAGTACATAAGTTCAATCAAAATAAATATATGAGGAGTGATACTGTGCAAAATGTTAAGATGCAAACATTAGAATTTAGAGGTAACCATTATGATTATGGCGTTGCTCAAGCAGAATGGTTAAAATCTACTAAAATGTTGCAAAATAGAGAAAAAGAATGGAGAATTAGAAGACCCCGCTTCGATATTAATATAGATGAAACAAAAAATATATATCAAAAATTCGCACCAAAAATTTGGGACGAACTAATGGGTATTCAAGATACATTAAAATTTCCGTTAGAAACAATCTTGTTAAACTATGGTCATTATAGAGTTTATGCTAAAGATAGTGGTTGTTCCATCTTCTTAGGAGAAGATTATATGGTCAGAAACTATGATTATAGTCCTGCTACATATGATGGAAGATTTAGTCTATTCCAACCTACAGATGGTGGCTACGCACAAATCGGTCCTACTTCCAGAGTGACTGGCAGAATGGATGGCATGAATGAACATGGTTTAGCAATGGGCTATAATTTTATGCATCGTAAAAAACCAGGAGATGGATTTGTTTGCTATATGATTGGAAGATTGATCTTAGAAACATGTAAAGATGTCGATGATGCTGTTAGACTATTAAATGAAATTCCTCACCGTAGCTCATTTAGCTATATTTTAATGGATAAAACAAACAAAAGAATTACTGTAGAAGCGACACCAAGAGAAGTTGTTACTAAACAAAACAATTTATGTACAAATCATTTTGAAATATTAAGTCATGAGAATCGAAATTATATTAAAGAGTCTGTCGAAAGATATAATCGAATTGACCAAATCACAAATGACCAAATGACTTTAGGGGATGCTTTTCGATATTTTAATGATCCTCAGTATGAAATTTACAGTAATTTATTCAAAAGTTGGTCGGGTACGATACATACATCAGCATACATACCTAGCCAATTAAAAATGAAAATTGCACTTGGTGAAAATGGCACCATACATACATTTGATTTCAAAGAATGGTTAGATGGTAAATCCATTACCCTCCCTACAATAACAGGCCAGATTGATTCAGACATTCTATTTGCTAGTGAGTGAATGAAAATAGGCTGAGACTTCTAAGTCTCAGCCTATTTCTATATTATTTTATATAAATATCTCCGTTATCTGTATAACTTTCAATAACGTGTTTCCCTTTCCCTACTTTTTCGCCATTAAATGCTTTATTTTCAATTTTTGTATTGCCAGATTCAGCTTGAAGTTGTAATAAAGTATTCTTAGGTGGATTCATATAAGAAATTGAAATATCTCCGTCTTCTGTTGAAGATTTAATATCGCATTCATTTTTAAGTTGGCTAATATTAATATTACCAAGAGATGTAATCATTTCACTATTGACGAGACTACTTTTATCGACAGATATATTACCTGTTTTAAGTTCACCTGTAAATTCCGTCAAATCTGAATGTTTAACTTTGACACTTCCTAAGTCAGTCATCGCTTTAGCATTTTTTAAGTTCACATTATGATAAAAAATGTCACCAGTGTCCGTAATCATATTACTATTGTTGCTTTTAGCATCACGAACTGAAATGTTTCCTGTATTTGTTGTAATGTTAAATGATTCGTAATTTTTAGGTGGCAAAGTGATTACTAAGTGATTAATGGTTTTTCTAAATGGAATAAAGTTGGCATTAAATTTGTATTTATTTTCTCTCTCCGTAAAATGCAATAAATTATTTTCTATGCTCGCATTAACGTCTTGATTACCGTTATATTTAATACTTAAATATTTCCCTTTCTTAACTTCAACATTTGTATTTTGCCCATTCACGATAACTTGTTCAACCTGGTTGTTTTTATATATTTTTTCATATGTTTCTTGCTTTTCATATTTATTATTAACGGTAAACCATAGTATCGTTCCTAAAATGCCAAAAATTAAGAAGATGCCTAGACCAGATAAAAATAACTTCTTCATGATTCAGCACGCCCCTTAACGAGTTTCACACACCATCTTAAATATTTTAAGATACCTTTGTAACTCACTTCTATTAATTTAAGCCCTGCTACTAACAACATAAGTCCTAATCCAAAGAAAGAGATTGAAAAAATAATATTTGTAATATCTACCCAATAAAAACCGTGAACAAATACATTGATTACACTAACGATAGGACCTAACATCATTAAAGCACCGATTACAACTACAATGAGCAGTACAAAGGCAATGATAAGAAATGGAATAA
Organism: Mammaliicoccus sp. P-M58; assembly: GCF_022386165.1. Lineage (NCBI taxonomy): Bacteria > Bacillati > Bacillota > Bacilli > Caryophanales > Staphylococcaceae > Mammaliicoccus > Mammaliicoccus sp. P-M58. The sequence continues at coordinate 98,261 of NZ_JAJNJI010000007.1, forward strand.
TAATAAAAAATATATTAAAAAAGCTTAGTCCTAATGTCGCTAATATTGCTTGAAATACATTCTTAAAATTGGGTGATAACTCTGCATCATGAATGGCACTTGTTGCATATATTTTCTTGGCGATCGCTTTAGGTTCACCAAGTTCTTGTATTAAACTTTGTTCATCTTCTGATTCAAAAAATTTCGTTTCATATTCGTACATTATTTTATCTCGTTCTACTTTAGGCAGTCGAGACAATTCATCCTCAAGGTAATTAAGGAAGGTTATTTTATCCATAGAAATACCCCTTATATTCTGAAGTTAACCTTACATTATTCATTATTTTACCATTCTTTTTACAAACAAACTTATATTATCATTTGAATTATTTGATTTCAAGTTATACCCGTATGCTATACTAATTTCAATATACAAATAAGGGGGTAATGATGTGAAAGAATTAATTAAACCGAGTAAGCTTTCTAAAGGTGACACTGTAGCAATTGTCTCTCCTTCATCAGGTGTAGCTGGCGAAAAAGACATATTATGGAGAACTAAAGTTGGTATACAAAGATTAAAGGATGAGTTCGGATTAAATGTCAAAGTCATGCCACACGCATTAAATGGTGCTGACTTCACATATAACCATCCAGAAAAACGAGTAGAAGATTTACATCAAGCACTTCAAGATCCAGAAGTTAAAGCTATTATCTGTACATTAGGCGGGGATGATTCCGTTCGATTATGGCCATACATAGACTTAAATATTATTAAGGATAATCCTAAAATTTTCAGTGGCTATTCAGACACAACTGCACTTCATTTCATGTTTTATCAAGCAGGTGTTTCTAGCTTTTACGGGCCACTATTATTAACGGATTTTGCAGAAAATGTTCAAATGGATGACTACACTGTTCAATCAATCAAACAAACGTGGTTCCAAAATGGTGTTGTTGGTAATGTACCTACTTCACCACAAATTAGAAAATTCGGTTTACAGTGGGATGAAAAGAAAAAAAATATCAATCGAGAATCTTTTGATAATAATGGATATGAAATTCTAAATGGTTCTGGCAAAGCTACAGGACATCTTATTGGCGGTTGTATGGAATTATTCCATTCATTAAAAGCAACTGATGTGTTCCCTAATAAAGATGTCTTTGATGGTGCTATTCTTTTCATTGAGACTGCTGAAGTTCATGCCCCGCCATGGTTGATGGAAGATTATGTTCGCGCATTTGGTTCTATGGGTATTTTTGATAGAATTAATGGCGTTATTATCGGAAGACCTCAAGACGATGTATATTATGAAGAATATAAAGAAGTCTGGGTTAAAATGTTAAAAGAATGGCATCAAGAAGATATGCCTGTTTTCTATAACGCTAGTTTTGGACATAATGAACCAAAATGCATTATTCCATACGGTGCACAAGCTGAATTAGATGTTGATAATAAGACATTTACAATAATCGATAATGCTGTAGATTAATTAAACTTTATAAAGTATTGTACTTTGCGAAATATTTCAGAATTGTTATAATATTAAGTATATAAAAGGGGGATTTTTATAATGACAAAGTTAGCTACATACTATGAACAGGCACAACCCATTAAAGAATATGTTAATGATATGACCACAAATAAAGAGCAATTACTCGATATTTATCAATCTTTCCAATTACCTAAAAATGACGAACGATTAGATAAAATTAAAGATAAAAATTATAAAGTACTTGTTATTACTGAAGATTGGTGTGGAGATGCAATGATGAACATACCTGTTCTATTAAACATTGCTGATTACGCTAATATTGAAGTGAAAGCTTTCCATCGTGATGAAGATACTAATTTAATCGATCAATACTTAACAAATGGTACTGCTCGCTCTATACCTATTTTTGTATTTTTAAATGAAAAGCATGAACAAGAACATGTTTGGGGACCAAGAGCAATCAGCGTCCAAAAATTTGTAGAAAATATCCGTAAAGATTTACCAAGTAAAGACGATCCAACATATGCTGAAAAAGAACAAGAAGTACATCATAGTATTCATGAAACATATCAAAATAAAACAGAATTTTGGGGTGACGTATACGAATCAATCGTTAGTTCAATCTCATAATCAGACGTACAAAGGCTCGGACATTCAGTCCGAGCCTTATTTATGTATGTGTGCCCCTATTCAACTTAGGAGAATTTCTCGCCATCCCCATGGCTACTAATATAACTATACTTCAAATCATTAAAAACAGAAAATTTATGTTATCAAAGTTAACATCTAAATTTGGACATGTGAAAAGCGCTCGTCCGGGAATTAACGAGCGCTTTTCGGGGAAGGGTTATTAATTAAGGAAACATGTATTTTTATAAAGCCGGGAAACTTTATAAAAATATCTTGAATCATTTTATGATCCATTTCAACGTTACAATTACAGATAACTATCAAAACACGTTCTACACAAAGTCATTTACAATCATGAAAAAAACATATACGAAATAGTTTTGAGGAATTGAATGGATTGTGCTTCGTGTTGTGTTATCTATGACTAAAGTATATCAGTGAGATAGGAATTTTTGTTGATTCATTCTCAACTCAAATATTTCATTTCTTAAGTGTATTTTACAACTATTTTTTTAACAGTTAGGCATGCCTAACTGTTAAAAAGACGATTAAATCAACATGCATTAAAACTGCCTAACTGTTCAAAAATGACACTTTTCAAAATTTTGATTGCTGAATATTCTGAATTTAGCTATAATGACATCAATTGGACACAATTACTTTAGGGGGAATATGATGAACAAGAAAACCAAAAACAGGTGGCTAATTGCTGTTGCAGCTGTTGGAATACATATTTCAATAGGATCTGTTTATTCATGGAGTGTATTCACGAAACATATTCAAAATGATTTAGGCTTTTCATTAAGTGAAGTATCAAGAATATTTAGTATTGCAATATTATTTTTAGGACTTTCTGCAGCTTTTATGGGACATTTCGTTGAGAAATTCGGACCTCGTTTATCCGGACTTGTTTCTACGATATTTTTCATCTCAGGATTGTTACTTTCTAGTTATGCTATTTCCGTCGAGAGCCTGCCCTTACTTTACTTAGGATATGGTGTATTATCAGGCATTGGGCTTGGTATTGGTTATATTGCACCTGTATCTACATTAGTGAAATGGTTCCCTGATAAACGTGGTATGGCTACAGGATTAGCGATTATGGGATTTGGATTCGCATCAATGATTGCCAGTCCAGTTATAGAATTTCTCATTACACATTTTAATCTTGTATCGACTTTTATCATTTTAGCAGTCGTATATTTTATCATCATGTTGATCTCTAGTTTATATTTAGAAAGACCACCAGAATATTATAGACCTAATAGTTTTAATCCTCAAAAAGAGAAAAAGAAAAAGCCTGACTTAGTTCAAATGTCTGCTAATGAGGCCGTCAGAACTAAAAGGTTTTATTATTTATGGTTAATGCTCTTTATCAATGTTACTTGTGGTATAGCGATTTTATCGGTAGCAAGTCCAATGGCACAAGAAATTGTAAACTTAACACCTACTCAAGCCGCGACAATGGTTGGCATTATCGGTGTGTTTAATGGTCTTGGTCGTCTCATTTGGGCAAGTATTTCTGATTTTATTGGACGAACAAATGTTTATACAATTTTCTTTGTCATTCAAATCGCATTATTCTTATGGTTGCCAATCGTTGATAGTCCAATGCTATTTCAAATTATTCTATTCATCATCATCTCTTGTTATGGCGGTGGTTTCTCTTCTATTCCCGCTTATATCGGTGATATATTTGGTACGAAACAACTCGGTGCCATACATGGCTATATATTAACTGCATGGGCAGCAGCTGGATTAGTTGGACCTTTTATATCGGCAACTGTCAGAGAAGTTACACAAAGTTACATGGCAACGTTATATATTTTCGCAGCATTCTTTGTCGTAGCATTAGCGATTTCATTCTTAATTAGAGTAGATATTAAAAGAATTAAAGAAATGCAAGCACATTAAACATCACATAAAATCAGATAACAAAACCTCCAAATCTTTAAATAAACAGATTTGGAGGTTTTTATATTCATATTTAAATATATTAAACAAATAGACTTATAAATAGTATAAAGATAATACCTGAAACTGATATAACTGTTTCAAGAAGCGTCCATGATAAGAATGTTTCTTTCATCGTTAAACCGAAATATTCTTTAAACATCCAGAAACCTGCATCATTCACGTGTGACGCGATTACACTACCAGCACCAGTTGCTAATACGACTAATGCTAAATTAGCATCTGATGATTCTAATAATGGCATAACAATACCAACTGTTGATATCGCAGCAACTGTAGCAGAACCTAATGCTAATCTTAGGACTGCTGCAACGATCCAAGCTAATAATATTGGAGACATTGCAGTATCTGTAAATAGTGACTCAACTGTTTTACCTACGCCACCATCAATTAATATTTGCTTAAATGCTCCACCGCCACCGATGATTAAGAGCATCATACCGATTGGATAAATGGCATTTGTTAATGTATCCATAACTTCTGTAACTTTATATCCTCGTTTGAGACCCATTGAATAAATAGCGAATAATACTGAAATTAACATTGCAGTACCCGCTTCACCAATAAAACTAATAAATCCTAAAATACCTTGTGGGTTTTCTGGTGAACCTGTTAATAAATCTACAATAGTAGAAATAAGCATAATGAATACAGGTAATAAAGCTGTTAAAGCAGAAATTCCGAAGCTAGGTGTTTCGTCTATATTGAATGTTTTTTGTTTACCTAATGAAGCTAAGTCACCTGACTTAGTAAATGCTTCTGGAATAGCTTTTTTCGCAAATCTTGTAAAAATAGGACCTGCAATAATTGTTACTGGTATTGCAACAATAAAGCCGAATAGTAATACTTGACCAATATCTGCACCAAATTCTTTAGCGATCATAACTGGACCTGGATGAGGTGGTAAAAATCCATGTGTAACAGATAATGCAGCTGTCATTGGAATACCTAAGTATAATGTTGAAACTTTAGACTCTTTAGCAATTGTAAAGACAATCGGAATTAATAATACTAACCCTACTTCGAAGAATAAAGCTATACCAATAATAAATGATGCTGTTACAACAGCCCATTGAATACGTTTTTGACCAAATTTATTAATCAATGTATGTGCAATTCTAGTTGCACCGCCCCCGTCTGCTAGTAACTTACCTAACATAGCACCGAGACCAAATATTAAAGCAATGTGACCGAGTGTAGATCCCATACCTGTTTCAATTGTACCGATGACTTTGCTTAGTGGCATTCCAAGCATAATACCCGTTAACATAGCCGTAATAATCAGAGATACAAATGTGTTAAGTTTTAACCACATTATTAAACCTAATAATATAACAATTGCGAGTGCGACAATTAATAATGGTGCAATTTCTGAAAACATATAAACATCTCCTTATGAATGTGTTGATTGAAATTCTGAAATTAAATCGTATTCTTCATTTAATTTACGACTTAAATTGATATATATCGGAATTAACGATTGGTAAATATCGACATTCTCTTGATTAGGTTCATGTTGATATGTTTTACCGACCATTTTGTTTAAAACTTCAAAATCCTCTATTTCCCCAATAGCTTTTAATCCTAATATGCAAGCACCTAAACAAGAACTTTCGTAACTTTCTGGTACTTCAACAGAAGTATCAAATATATCTGCCATCATTTGGCGCCATACTTCACTCTTAGCAAATCCACCTGTTGCTTTAATTTGTTCAGGTGCTTTATCCATCACTTCTATTAAAGCAAGATACACTGTATATAAATTAAGTAGAACACCTTCTAAAGCAGCACGTATCATATGTTCTTTTTTATGAGACAGTGTTAAACCAAAGTAACTACCTCTTGCATTCGCATTCCAAAGCGGTGCCCTTTCACCTGCTAAATATGGATGGAATAACAAACCATTTGCGCCAGGTTTAACTCTACTTGCAATCTTAGTTAAGACATCATATGAATCAACGCCTAGTCTTTTAGCTGTTTCAACTTCACTTGCTAACAATTCATCTCTTAACCATCTTAGAACGACACCACCGTTATTCACCGGTCCTCCGATGCAATAATGATCTTCTGTTAATACGTAACAGAATATTCTTCCTTTATCATCTGTCTTTGGTTTATCAATAATTGTTCTAATAGCACCGCTCGTTCCAATCGTTACGGCTACTTCTCCTTCACGATAGCTATTAACACCTAAATTGGACAATACGCCATCTGAAGCGCCTATTACAATCGGTGTATCTTCATTTATGCCCATAATATCGGCATAATTCTTTTTAACTTGTTTCATAATATGTGTTGTTGACACTAATTCAGGTAATTGTGTTTCACTAATTTCAAGCAAGTTTAAGACATCTTTATCCCAATTTAATGTATTCAAATTCATCATACCTGTCGCTGAACCAATCGAGTGGTCCATAACGTATGTTTCAAATAATTGATAGAATATATAAGTCTTAATATCTATCCATTTCTCAGTGTTTTTGAATATGTCGGCATGTTCATGTTTTAACCAATAAATTTTTGATAATGGAGACATTGGATGAATCGGTGTACCAGTTCTTTTATATATTTCTAATCCGTTATGTTCATTATTTATCTTATCTGCGTATTCACTTGCTCTATTATCTGCCCAAGTGATACATTCCGTTAATGGCTGATTATTTTTATCCATTGCTATCAAGCTGTGCATGGCACTACTGAAACTTAATAATTTGATTTCTTCTGGCTTAGCGCCAACTTCTCTAATTACTTTTTTTACTGTAAATAGTACAGCGTCGAATATTTCTGCAGGACTTTCTTCTGCAACGCCGATTTCATGGGTCGTCATTGGATATTCTATATTATGTTTTTTCAAAAAGTTCCCTTCGCTATCATAAATAACAGCTTTAGTACTCGTTGTACCAATATCTACACCAATCATATATTTCATTACAAAATCCTACTTTCTATCTATATTAGTTTGAGAATTCCACAAGACATCAATTTGTTCATCAACATCATCGAAATTTAAATGAAATGCTTCTTTCATTTTATTTCTGTCTTTATTTTCAATCGCTTCAATATATACTTTATGGTTATGAATGACTCTTTTAAAATCTTCAGGTTCATTCTGCATTCTTTTTCTCATTGAAATTAAAACTAAACATTCCATAACTGGCGTTAAATTGTGCCATATCATTTCAATGTATTGATGGTGAATAGCAGTAATCATTGATTCATGAAATAGTAAATCCAATCTTGTGAATTCATCTGCATCTTCAAATTCCACAGCCACAGCCATCATTTTTAATATTTTATTCAGTTGTTTAATCACTTCATCATTATTTTCAATTTGTAATCTTTCAAATACAAATGACTCTAACATCAACCTAATATCATATATTTCTTTTTGGTTAGCATTAGATAACCCTATAACTACTGCTCCCATACGCTCTAAAGATATAAGTCCATCTTGTTGCAAGAGTTTAAGTGCATCTCTTACTGGCGATCGACTTACTTCAAATTGTTGAGCAATTTTATTTTCACTTAACTTATCGCCTTCTTCTATAATCTTACTTATAATTGCTAGCCTAAGTTCACTCGCTACTTGCTCTCCCGTTGAACGATGCTTTAACCATTCGCTTGGATAATGATAATGATGTTTCATAAAATACCTCCAAACTTCGTATACTTGTATACAAGTTATTGTAAACGTTTTCGAATTATTTGTAAACGGTTACTGCTTATTTTTTAAAATACAAAAAAAGAGTTCAGGATTTTTTTAATCCCAAACTCTTATAAATATAACGCTATTCTATTGATAATCGGTTTAGTACAACTTCCCCTAATGCTTTACTCGCCGTTAATAAAGCATCTTCATTTACGACAAATTTCGGGCTATGGTTAAAGTGTGCTTTATCAATTCCATATGGTTTACATCCGACAAAGAAAAATGTACCTGGTATTTTTTCAAGATATATCGCAAAGTCTTCAGAACTCGTTAATTGTTCATGTTCTTTTAATGATTCAAAATAATCACCTTGACTCGTTGCCAAAATATCTATCAAATAATCTGTTTGTTTATAGTGATTGACTAGTGGAATACAATCTAATTCATATTTAAACTCACATTGAATATTAAATGTATCTTCTAATCCTTTAATTAACTGTTCGATTTCATCATGGATTTGATGACCTATACGGCTTTCCATATATCTTACATCACCAGCTAATTCCACACTATCTTGTATAACATTTAATGATCCTAAACCATTAAATGAACTAATCGTAACAACGCCCATATCAAATGGATTCAGCCTTCTCGATACAACGGTTTGAACATTCGTTACGAAAGTACTTGCTGCCATAATTGCATCATTCGCAAGGTGTGGACTTGATCCATGACCACCTTTTCCTTTAACTTTAAGGTGAAATAATGATCGACCACCCATTGTTGGACCTTTTCTATATGAAATAACTTCGGGTGTATAATCAGGGAATAAATGAATACCATAGATTTCATCCACACCATTTAAATATCCTGACTGCATCATGTCAATTGCGCCACCTGGTGCTAACTCTTCGGCATGTTGATGGATAATTATAATCTTACCTGGTAAATGCGCTTTAAGTTCGATCAAACATTCCGCAAGTATTAACAAATATGCAGTATGTGCATCATGCCCACAAGCATGCATCCACCCTTTATTTTTAGAACTAAATGGTAACCCCGTATCTTCAGTAATATTTAAAGCATCAAAGTCTGCTCGTAATGCAATTGTTCTTCCCGGTATACTGCCTTCAATCTCTACAATCAGTCCGTAATTACCACCAATACGTTTATGTATAACGACGTCTTTATTTTCATAAAATGCTTCTATATATTGTGAAGTCTTCACTTCATTAAATGAAGGTTCAGGATATTGATGTAAATATTGATAATGCTTAATCATGTCTTGCTCTTTTTGTTCAAGCTTTTTGAATAGTAAACTACGTAACATAAATTCACCCCCTCAATTTCATAAAAAGTAACTACCACAAGATGTAGTAGCTACTTTTTTTCATTTTTATCTTTTAATTTATCTGGATGTTCATCAACTTTATCTTCTTTTTCAAACTTCGCTAATACGGCTGTTAAGAAAAATCCTAGTCCAGCTCCAATCATTAATGAGCTAGGTGTACCGTGGAAAAAGAAACTTGCGACAATACATATTATACCAATAATGATATAATGTTTAATAAATTTTTTACCCAAAAATATCCCTCATTTTTATGTCTAATAAGTTAAATTTAACATAGAAATGAGGGATAAACCATTAAATATTCTTATTTCTTATCATGTAATGATTGATACCCGTGAATACAGCAATACATGCTACAGATATCCATATTTGTGATACTTTCATTGTTAGTAAACCTTGATTCAATATTTTAGGTAAAAAGTCTAAAGGATTGTATTTCATCATTTTTGATAAATCTCCCCCTATTTCAGGAATAAATATAAATGCATCAAAGATATTAGGTAAAAATAATATTAATATGATTGCAGTAGTATAAACAACTGCTGATTTACCTGTAAGTAAATTAAGGATATTTAATAATGTTCCGTAAAATAGCATGATAAGTAGAAATTCACCAAGCATTTTGAAATAGTCAGAGACACTTAATTCGCCTGCATCGATAATAGTTGATGCTAATAATGTAAATAGCGTACCTAAAATCGTAAATATAATAACAATGCCAATGATAGATAGTAACTTGCCATATAAATACTTCACTCTATTTGTTTTAGAATTTAAAAACAACTGAATCGTACCATACTGCATATCACGTACGATCGTTCTAATAGAGAACATTAATAATACAAGTCCACCAAATACGAAGAACATAGCCAATACAACTTGAGCATCAAATGGTCCATCTAACGTTTTGACAGAAATCATGATGGCTATTCCTGGAAACAATGAAATGAGAAATCCTAAATAGCCTAATGGACTTTTAAATATTCTCGTTAAATCATATTTTACATGTTGAGCGATATTCATGATACTTCAACTCCTTTGTTAATATTAAAGTATTGATCTCTTAAAGTCGTTTTATTATTTTGAATAAACTTAGGATAAATATTTTGAGCGCTTAACGCTTTTAACACTTCTTGATAATCTTGTAGTGCTTCAACTGAAATAATCGATTCTTGTTTATTACTTGTTACCACTTTGTAATTCATCGTAAGAAGATTAAGTGCTTCATTATAGCTTGAATGGTCAAAGATAAATTTGGTCACGTCTTTAGATTGAGCTTTCATATCGTAATCTTCAACAATCGCACCATCTTTCATAAATACTGTTCTATCACATATTAATTCAATATCTTCTAACTTATGACTTGAAATGAGTACTTTAATATTCAAATCTTTACTTACTTTTTCTAAAGTTTTTAAGACATCAATCGAACCGTCTGGATCCATCCCGTTTGTCGGTTCATCTAAAATTAAATATTGTGGTTTATTCATAAGTGCTACTGCAATAGATAGCTTCTGCTTCATTCCCATTGAATATTTTTTTACTTTTTTGTTGATATAAGGCTTAATGCCAAATGACTCGATTAACATATTGATATAATCATCATCTACATTTGTCCCTAATACATTTCTAAAGAAGTTTAAATTATAATAGCCTGTTTTATTTAAATATAATTTCGGGTTTTCTATTAAATAACCCACTTTGTCCCTATTTTCTTTCTTGAAAGTCCCTTCATATTTCATAATATTCTGGTTCATAATTTTCATTAATGTTGTTTTACCTACACCATTTTTCCCGATTAATCCTACAATTTGGCTATCCCCAAAATCAAAGTTAATATTCTTGAGGATATGTTGCTTACCGTAATACTTTTGTATATTATTTAATTTCACGATTATTCACCTCTCCTTTAAATTGTAATTTCATGTTTTCGCGATTTATTGATTGAAATGATATAACTTACGATAAATAGAATGATGGAACAGCCTAAGAATATTGACATATCATGTATCTTAAATATATGCGATTGTATAGAAAAGAATTTAAGCACATAATCTATAAACTGTATTGAGTTTGGTACAATTGCACCGACTATAATCATCCAAAATATAATAGGAATTTTGATTAATCTTTTATACTCAGCAAATGGCAAGATTAAACTGATCGTCAACAAATTCCCTGCAATGCTTAAACACATGCCTGAAATATCATATGAGACTTCCATGGCAGGTTCTTGTATTAAAAAAGCAACAATCGTAAATAAACCAAGTAGTAATTGTGTGAATAAAATAAATATTAATCCTGTTAAATAATGAGCATTAACAACTGTTGATTGCTTTACAGGCAAACTTAAAAATGTATATTCAGAATGATTTTTATTGATTCTATTAAATAGAAAATACATTGGCACTAAGAACACAATATGAATCATAACGACGAGTATGCCTAAAATAGCTATTTTAATAAAACCATCAATTGGTAATATGACTATTATTGGTAGTAACAATGCTGTAGCCAACATTATATATAGGTATGATTTTGATAAAATTAAGTTTCTATATAAGATTGCCTTCATTTTATACCTCCATAAACCGTAATTTGATTTTGTTTAGCTTGTTTGATAGCTCTACTAAACTGAATCGACCATATGATTGCAACGATTAACAATATGATTGCTGGTGAATAGTATAAAAATATTTTCCAACCTAAAACTTCAGCAAATTGATATTGTCGATTTGAATATATACCAAAGTAAAACATTGTAAATATGCCGTACATAGCAACTAATATCCAAGCACCAAATTGATTAATATTTAAATGTGCAAATGTTGGATAAACGAGGCTTAACGTAAATAAATTCGTTGCTACAATAAATAACCCAGCTTGTAAAAATATTGTGTCTTGTTTTACGACTGCTATGACCATAATCATGATAAATGAAATACCTGTTACTAATAAGTTATATAAATAATGCCCTTTTACAATATCAATTTTAGAGATTGGTAAACTCATATAAAAGATTTGACTACTTTGTTTATTTAAAAATATCGCATGATTAATACTGTGAACTGAAACGACTGCGACAAAATATACCGCTAATACATTCATGAGTTCTATATTTTGAAAAGATACAGTAAACTTCGTTATAAATACTAATCCGAAGCAGATTAAATAAAGTAAGTAATACCCCTTCTCATATTGAAAGTTCCGGTAGAAAACAGCTTTCATTTATACCACTTCCTTATCGAATTGATCTTTCTCAATTCTTACCATAATATCCTCTATTGATGGTGTTTCAACGACTACTTCATTTCCAAATAACTCAACAAATACAGAGCTTTGTCTTGTTAATCCTGAGAAACCTGTATTCGTTTCTTTCACACTGATTAATAACGATCTTAATTCATCATCAAGTATGGATTTGTCTCCTTTGATGATTCGATAACCATCCGTTAAATCTTCTACACTTTCATTAATAACAATGGATCCATTTTTCAAATAGACAATATAATCAGCGATTTTCTCTAAATCTGAAATAATATGTGTAGAGAAAAAGATTGTTTTTTCTTCATCTATTAACTCTCTTTGTAAAATTTCAAGCACTTCATTACGTATGACCGGATCAAGTCCTGCAGTTGGTTCATCTAGAATGTATAGTTCAGCATGGTGACTTAATGCAATTGCTAACGACAATTTCATTTTCATACCTGTTGAAAATTGCTTAATTTTTTGTTTATAAGGTAATTTAAATTCTTTAATATAACCTTCAAATACATCGTGGTCCCATTGTTTATAATATTTACTGACAACTTTCTCGATTGTTTTAATATTCCAGTTTTCATACATATATAATTCAGAATAGACAAAGCCGATTTTATTTTTAATTTCAACTGGATTCTCACTTAAATATTCTCCAAGTATCTTTAAATCTCCACTTTGTTCTTTAAGAAGACCCATAATTATACGAATAATAGTAGTTTTACCAGCACCATTCGCACCAATAAATCCTGTTACATAACCTTTACGTACTTCAAAATTAACATCTGATAATTTAAGATTTTTATGACTAAAATTTAGATTTTTAACGTCTATCGCATTGTCCATTTTATTCACCTTCCTCATAAATCAAATTAACGATTTCATTGAGTTCTTTAACATCCATTCCGATTAACTTTGCTTGTTTAGTTAAATCTCTTGCTAAATCCTCTATGACAATAAATTGTTTTTCTTTCATGATTGAGGGATCTTGTGATTTTACAAAAGTACCTTTCCCTCTTATTGTAGTGACAAATTGCTCTTGTTCTAAATCAACATATGCACGTTTAGTTGTTATTAAACTGACACCTAAATCACTTGCTAACTCTCTCATAGAAGGTAATGAAGCACCCGGTTCTACTTTACCTTGTAATATTTGTGCTTTGATTTGTTCTTTAATCTGTTCGTAAATTGGTTGATTACTATTATTTTGAAGTAGAATCTTCATGTTTAACCTCCCTCTCTCCAACTGTGTATAAACAGTATATACACTATATACATATTTGTCAAACTCATTCATCAAAAATCTTATAAATCAGCGTTTTAAGACATAAAAAAACAGAGTGTGTATACACATCATATATACACACTCTGTTTAATTTTATTATTTTAAGTCATTGATTGCTTTAGCAATAGATTCAAATACATGTTCTATATCAGATTTTTCAATACAGCTAAACGCAATACGGATATCTGTTTTATTTAAAGCAATAATACCGATACGATACTTCTCAATTAAATGTAATCTCAATTGTTCAGGGTCTACATCTAAAACTTTAAGTGCCATAAAGTAACCTGAATTAAATGCATACGGCGTCCATAATGATCTAAATTCATCACGATAAGCGACTTCTTTAGTTACTTCATATCTTTCTTTTAAAATATTCACGTTATGATCAACTTGATCTTGGAAAGAAGGATCTTCCATTGCATGAATAATTGCAGTTTGGCTTGGTAAAGAACAACTTGATAAGTTACTTCTAATTAATCCTTTTAATTTAGCAACTAATACATCTTTAACAACATCATTTTGACTACCAAATGTTAAGAAACCAACACGGAAGCCCCATGAGAAGTATTCTTTAGTTGCGCCATCAACTTTAACTGGCATAATATTTTCGTGATTTAACGCTGTTAATGCTGTAAAGACAGATTGTTTATAAACATCTTCAAAGAACAATCCATAATAAGCATCATCAACTAATGTAATCACTTGTGTACCTTTATCAGCTAATTGTTTAATAGCTTCAACCATTTCTTTAACTTCTTCAACTACTGGTGTATAACCAGTTGGATTATTTGGGAAGTTTAAAACAAGAATAACTTTTTCTTTTTTATATTGTTCTAAAGCATGTTTGAAATATTCTAAAGTGTAACTGCCATCTTCTTCAAAAGCTTTGTAAGTTTCAATGTTCGCACTATGTCTTACACCAAAAGCTAATTTATAGTTACCCCAGTTATGTTCAGGTAATAAAATTGTATCTTGTGCATCTACAAATAAATCTCCAGCTAAAGATAAGCCATGTGTTAACGCATTTGTTACCACTGGTTTAGAAATATCATCAGCACTTAAATCAGGATTGTCTTTTAAAATTTTCTGTTGCCATAATGTACGTAAACGTTCGTCACCTTGTGGCGGTGCATATGGGAATATATCACTTGGATCTTGGTCACCAAATTGGTTATATAAAGCATCTGTGTACATAATACCTTCATCAGTTGTTGCCATACCGATTGTTGCATTATACTTTGTACCTTTTGCTTCTCCAGATTGTGATAAAATACCCTTTGGATAATAAATAGATTTACCTAAATCGGAAAGCATATCTAATACAACAGGATATTCTTTTTTCAGTTGTTCATTTAATTCTAATGCTAGTGGGTTCATAGAAAGTCATCCTCTTTCATTGTTATGATACTTCTATACTAGACGAGAATTATGAAAATTAAAAGTGTGTTCACTAAATTTCATCATTTAATTTTAGAAAATCATCCCTTTTTGGATAACAAATAAATAATTGATATAATAAATTAAGTAAAGGAGCAAAACATATGTCTACAATTACAAAAGTTCTCGTTGGTTTAGCTATAATCTGCTTAATTATTGGAATAGGCATTCAAATAAGCGGCAACTCAGGCATTCAATTTACATTCGCATCAATATTATTTTTAGTAGCCGCATTTATAAGTAGAAATGGCGACCGCAAAAAAGCTAATAAAAAGAAGTAAAAAAATATAGAGACTGGAACATAAGGTAATGTCCCAGTCTCTATATTTATATTATGATTGTTTTGGTATTTTCCAATAATCATCTTTATTTTCTTTATCTAACACTTTCTTAAATCCTTTTGATTGATACGCCTCTTTAATATCTTTAACCCATTTAGCATCTTTGTTTTTACTATCTACGACAACTTGTAAATATAAATCTTCTACTAAATCTTCTTTTAGAAGTCCTTTAGATGGGTCAACCTTCGAAGCGTAAACAATTGATCCTGGAATAACTGCATAATCAACTTCGTCTAAAATTCTAGGTATATTAGCTGAGTCCATCGTTTTAATATTAAGGTTCTTAGGATTATCAGAAATATCTTTCTTCGTAATTTTAATATCATTTTTATCTGCATTTAATTTAATCCAGCCTGCTTTTTCTAATAAACGATACGCTCTTGCTGCATTTGATGGATCTTGTGGTATAGCTATTGTATCTCCTTTTTTAATACCTTTAAGATCTTTATTTTTATTAGAGAAAATTTGTGCAGGCACTGTTGGTATTTTAGTAATATTCGTTAAATCAGCATCTCTTTCTTTATTAAACGTATCCATATACGCTTTATGTTGATCAACGTTAACATCCACACTACCTTCTTGCAAAGCAACATCAGCTTGTAGTAATTCAGTGAAGTCTTTATCTTTAACAGTATAACCTTTCTTCTCTAGTTCAGGTTTAATACCTTTCAAAAACAACTCACTATAAGGTCCCGGTGATGTAGCAATAGTAATTTCTTTCTTTTCTTTGTCATCATTATTTCCACAAGCTGCTACCACAACTGATAAAATAAGTGTCAAAGCTAAAAATATGTATCTTTTCATAAAAACGCCTCCCTTAATTCCGACTAAACTCATCTGTTTAATTATTATATTATCATTTAGTAATCTAAAGTCAATCAAATTTTTAAATGTTACACTCTCTTTAGGAGTGATGATTATGGCTTTATATCAAAAGTTAATTTAAACGAATGCTGGTGAAATGACTGTACCTTTAACATAATAAAAAAACAGAAATCCTCTATTGAAGAATTCTGTTTAATAGTTCGTTTAATATTTTGGTTTATTTCTATTCATTTTAGTTAATGATTTCCATTGTTTTTTCTTTTCAGAAGCCGCTTTTTTTGATACTTTCGAATTGTTATAAGCAATTTCTTTTTTAAGTTTTAGATAGTTGTTATATTGACTTATATCTAAATCACCATTTTTTAAAGCTTCTTGAACTTTACACCCAGGTTCAGTCTCATGTTTACAATCACTAAACTTACAATTTTGGGAGAGTAATTTAATATCCTCAAAACTGTCTATTATATTATCTTGGTCAACTGATAGCCCTAAGCTTCTCATTCCAGGTGTATCAATTATTACACCGGTAGGCTGAATCAAATACAAACCTCTATGTGTTGTTGTATGTCTACCTTTTTGATCATCTTCTCTTGTTGAATGAGTTTTTAAAATATCTTTGCCAACTAAATAATTTGCTATACTCGATTTTCCAACACCTGACGACCCTACTAGTGTTGCAGTCATACCTTCATAGAACCTTTTCTTAATTTGATCCATATTGATATTTTTAATCACACTAGTAGTGATAATAGGGACATTACTTAATCTCCTATTGACTAATTGAACTTTTTCTTTGTAATCATCAATAATGTCAAACTTATTCAAAATGATAACAGGCAAGGCACCACTTTCTTTAATTTGAATCGCATATCTTTCTAACCTGTTTAAATTAAAGTCGCCATCTAGTCCCATTACAATAAACACTTCATCAATATTCGTTGCTATATATTGGTCAAGTGATTCATGTTTTTTAGATTGCCGTTTTAGCTCACTAGTTCTTGGTAATATATCAATTATCAATTTAAAATCATTTAGTTCATTAACGACAACCCAGTCTCCTATAGCAGGTATCAAATTTTGATTAACTAATTTTTGTGTAATCTCTGCTTTATACTGACTTGTGGTTGTTATGACTTTAAAATGATTTTTAGAGACGAAAGATATTCTTCCAATTTTAAATTCATCACTAAAATTATTCTTATAATATGATAATTGTTCTTCTTTAATACCTAATTGTTCTATTTTCATTTAACTCCCCATTTATATAAATTAGGAATTATGGCCACCCATACTTAAGTTAACAAGAAACAATTGATTTAAATCCATCATAATACATCACCCTTTCAAACTTATTACCATAATTGTATATGAACATATATTTTTATTCAAATTCATAAAGTATGAGTTGTCTATATGTTAAACTTTCATTAGGAGTGATGATTATGGCTTTATACCAAAAGTTAATTCAAACGAGTGCTGGTGAAATGTTAGCAATTGCTAATAATGAGTACTTATTAATGTTACATTTTACGAATAAACCTTCGTTAGAAGAAGAGTTACAAATTGTACGTAAACAACTTAATTCAGAAATTAATGATGAAAGTAATCATGTTTTAGATAAGCTTGAAGAGGAATTGATTCTTTATTTTGAAGGTAATCTTTCTAATTTTACAACACCTATACATTTTAATTTTGGTACACCTTTTCAACAAAAAGTGTGGCGTGCTTTATGTGATATTCCATTTGGCGTGACGATATCTTATAAGCAGTTAGCTGAAAATATTGGTAAACCTACTGCTTTTCGTGCTGTCGCTAATGCAAATGGTAAGAATTTTATTACGATTCTTGTACCTTGTCATCGTGTGATAGCTGCTGATGGTTCAATTGGTGGATATTCCAGTGGCATAGAACGAAAAGAAATCTTGCTTGATATTGAGAAAAATAAAAGTAACATCGGCTAATATTTTAACCGATGTTAATTTTTTAGTTTACTATAAATGTTTAATCATATATTTGTAGTCATGTCCACTTAGTTTTCGAACATATGATGGCTTGAAACCAAGTTTCTCATATAATTTCATTGCACCTTCATTATCAAATTCACAATTTAATGATACTTGCTTAAATCCTCTTTCTTTAGCTCGTTCAAAAGCATCTTCTATAAGTTTAGAAGCAATACCTCTACCTCTATATTCTGAAAAGACCGCAACTGAATCAATATATAAATCACCATTATCCGCTTCATGTTCAGGTAACGGCGTTCCTTCTAATTTAAAAGAATCTTTAAATGCAATATTGTACCAATTTTCTTCAAGTTGTTTTTCGTCAGTACCACTATAGCAATTAAGAAAACCTGCTACTTCACCATCGACTTCATATACCTGACTATGTTTATAATGGTTTCTATATTCACTCTCAACACTCGCTTGTTCAAGTAATCTTAAAACAGTTTCCTTATCATTTTGAACAACTAAAGGTAGTTCCATATCATGCCAAATCATAAACATTAACTCACTTAGTTTTTTCGCATCTTCTTTAACAGCAGGTCTAATCATATTTTCTACTCCTTTAATACAAATTAGATTCATTTTAACATAAAAATCCCCTTTCCATATGGTTTAATACCATTTAGAAAGGGGATTAGACATATCTCTTAATTTGTAATGTCGGTTATATTTACCGAATTACATCATACCTGGCATTCCGCCCATGCCGCCCATATCTGGTGCTGCTGGTTCTTCTTCTGGAATGTCTGCTACTACTGCTTCAGTAGTTAAGAACATTGCTGCTACAGATGCTGCATTTTGTAATGCTGAACGTGTAACTTTTGTTGGATCGACAATACCTGCGTCTAACATATTTACCCATTCATCTGTTGCTGCATTGTAACCAATACCTTCATCAGCATTTTTAAGTTTTTCAACTATAATTGATCCTTCTAAGCCAGCATTTTCAACGATTTGACGTAATGGTGCTTCAAGAGCTTTCAACACAATGTTCACACCAGTTTGTACATCGCCTTTTGCTTCAACTTCAGCTACTTTATTATAAATAGATACTAATGCTGTACCACCACCTGCTACTATACCTTCTTCAACTGCAGCACGTGTAGAGTTTAAAGCATCTTCAATTCTTAATTTACGTTCTTTTAATTCTGTTTCAGTTGCAGCACCTACTTTAATAACTGCAACGCCACCTGCTAATTTAGCTAAGCGTTCTTGTAATTTCGTACGATCAAAGTCTGAAGTTGTTTCTTCAATTTGAGCTTTAATTTGACCAACACGAGCGTCGATATTTACTGAGTCACCTTGACCTTCAACAATTGTAGTGTCATCTTTAGTAACTTGAACTTTACCTGCTTCACCAAGCATATCTAGAGTTGTTTCTTTTAAATCTAAACCTAAGTCATCAGTAATCACTTGACCACCAGTTAAAATTGCTAAATCATCTAACATTGCTTTACGACGGTCACCAAATCCAGGCGCTTTAACTGCTACTGCTGTGAATGTACCACGTAATCTGTTTAATACTAAGTTTGTTAATGCATCACCATCAACATCGTCAGCAACAATTAAAATTGGTCTATTTGTTTGTAAGATTTTTTCTAAGATAGGTAAAATATCTTGGAATGAAGAAATCTTTTTATCTGTAATTAAGATGTAAGGATTTTCTAATTCAGCAGTCATTTTGTCTGAATCTGTCACCATATATGGTGAAGTATATCCTCTATCAAATTGCATACCTTCAACAACTTCTAATTCTGTGCTGAATCCTTTAGATTCTTCAATAGTAATAACACCGTCATTACCTACTTTTTCCATTGCTTCTGAAATAAATTTACCAATTTCTTCATCAGCAGCAGAAATAGAACCAACTTGTGCAATTTCTTCTTTTTTCTCAACTGGTTGTGAGATATTGTGTAATTCTTCTAAAGCTACTTTAACTGCTTTATCAATACCTTCACGAATACCAACTGGATTTGCACCACTTGTTACGTTTTTTAAACCTTCTTGAATCATCGCTTGAGCTAAGACAGTTGCTGTAGTTGTACCGTCACCTGCAACATCATTTGTTTGGTTCGCAACTTCTGCAACTAATTTAGCACCCATATTCTCATATGGATCTTGTAATTCAATTTCTTTAGCGATTGTAACACCATCATTTGTGATTAATGGTGAAGTGAATTTTTTATCTAAAACGACGTTACGTCCTTTAGGTCCTAAAGTTACTTTAACTGCATTTGCTAATTTATCAACACCAGCAAGCATAGAACGTCTAGCGTCTTCTGAAAATTTTAGTTCTTTAGCCATTTATAAAAACCTCCATAAAATATCTTCAAAAATATTATCTAAATTATTCAATAACTGCTAAAATGTCATCTTCTGAAAGGATAATATATGTTTCTTTATCACGTTTAACTTCTGTTCCTGCGTATTGTTGATATACAACTTGATCACCTACAGCAACATCTACAGTAAGTCTTGTACCATCTTCTAGACGCTTACCTGGTCCAACAGCAACAACTTTTCCTTCGTTAGACGATTCTTTAGCTGAATCTGTCAATACAATCCCGCTAGCTGTAGTTTGTTCTGTTTCTGTTTTCTCAATAATAATTCTATCTCCCAATGGTTTTAACATTTATAAAATCCTCCTTGGCGCTAATAATGTTAGCACTCTTTATACTTAAGTGCTAACTACATTTTTATAATAATCAAATTTGGTCAAAATTACAAGCAATATAACTTAAATTTTTCTCTTTTTCTGCTAAATAAGGTACAATGTTTACATGTTTATTTTTGGAGGAATTGAAAATGCAATTTAATCGATTAACTGTTAATATTGCTACCCTATTACTATTTGGTGTTGTACAAACAATCGCAATTATTCCAAATAGTTTATACGCTGATTCAGGATTATCTAAAGTCACAAGATTAGAAATCAGCTTAACTTGGATGGCAACAACAGCTATCATTACTGTTTTATTATTATGGTATATGAACTCAAATATTAAAAATCCAACTCGATTAGAACAACAGAAGAAAGAACCATGGGTATACGTGATTTTCTGGTGTGTTGCAGGTATTATAATGGCCATGCTTGGACAAATCATCGCCGCTTTGATTAATACATATATATTTAATCAACCAGTAGAAAGTGGCAATACTCAAAATCTCATGAAGATTGCACAACAATCACATATATTAATCATTTATATCGTATTAGCAGGTCCAATATTAGAAGAATTAATATTCCGTAAATTAATTTTCGGAGAGATATACAATATGATCAAAGCACCTAAGTGGTTAAGCTTTATCGTAGCAGTATTAGTTAGTTCTTTTATCTTTTCATTAGCACATTCAGATCCAGAACATACATTAATATATGTTGTAATGGGAACTGTATTTAGTGGACTTTATGTATTAACGAAACGTATCATCGTACCAATGATTGCGCATATGGGAATGAACGGTATAGTTGTTTTAGGTCAAATTGTATTTAAAGATCAAGTAAACGAACAATTAGAGAAACAATCTCAAATTTCACAACTGATTTATCATACAATCTTAAGCATGTATAGCTAAGCGTAAATAAAATAAGCATATCACCGAACTGATGAACTCAGTCTTAAGTGATATGCTTATTTTTTATGGTAATTGGAGGGGGTTAACTTCCATTATTTCGATTTGCGGTAGTTAGAGTGTACTCATTAAGGGACATTTCTCTGAATTCTGTCCCTAACAATGCCTCTTACCGACATTTCTCACAATTATGTCCCTATCATATTCTAATATTGTTTAACGCCCCATAATACTTCTTCACATTTTTTAATAATGTATTTAATAACTTCTATTCTAGCTGATTTTTTATTGTCAGCTGGTACGACAAGCCATGGTGCATGATCTGTGTTTGTTAATTTAATCATATCGTGACTTGCTTCGATATATTGATCCCATTTTTCTCTATTTCGCCAATCTTCGTCTGTAATTTTCCATTGTTTTTCTGGTGTTTCTTCTCTTTCTTTAAATCTTCTTAATTGTTCATCTTTATCTAAAGTTAAGAAGAATTTCAAGATAATTGCACCTTCGTCTGTCCACATTTTCTCAAATTGATTGATTTCTTCATAGGCACGTTTCCATTCTTTCTTAGTAGCAAATCCTTCTACTCTTTCTACTAATACTCTTCCGTACCAACTTCTATCGAATATTTCAATATGGCCGCTTCTTGGCATATCTTTAGCAAATCTCCATAAGTAATGATGATTCAACTCAACGTCTGTTGGGGCGCTTATTGCATTTACTTCATAACCGGTTGGATCTAATTTTTCTCTAACTCTTTTAATATTGCCACCTTTACCGGCTGCATCCATACCTTCATATACTAGTATTAACGGGATTTTTCTTTCGTATAATGCAAATTGCAATTCTTTCAATCTATCTTGTAAGTCACCTATCAGGGATTTGTATGTCTTTTTATTTAATTTATCTATTGATTGATCAAATAGGTCTGTTTTAAACTCTTCCGTAAAATCGCCATCAATTAATTTATCTTTCTTTTTATGAAGTTTAATCGCTTTGTTCAACCGATTGATAATATGTTTATACATCAAATTGATAGCTTCTTCTCTTTCTGTATAATCAATGATTTCCCATTCATCAGGCGATGCTTTCAAAATTTTATGCATTTCTTTATGATATACGTCATCATTAATGGCACTTTCGTATTCTTGTGCTTTCCAACTTGTTAAAGGATTTTCTTTCATTTCTTTTAAATGTTCTTTTCTCTTTTTATCGCTAATCTCAATATAAAACTTAATAATTTCGTAGCCATCATCTTGGACCATAGCTTCAAAGTCTTGGATTTGTCTTCGTAAAGCATGATATTTGTTGTATATAGAATGCTTTATTTTGTTTGCTTGATATTCTATATAATATGCATACCAACTTCTAAAATAAATATTGATATCACCTTTTGAAGGTATACTGATCCAATACTTCTGTAAAAATTGATATCTTAGATCGTCTTCTGAAGGTGATTTCATCGGTACAAAGTGTGTGTATTTAGCATCAAGTGTTAATAGAAGTTCATTTGATAGTCTCGTCTTACCTGATGCGGGAACACCTTCAAATACAATCATGATAGGAATTCCAAGTTCTTTTGTCTTCCTCGTTAATGCTGCTACTTCTAAAGATAATTGTTCATTATTTTTAGTCATTTATATACACCTCTTTTCATTTCATATTATATGCTTTTACCTTTATTTTCGCAATTTTCAATAAAATTACAACAAAGAAATGTTATAATAAATTTATTAAGGGAGGTTTTAACATGACGTTAACTTTTAAAGATTATCAATATGAACAAATCAATATTGAAGAAAAAGAAAAACAAACCAAATCATTATTAAATGAATTCGATAATGCAGAAACGGTCGATGAAGCAATTGAGGCGATTAATGAAATTAATAAGATTAGAAACCATACTGATACGCATTATAACCTAGCTTACATAAGAGCATCTATCGATACACATGATGAATACTATAATAAAGAACGAGATTTCTTTGATGAAACAATGCCTAAAATACAACATTTAGACCATTTATTCTATCAATCTTTATTAAAATCTAAATTTAAAAATGATTTAATTGCACATTTTGGACAACAACTTTTTTCTTTAGCAGAAGTCGCTCTTAATACATATAATCCTTCTATTAATGACTTACTTGTTAAAGAAAACAAATTAGTAAGCGAATATGATAAATTAATTGCGTCAGCAGATATTGAATATAACGGTGAACATTTGAACTTATCACAATTCAGTAAGTACTTAATCAACGAAGATAGAGAAATTAGAAAAAATGCATTTAAAGCTAGAGAACAGTTTTTTGCAGAACATCTAGAGGATTTAGATCGTATTTATGATGGTCTTGTAAAAACAAGACATGAAATAGCTTTAAAATTAGGATACGAGAACTTTGTTCAACTTGGCTATGATAGAATGCAAAGAATTGGTTACGACGCAACTGATGTTAAAATTTTTAGAGAGCAAGTTAAAGAACATGTCGTACCTATTACTGAAGATATTAAATCACAGCATGCAAAACGTATTGGTGTTGACAATTTAAAAGCTTACGATAATAATTTCACTTTTAAAACTGGTTCGCCAAAACCACAAATATCAACTGAAGAAATGGTGAAAAATGCTAAAAAAATGTACCATGAACGTTCTAAAGAAACTGGTCATTTTATAGATTTTATGATTGATAAACAATTATTTGATTTAGAAGCTAAAAAAGGAAAAGAAAGTGGCGGGTATTGTACAATCATTAATGATTTTAAATCACCATTCATCTTTGCAAACTTTAATGGTACACAAGGCGATATTGAAGTTATGACACATGAAGCAGGACATGCTTTCCAAGTATATGAAAGTCTGAAGTATTCTGTTCCAGAATATTACTTCCCTACATCAGAAGCATGTGAAATTCATTCAATGAGCATGGAATACTTAACTTATCCATGGATGTCATTATTTTTCAAACAAGATACGGAAAAATTTAAATTAGCACACTTAGAAGATAATATTAAATTTTTACCATATGGTGTAGCAGTGGATGAATTCCAACACTTTGTTTATGAGAATCCAGACATTTCTTCAGAAGAACGCAGAAAAGCATGGTCAAATTTAGAAAATAAATACTTCCCAAGTGTAGACTATGACAATATTCAGCATCTTGAAAATGGTGCATTCTGGCATAGACAAGGTCATATTTTTGCATCACCATTTTATTATATTGATTATACATTAGCGACAATTTGTGCAATGCAATTTTTCATTAAACAAGAAGCTGATCCAGAGCAAGCATGGTCTGATTACTTAAAAATATGTCAAATTGGCGGTTCACAATCATTCATTGATATTATGGCATCTGTTCAGTTACAATCTCCATTTGAAAAAGGTACTGTAAAATCCATTATAGAAACATTATACAAAGCAACTCAGAATATTGATCAAAGTGAATTTTAATAAAAAAGTGGGAACGGGACATAAATCCCGCCCCGATAAGGATGACTAGAAGAGACTGAGACGTTACATTATGTGCCAGTCTCTTTTTTCTTGGAAAAATCAATGTTAGCGTGAGGTTCTATGTTGCTTGTTTGGTATGTCTTGCAACATACGGGACTTCTATGTTGCTTGTTTGGGGAGTCTAGCAATATACGGAGCTTCTATGTTGCTAGATTGGAGCGTCTTGCAATATACAAAGCGCCTATTTATCTTGTTTGGTGAGTCTTGATAAATACAAGGTCCTCTACATTGCTTGTCGCACCTCAATTGCAATATTCAGCCTCACTATTTCTAAAAATATGAAAAAGAGTCTAGAACATATTTGTCCCAGACACTCTTTTATTTTATTTTATTTATGATTTTGAAAATCTTCGCATTATGAATAATATGATGAATCCTAATACAAGTACGATTGCGATTGAAATACCAATGATAAGCGGTTTAGAAATATCTTTATGATCAGAAGCTGTTTCAAAACTTTCTGTCGTTGTTTTTGTTGTTTCTGTTTTTGTATCATCATCATCTACAGATGTAGTTTCTGCCGTTTTATTAGTCTTTTTAAATTTTGGTTGTGCTAAATCAGGTCTACTACCAACTTTACTTGTTACAAGCTCTAACACATCTTCATCCAATTTACTATAATATGCTTCTGAATGGCCAGGTATAAATTTAGGCGCTTTTTCATCAGTGTATTGCGGATTGTAATATCCATCCCCTACTTCATTTGTATTTGGATATGCCGGCATTGTTGGTTTATATTGATTTACATTTTGATCATTATTGCTATTTGAATTTGGTTCATTAGTTTTAGGTTCTTCAGAAGATGGTTTCCCACTATTGGATTGATTCGGTGGTGGTACTTGATCTTGATGATTGCTATCATTGCTTGAAGGTTCTTCAGTGCTCGGCTCTTCTGTTGTTGGTTCTTCTGTACTTGGTTCTTCAGTGCTCGGCTCTTCTGTTGTTGGTTCTTCTGTACTTGGTTCTTCTGTTGTAGGCTCCTCTGTACTTGGCTTTTCATCAGTCTTAGGTTCTTCTGTACTAGGCTTTTCATCTGATTTTTGTTCAGACTTTTTATCTCTAATTGGTTCTTCTGATGACTGTTCCTCTGTACTTGAATTTTCTTCTGACTTCGGTTCAGTACTTCTTTCCTCTGTTTTACTATTTTGTTCACTATTAGAATCAGTTTCTTTGGATTGCTGTGCTTCTATATTTTGATTCAATTGTTCTTGAGTTGTGTTCGGAGAAGTATCTTTTGTACTAGATTCATTGCTTTCTATCGCATCTGTATTATTCCCGTGTGCTACTCCAAATGCCATAGAAGATAATAGTAATGTTGAAATCATAGCATTTTTAAATATCTTCATAAAAATTCTTCCCCTCCTCTACATTAATTAATAGTTAAAGTATAAAGGAATGTTTCTTTGTTTTCTATGCTTGAACGCCATATGTTACACAGAATTAATATTTTGTAATAACTTATTCATATTTCTTACAATTTACTGATATTAAAATAAACGCTTGTTGTATCAGAACAACAAGCGTTTTTGATTCGTTTAATTATTTAGTTGTAAGTCATATTTCGTAAACTTCAAGTAAACTTGGCCAGACTCTGTAGAAGTTCTGAAATTAACAGCATCTTCATCAGGGAATATTCTCGTTGTAAATACTTTTTCACCATCGTTAACGAAAATTTCTAGACTAGATGTATCACTATAAATTCTCAGGTCTTTTAAATCATTATCTAAAGTTGATGTACGAGTTGTCTTCTCAACCGCTTCACTTACAATACCACTTTCAAATCGATCTAAAGTTAGTTGTTTAGAACGCTTATTATAAATAATTTGCGTTGAACATTTCTTAGATACCCTTAAATCAAAGTATATTTCGCTAGCTTCATTCTCCAGAATCTCAATCATTAATTCAAACTGTTTACCTTCATATGGGTGAAGTTTAACTGAATGCTTATTAGCATAACCTTCAGCAGTTTCTTTATTTGTTCTTAATTTTTCAAGTGCTTTTATAGGTCTTTGTTTCAGTTTATCATCTTCAATTGTTAATACTCTTGGAATAGTTAAACAATGTGCCCAACCTTCTTCATCAGTAGCATAATCTATTTCAGGAAGTCCCATCCAACCAATTAATATTCTGTCACCATGTTCATCTAAGAACGTTTGAGGTGCGTAAAAGTCAAATCCTTGGTCTAATTCAACAAATTCTTGGTGGTCAAACTTCAACGTATCTAAATCAAAATCACCAATTAAATAACCAGATTGATAGATGTTCTCGAATTGGTTATTTTTCGCTTCAATACCTTGAGGTGAAAAGATAAATACATCTTTATCATTTAACTTAAATAAATCTGGACATTCCCACATATAACCAAAGTTTTGCAGTTGTGTTTCAATTTCGCCTTTAAATTGCCAATCTTGAATATCTTCAGATTCATATATAACAGCTGTACCTGTTTCATTCTCTCTTTGAATTCCAAATATTGCATAGTATTTTCCATTCTCAAACCATACCTTAGGGTCTCTAAAATGTTCAGTATATCCTTCTGGCTTGTTTGGAATAGCTGGTTGATCAAACTTTTTAAAAGTGCCATCTTCTAATTGTTCAGCAATCATTTGGACAGATTTACGATCCCAATTTTCATTACGCACATTTCCCGTATACATTAAATATAACTTTCCATCATAATCAAATGCACTACCCGAATATACACCATGACTATCATATTCTGTATCAGGCGCCAACGCGATTCCCTCATCTTTAAATTCTAGTAAATCTTTACTTTTATAATGATACCAATACTTCAAACCATGAACGGCACCAAGCGGAAACCATTGATGAAATATATGATAAACGCCATTATGATAAACCAAACCATTTGGATCATTTAACAACCCTGTTTTTGGTTGAATATGAAAAGTTTGACGCCATTTTGACGCATTCACTTTATCTATTAATTCATTGTATGCTTCATCAGATATGTCTGATAATTTTTTATATCTTTCTTCTCGTGTCCAATTTACCATTATCATTCTCCTTACATCCGATTTAGACCGGTTCCATAATATATATATATTTTAGCATACTTGAAAAGCTTATTTTTTTAACCATTCAAATTGTGTTCCGATAATATTTAATTTTTCTACCGTTTCTTGATTAATACTGTTATTTAATACATGAACAGCTGTCTCACCAGCTAAATAATAGTTAAACTTTACAGTACCAATATGAGGTGCCACAATTTCTGTCATCTTATTTCCGCCAAATCCAATAATCGTTGGCATATCAACTTCTCTTTTTAAAAGTGTATGGTATATACCTAAAGCTATATTATCAGTAGCTGCGACAATAACTTCGTCTTCTCTCAACTTAATATCATTACCTAATATCTGAGCATCTTTTATACTGAAACTACTTTCAATAAATGTTGGGTTGATGCCTTGATCCATTAGTGGAATAAACAGACCTTCTTTTCTCGTCTTACCAACTGCAATATCATGTTCAGAAACACCGATATATGTAATATTGTGCTTTTGATGTTTCAATAACCATTCTGCTACTTGATTACCTGCTTGGAAATCATCATGAACTATCGATAAAAGTGATTCATGTGATTGACCAACAATAACAATCGGGCATTCAACTGACTCAATTGCTTTCATATGTTCTTCAGAAATGTTAGTTGCCATCAAAATAATGCCATCCACTTTTCTCTTAGCTAACATATAAATAGAATCAATTTCTCTATCTTTTGATAAATCTGTATTCACAATCATTGTTTGAACATTTTGTTTAAGTAAAGTTGTTTCAATACCTTTTAACGTTTCAGTTGTTGCATATGAATCTAACCTTGGTACAATAGCACCGATCAGCCCCGTTCTCTTAGCCTTTAAACTTTGAGCAAATTGATTCGGTTTATATCCAGTTTCTTCTACTACTCTATGTATTTTTTCTTTAGTACTTTTACTAATTGAGCCACCATTTAAATATCTAGAAACTGTACTTTTAGAAACACCTGCCATATTAGCAATATCTTTAATCGTCTTCATGTATACACCTCTCAGTCATTTATTCTATCATAAAACCGTTTCCAATTCTTTATAAATAAAATACAATTTTAATCAAAAAAACCTAGAAACAAAGACATTTAGCTTTGTTTCTAGGTTAAATGTAATTTATTGTTTTTCAACCGTTATTGTCCATGAAGCATCTCCAAGTTGTTCATAATTCGTAACTGGATAACCATTCTCTGCTGCCCAATTTGGAAGTGCTTCTGTCGCTTGCGTGCAATCAAAATCAATTTTCAATTGTTCGCCTACTTGTAATTCATCCATTTTATTTTGTGCTTCAATTAATGGGAACGGACATACCATTCCTACTGTACCTAATTCATGTACCATATATATTGACTCCTTTTATTAAATACTTTGTGTGCTTACTTGTGTCTTAGTTTGTCTTGCTTTTCTAGGTTTAACAAAAATGAAATAACTCATAAACCATGCACCAACGATCATTGATGGTAATGCAACCCAACCTTGCCAACTCATTGTTGCAGTTGAAACTAAACCATTACCGATTGAACATCCGCCTGCTAATGATGCACCAACACCCATACAAGCACCACCGATAACACTGTTTCTTATTGTTTTAGTATCTGGCATTCTCCATTTGAATTCTCTTGAACCTTTTGCAGCAATATATGAACCGATAAATATACCAAGTACTAAAAATACGCCCCAGTTTATTAATGAAGCATCACCTGTAACTAAGTATTGCACGATATTTGCTGAAGGTGTTGTAATACCAAGGCCAGCAATTCTTCCTGTTGAAGCACTCATTGGCCAAGCAATTAATGCTATTATTCCTACTGCAATTGCAGCTGCAAACGGGTGATATCTTTTTTCAAATAAGATATGACGAATGCCTGTATATTTTTGTTTTAATTGAGGAATTGCTACTTTTGGTTTTTTTAATGTTTTTGTCACAAAATAAACTGTAACAATAACTAAAATAGCAATCAATACCCATACAGGTACATTAAGTGTTTCTGCCATATTAGAGTTAACGACACTATATGAATTAATTTTTTCTTGAACAGGATTTAATGGACCAGATTTCATAATTGCTGCTGTTACACCGTATAATACTAAGGCTATCCAGCTACCAATTAAACCCTCGCCTGCTCTGTACCAAGTACCAGTCGCACATCCACCAGCTAAGATAATTCCGATACCAAATACAAATGATCCAAATATCGTACCTACTAATGGAAATGTTGCTGCTTCTAACTTAAATACGCCTAATCCTACTAGTGTAAATAATCCAATGCTTTGAATAGAAATCGCGATTAATAAAGCATAAAACATTTTATTATTTTTCTGTACATACATATCTCTAAACCCGCCTGTTAAACAAAAACGTGTTCTTTGCATAACAAAGCCAAGTAATATTCCGACTATAAGGCCACTTATAATCATCCAAACCATATAAACAACTCCTTATTCCTATTACAATGATAGGAATAATAATATATCATATACAAAACATATTCAAGTTAACATTTGATTACAAATATCAGACAATTCAATAAAAAAACAGCTATAGCATTAAACTACAGCTGCTCTTTATCTTCTTGATCCATCCCCAGTTCTTCTTCCATTAATTTTTGCTCTGCTTTTAAATATTTTTTATAGCCTATTTTTGAAATAACAATACTGATTTCATAAAGTAAAATCATTGGTAATGTAAACAACATATGTGTCATAAAGTCAGGTGGTGCGATTAACGCAGCCACAACAAGTAAAATAAAATACGCATATTTTCTATTTTTCTTTAAAAACATCGGTGTAACGATACCTAATCGCGTTAAAAATAGTAATAAAATTGGTAATTGAAAGACAAAACCGAATGGTATTGTAAATTTAAACATTTCACTAAAGTACTCTTTAATCCCGATTGTTTGCTTAATCCCCATATCATCAGCTAATCCCATTGTGAATGAAATTAAATACGGAAAAATCACAAAGTATGAGAATAATAAACCACCTACAAATAAAATCAAACTAAATGGTATATAACTTAATGTCACTTTTTGTTCTTTCGGATGTAAACCTGGAGATATAAATGCCCATAATTCGTATAAAATAACAGGCGATACTATGATAAATGCAATCACAATTATCATTGTTATGTATATCGTTAATGGATCCGTTATTCTAAATGCATTGAGTTCTAATGTTTGTGTAAAGTCATCATTTGTTATATAAAAAATAACTGGTTTAGCTACGAAAAAACCAACGATGAGACCACCAACAAGGAAATATGCAATAATCATAATACGTCCACGAAGTTCTTCTAAGTGTTCGACAAATGTTAAATTGTCTTTATCCACCGTCTTACCTCCAATCTAAAAAAGATGTGGCAGGAAACCCGCCACATACATGGGAACATCTGTTAAATAAAATTCTATTTAACTTCTTTATCTTTGCTATCTTCTGGAGTGCTTTTCTTCTCATCAAAGTTTGTCATGCCATCAGTCGCATCTTTAAATTCTTTCAAAGTTGAACCCATTGCTCTACCGAATTGTGGTAATTTCTTTGGTCCAAATATGATTAATGCAACTACCCCTATAAATAATAAACTGACTGGTCCTGAAATACCAAGTGTGTTAATAAACATTAAAGCTTCCATTTGATACCCTCCTATTGATTCTTCATAAAGAAGATTAAAGATTGTAATTCAATTCCTAAATCTATATGATGAACCTGCACTTTCTCAGGTACATTAATTCTTTGAGGTGTAAAATTCAAAATACCAGTAATACCCGAAGATGTTATACGATCCGCAACTTTTTGAGCTGCTTGTTGTGGTACTGTTAATATTACAACTTGTATACCTACTTCTTCAACTACCTTTTCAAAATCATCCATACTATCCACAGTTAATTTACCAACCATACTTCCAATGATATCTTCTGATTGATCAAAAGCAGCTACAATTTGCATTCTATCATTAACAGTAAAGTTATAATTCACAAGTGCAGTACCTAAATTACCAACACCAACGATTGCGACTTTAGTCATATCATCTTGTTCAAGCGTTGTTCTAAAAAATTTAAGTAAATAACTAATATTGTAACCATAACCCTTTTTACCTAATTCACCAAAATACGAAAAATCTCGACGAATGGTAGCTGAATCAATTTTAAGTCCTTCACTTAATTCTTTCGATGAAACACGATCTACGCCAGAATTATGCAATGTGCTAACAAATCTATAATAAAGAGGCAAACGTTTCAAAGTTGCTTTAGGGATCTTCACATCATTCTTTGCCAAAATCCTCACCTTTTCCAATATAAAATAATGTGATTGCGTTCACATCTAATGGCTTAATTATAACAAACTTCACATAAAATAACTATATAAATATTGTATGTGATTTACATACAATTATCTCTCGTTTTCATGTAAAATAATAACTAATAGAGAGGTGTAAACATGATACTTTTACAAATAAATAAATTAGAGAAATCTTATGATGGAGAAGTTATTTTCTCTGATGTAGATTTCGAAGTAAAAACCGGTGAAAGAATCGCCATTGTCGGTAGAAATGGCGCGGGAAAAACAACATTAATGAAAATCATTGCTGGTGTTGAATCGTATGATGAAGGAAATATTTCTAAAGGTAAACAAGTGACGATGGGATACCTTACTCAACAAATGACATTAGATTCTTATGACACTGTTATGAATGAAATGAAAAAACCATTTAAAGACGTTATCAATATTGAAGATAAAATGAATACTTTAACAGATTGGTTAAGTATTCATGCTGATGCGTATGAACAAGATTTATATAAAGAAAAATTGTCACAATACGAAGCGTTATCCAATCAATATGAATTAATGGACGGCTATAATTACGAAAGTAAAATTAAGACCGTATTAACAGGTTTGGATTTTAAAGAATCTGACTTTGATAGACAAATTCAATCGTTTAGCGGTGGCCAAAAAACAAGATTATCTATGGCTCAAATGTTATTAAGTGAGCCTGATTTACTGTTACTCGATGAACCTACTAACCATTTAGATATGGAAACGACTGAATGGCTAGAGAATTATTTAACACACTTTAAAGGCGCGATCGTTATCATCAGTCATGACA
Source organism: Mammaliicoccus sp. P-M58 (assembly GCF_022386165.1). Taxonomy (NCBI): domain Bacteria; kingdom Bacillati; phylum Bacillota; class Bacilli; order Caryophanales; family Staphylococcaceae; genus Mammaliicoccus; species Mammaliicoccus sp. P-M58. The sequence continues at coordinate 131,727 of NZ_JAJNJI010000007.1, forward strand.
GATATTTCTTAGATAAAATAGTCAATCAAGTTTATGATGTCGCTTTAGGTTCTGTTAAAAAGTATGTCGGTAATTATAGTAAATTCTTAAAAGAACGAGATGCACATTACGAAAAAGTCATGGCTGAATATGAAAGACAACAAAGTGAAATTAAAAAGTTAGAAACGTTTGTCGAAAAAAATATTACACGTGCTTCGACAAGTGGCATGGCAAAAAGTCGTCGTAAAGTATTAGAAAGAATGGAAAGAATCGAAAAGCCAAGACTTGATGCTAAAAGTGCACAAATCAATTTCGAAATAAACAGAGCTACTGGTGAAGATGTACTTAAAGTTCAAAATTTGGATATTGGTTATTCTAAAAGCATTACACCACCTATCAACTTAGAAGTTAAACGACATGATCGAATTGCGATAATTGGTCCAAATGGTATTGGTAAATCTACGTTGATTAAAACAATAGCTCAAAAAATACCTGCTTTAGGCGGTAATATTGTTTATGGTTCTAATATTCAAATTGGTTATTACGACCAAAAACAAGCAGAATTCACTTCTAATATGACAATCTTAGACTATGTTTGGAATCAATATTCACATATGCCTGAGAAAGATATTCGAACAATTTTAGGTAGATTTTTATTTACTCAAGAAGAAGTAAAAAAAGTCATTAATGATTTATCTGGTGGGGAAAAAGCCAGACTTCAACTCGCTTTACTCATGTTAGAAAAAAACAATGTACTCATATTAGATGAACCTACCAACCACTTAGATATCGATTCTAAAGAAATGTTGGAACAAGCTTTGCAAAATTTTGAAGGTACACTACTCTTTGTATCACATGACCGTTATTTTATTAACGAACTAGCAAATAGTATTTTCCACATCACACAAAATGGAAATGAATTATTTAGAGGCGATTACCAATATTATTTAGAAAAACTTGAACAACGTGAAGCTATTAGTCGTTATGAACAAGAAGACATCCAATCTACTGAAACGCCTAAAGACGATCAATATTACGCAAATCAAAAACAACTAAAAAAAGAAAAACGTAAACTTGAAAGACAGTTAGAAGAAATTGAAAATAATATTTCCACATATGAAGAACAAATCTCTGATTATGAGCATCAACTTACGTTACCACAGATATTTAATGATATTGAAAAAAGCAATGAAATCAATAACTTACGAGTTGAAGCAGAACGTTTGCTCGAAGAAAACATGGAAAAATGGGAAGAACTTGAAAGTAAATTAAATTAACAAAAAACGACTGAGGTAAATTTTACACCTCAGTCGTTTTTTCTGTAATAATTAAACACATCTTTATACACATCAAAAAGTCTTATTTTTCAAGTAATCCACAAAGTTATCCTAGTTATACACAGGTAAAATGTAAAAAATCAATCTAAACCAAGAATCTTATCCACAATCATTTAAAAACTTATACTAATGTTATCCACAAAATGTGGTTAACTTGTGCACAAGTACAAATGTTCTGTATTGACTTTATGATGAATACGTGACCTTCATGTAATTTTTGTAAATATTTTAAATTCTAAATGTTGAAATAACTAAAATAATAATATATTTATCAATTAGGCTAGATTTAATATCAAATTAGACTTATAATTTATGTAACCAATTTTCTTGTTTATAGACTTTAGTTATAAATTCTACTTTTATTTTGAAGTTAATGATGTGCTTAGAGTTAAATTTCATTGATTAATTGGTCTTGTGTATGCTACAGAAGGGATGATGATTTATGAAACAATCTAACATTGAAAATTATACAACGAAAGCTAAGGAACTATTGAAACATAAAATTATAACTAAAGAAGAATATGATCAACGTATAAAAGATTATACTGACTATACGAATAGTGAAGGCAAATATGCACGTAAATAGAAAAGACTGGGACATAATGTAATGTCTCAGTCTTTTGTAGTATCTTGGCAGTAGATGACTGGATTGAAATGCGTTTGTACCAACCTTTTTCAACTCTAGTCATCCTTGCTGGGGCGGGACTACGAAATCTTTTTATACAAATTAGATTTCTGTCCCGCTCCCTTTCCTATTCTGTATATGCATTTACCATCCAAGTTATACCAAATGGATCTTGGAATGAACCAAACAGTGGTGACCACTCTACCTCGTTTAAAGGCATATCAATTTTACAACCCGCTTCTTCTGCTTTCTTAAACAATTCGATGACAGCTGCTCTATCTTCTTCATCGTTATAATTAAACTGAAAACATGCTTGAGCGCCTTCGTTATTGATATCTTTATTTTGCCAAGTGTCACTACATAAAAATGTCTTCCCTAATAAGTTAAAACTCGCGTTCATTGTAAAAGATTCGGGCAATTTAAATTCATCAGGTGCATCTTTAAACATTTCATGGTTACCCGGAACTCTCATAATATCCGTTGCACCTAATTTTTCTTCGTAGAACTTTAATGCTTCAATACTATTTTTAAAATTAAAATAAGTATTTACTTCCACTTTACAACGCCTCCTCAATCTTTTTATATCACATTGAGTATAACGTCTATAGTGCAATATTACAAATTATTGTATATTAAAATGCTTCAATATCTAGTGAACTTTTACCGTTTAATTTCATATTTGAAAAGCGATTATTTTCATATAAGAAATGAGCTACTGACCCTATCATAGCAGCATTATCTGTACATAAATTTAATGGTGGAATACTAAGATCTATTCCTAATTTATTTGATTTTTGTTCTAGTGCATGACGTAAACCTTTATTCGCAGCTACACCACCAGCCACAATTAAATGTTGAACATCATAGTCTTTAACTGCAGCCATTGTTTTGCCAACAAGTACTTCAACAACACTATTTTGGAAGCTAGTCGCAACATCTTCTTTTATGATTTCTTCATTTTTTTGCTTTTTATTATGCAATGTATTAATAACTGCACTTTTCAAGCCACTGAAACTAAAATCATAGCTGTCTTTTTCTAACCAAACTCTAGGAAAATTCAAAGTGTCTTGACCGATTTGTGCAAGTCTATCAACTTCGGGACCTCCTGGATATGGTAAACCTATTGTTCTAGCAACTTTGTCATATGCTTCACCAACTGCATCATCGCGCGTTTCACCTATAACTTCAAAATCTAAATGATTTTTCATGTAAATCAGTTCTGTATGTCCACCAGAAACTATAAGTGCAATTAAAGGAAATTCTAATGGTTTAACGAGATGATTAGCATAAATATGCCCTGCAATATGATGAACTGGAATAAGTGGCTTTTGATGACTAAATGCTAAAGCTTTAGCACTTGCAACACCGACAAGTAAAGCACCAATTAATCCTGGACCTTCTGTTACGGCTATTGCATCAATGTCATCCATTTGCATATTTGCATTTTTTAAAGCTTCATCAATCACTGTTGTCATAACTTCAACATGTTGACGACTCGCTACTTCTGGTACTACACCGCCAAATTTTTTATGCGTCATCATTTGTGTAACAACTTCATTACTGATAATTTCATTGCCGTTTTTTATGACACTTGCTGCTGTTTCATCACAGCTCGTTTCAATACTTAATATAATAGATTCAGACATTTTTTAAACTCACCCACATCACTTTAGCATCCTCTCCATCGCCATAATAATTTTTCCTAACACCACCATACGTAAAGCCAGCTTTCTCATAAACATGTCTAGCTGCTTCATTATCCACTCTTACTTCTAAACTCATCGTCGTACAAGTTGCACTTGCAAAAGTCATGGCATATTCTAATAGCATTTGACCTATGCCATTACCTCTATATTGCTCAGCAACAGAAATAGTCGTAATTTGTGCTTGATCTATGACTAGCCACAATCCGCAATATGCGATAATTTCTTCACCAATAGATACTACAAAATAATGCGCAAATTCATTTTTCTCTAACTCATGATAGAATGCGTCTATAGACCATGAACTTTGTGTAAAACTATGATGTTCTATTTCATATACTTGAGGGACATCTTCAATTGACATTTTTCTAATTTCTAATGCTTCGTTTGATTGTTTTTCCAATTTTGTTCCGCCTCTGATAATTTTAGATATCTTGGTTTTAGTTCATGAACATTTAACACCGGTTGTTCCTTTATGTTATACATTATTGAAGCATCAGGTAATTTCGAAAGACTTCTACCTTCTAACTTATCTTGTAACTTTAATGCATCGTGACCAATAAATATATATGGATGATTTTGTGATTTTAAAAATTGATTCAATGCTTCAATAGACATATAACTATCTTCTTTGATAGTTTCTAATTTATCATCTTTATATTGATAAACACCAGCAAATACATGGTCTCTTCTTGCATCAAATAAAGGTACAATAAAATCATTTTCGTTGTTATATGTTGCTGCTAATGCCTTTAAAGATGAAACTTCATATAATGGAATATCCAAAGTATATGCCATCGTCTTTGCTGTTGTAATACCAATTCTTAATCCTGTATATGAACCTGGACCATTAGAAACCACTATTTCAGATAATGATTGAGGTGTTAATTGCGCTTCATCCATTAATGATTCAATAACAGGCATTAATTGCATTGAATGGTTCTTTTTTATGTTGGACTGATAATTGATTAATACATTTCCATCTTTAACAAGTGCTACTGCTAAAGGTTGATTAGAAGTATCAATTAGTAATGTTGTCATCATTTAGCACTTCCTTTATCTGTTTATAATGTTCACCTTTAGAAATTATTTCAAACACCCTTTTATCTGCGTCTATATACTTAATGTTGATTTCTAAACGCTCTTTTGGTAAATATTCTTGAATGAATTCACTCCATTCAATAATCGTAACACCATTATCATTAAAGTATTCATCAAATCCTAAGTCTTCATCACTATCTTCTAATCTATAACAATCCATATGATGAAAAGGCAATCTTCCTTTGTAGGACTTTATTATATTAAAGGTAGGTGAATTAATGGTTCTTTTAACGCCTAAAGCCTTTCCGAAATATTGACTAAAAGTGGTTTTACCCGCTCCTAAATCTCCATTCAACAAAATAATATCATTTTCAGTTACAACTTGAGCTAATTTTTCAGCAATTTGCTGCGTTTTTTCTAATGAGTCAACTTGAATAATCACTAATTTGGCACCTACCTTTTCTTTACTTAAACTAACTGAACTATTATAACAAATATTTATTTAATTGGGTAATGAATGGTTTATTTATCAGTAAAGCGCTTACATTATCTAAATTTTTAGAAAAATCTAAATCTTCTGTTGACATGTATTCTGATATGCGTTAAATTTAGTACATAAATTTTTTAACTATTCAAAAATCTTAACTAAAAATATGGTTCACATTTGAGAAGAAAGGACGAGTTGTAATGAATTTCACAATGACGGCAAATAAACCGACAATCGAATACAGCATATTAGTGATTTTATTACGCTCAGAAGGACTCGAACAACAGTAAGCTTCAATTTACTGTATGGTTTAAGTCCTATTTCTACTTGAATGGGACTCGAAGCAACGTCCCATATTTATTGGGACGTTGCTTTTTTATTTTTCTAGAGGAGTGTAATTATGAGAAGTGACATGATCAAAAAAGGTGATCACCAAGCACCTGCAAGAAGCCTATTACATGCAACAGGACAAATCAAGAGCCCAACGGATATGAATAAACCATTTATTGCGATTTGCAATTCTTACATTGATATTGTCCCAGGACATGTTCATTTAAGGGAATTGGCGGATATCGCAAAAGAAGCGATTAGAGAAGCAGGTGGTATTCCATTTGAATTCAATACAATCGGTGTTGACGATGGTATAGCAATGGGTCACATCGGGATGCGCTACTCATTACCAAGTAGAGAAGTTATTGCTGACGCAGCTGAAACTGTTATTAACGCACACTGGTTTGACGGCGTATTCTACATGCCAAACTGTGACAAGATTACACCTGGTATGTTATTAGCATCTGTTAGAACAAACGTACCCGCAATCTTCTGTTCAGGTGGACCAATGAAAGCTGGTTTATCTGCAACTGGTAAAGCATTAACTTTATCTTCGATGTTTGAAGCAGTTGGATCATTCAAAGGTGGTTCAATGACAAAAGAAGAATTCTTAGATATGGAAAAGAACGCATGCCCTACTTGTGGTTCATGTGCAGGGATGTTTACAGCAAATTCAATGAACTGCTTAATGGAAGTATTAGGATTAGCATTACCTTATAACGGAACAGCAATTGCTGTAGGAGAAGAAAGAAGAGAATTAATTAGAGAAGCTGCATTTAAACTAATGGATTTAGTCAAAAAAGATATTAAACCTAAAGATATCATTACTAAAGATGCAATTGATGATGCATTTGCTTTAGATATGGCAATGGGTGGTTCTACAAATACAGTCCTTCATACTTTAGCTTTAGCTAATGAAGCAGGTATCGATTATGACTTAAATAGAGTAAATGAAATTGCTAAACGCACACCTTACCTATCTAAAATTGCACCAAGTTCTTCATATTCTATGCATGACGTACATGAAGCAGGCGGTGTACCAGCTATCATCGGTGAATTACTCAAACTCGATAATGTTTTACATCCTGACCGTATTACAGTTACAGGCAAAACATTAAGAGAAAATAACGAACATCGTGAAATTAAAAATACAGATGTTATCCATACAAGAGATAATCCATTCTCTGAAACTGGTGGTTTATCAATGTTATTTGGAAATATCGCGCCAGATGGTGCTGCTATTAAAGTTGGTGGTGTTGATCCATCAATCAAGAAATTTGTTGGTAAAGCGATTTGCTTTAGTTCACATGATGAAGCGGTTGAAGCAATTGATAACCACACTGTTAGAGAAGGACACGTTGTTGTCATTCGTTATGAAGGTCCTAAAGGTGGACCTGGAATGCCAGAAATGTTAGCACCTACTTCATCTATCGTCGGTAGAGGTTTAGGTAAAGATGTTGCATTAATTACAGATGGTCGATTCTCAGGTGCTACAAGAGGTATCGCTGTCGGACATATTTCACCAGAAGCTGCCGCGGGTGGACCTATCGGACTCATCCAAGACGGTGATGAAATCATCATCGATTTAACAAACCGTACATTAGATGTAAATGTTTCTGAAGCAGAATTACATGCTAGAAAACAAAACATTGAACCATTTAAAGCTAAAGTTAAGACTGGTTATCTTGCAAGATACACTGCCCTTGTAACAAGTGCAAATACAGGAGGCATCTTGAAAGTACCGGACGAACTAATTTAAGGAGTGATTTGCATGGCACTAACTACTAAATCATACAAAGAACCAGATGAAGCAACTAAAGAAAAGACAATAACTTACACGGGGGCAGAATTACTTGTCCAATCCTTTATCGATCAAGAAGTCGATTACATCTTTGGATATCCTGGCGGCGCTGTCTTACCTTTATATGATGCCTTTTATGAAGGTAAAGTGCCTCATATTCTTACGAGACACGAGCAAGGTGCAGTTCACGCAGCTGAAGGATATGCAAGAGTTACTGGTAAACCTGGTGTTGTAGTCGTTACAAGCGGACCTGGTGCAACAAATACGATTACTGGAATAGCTGATGCTATGAGTGACTCAATTCCACTTGTTGTACTTACAGGACAAGTTCACAGACCAGGTATTGGTAAAGATGCTTTCCAAGAAGCTGATTTACTCTCTATGACAACACCTATTACAAAGCATAATTATCAAATTACTGATGTAAAAGATATTCCAAAGATTATTGATGAAGCATTTCATATTGCTTCAACTGGTCGTAAAGGTCCGGTTGTCATTGATTTTCCTAAAGATATCGGTGTTCTAGAAACAGTTGAAGTATCACCAAGAGAACTCAATTTACCTGGATATCACGTAAACTTAACGCCAGAAGATAAAGAGATTGAACAACTTATCCAAATGATTCGTTTAGCAAAGAAGCCAATTATTCTTGCTGGGGCTGGTGTGAACCACGCTGAAGCTTCAAAGGAACTTACAGCATTTGCTAATAAATACAAAATTCCTGTTGTAAACACTTTGCTAGGATTAGGTTCTATTCCCTACTCTGACCCATTATTCTTAGGAATGGGCGGTATGCATGGATCATATGCAAGTAACATGGCATTAACGGAATGTGATTTGTTAATTAACTTTGGAAGTCGATTTGATGATCGTCTAGCAAGTAACCCAGATGATTTTGCGAAATACGCTAAAGTTATTCATGTAGATATCGATCCATGTGAGATTAACAAAATCATCCCTACAGATTTAGGTATTATTGCCGATGCAAAACAAACATTAGAAGCACTTTTAGAATATGAAGCACATGAGCTTATCCATCATGAATGGTATGAACATTGTCTATCTAATAAAGCAACATATCCATTTAGATACGACAAACCATCTGATGACTTTATTAAGCCACAACAAGCAATTGAGTATATCGGAAAGATTACAAACGGAGATGCACTTGTTGCTACAGATGTTGGACAACATCAAATGTGGGTTGCACAATATTATCCATTTAAAACACATGGTCAAATTATTACAAGCGGTGGTCTAGGAACAATGGGCTTCGGTATCCCAGCTGCAATGGGTGCCAAGTTTGCACACCCAGAAAAGACAGTAGTTGCATTTGTTGGTGACGGTGGCTTCCAAATGACTAACCAAGAAATGGCCATTTTAAATGAATTTGATAATGATATCAAAATCGTACTAATCAATAATGGTGCTTTAGGTATGGTTAAACAATGGCAAGATAAATTTTATAGCCAACGTTTTTCTCATTCAGTATTTGCTGGGCAACCTGACTTTATGAAGCTTTCTGAAAGCTATGGTGTTAAAGGTTTCATGATCGATTCTAACGATAAATTAGAATCTACACTTGATGAAGCATTCGCTCATAAAGGCCCAGCGTTAATCGAAATTAGAATTTCCCCTTCTGAACCAGTACTTCCTATGGTTCCAAGTGGACAACCAAACTACAAAATGGAGGGCGTTGAATAATGAAAAGAACAATTAAGACTCAAGTACTCGATAGAGCGGGTACACTCAACCGACTTACAAGCATTTTTGTAAGGAGACAATACAACATTGTTTCTCTTTCTGCAACGCCTACTGAAACAGAGGGCATCACAAATATTACATTTATTGTGGATGTTTCAGATGAAAGTAGTACAGAAACAATTATTAAGCAGTTAGAAAAGCAAGTAAATGTAATATCTGCCCTAGATATTACAGATAACAACCTATTTAATAGAGAGCTTATTTTAATCAAGTTAGGTCATCCTGACGATTATCAAACGTTCGAAAAAATCATTAAGCCTTATGAAGGTCAATTAACCATTTTAAAAGATTTAGAAGATTATATTTATATTCAAGCAATTGGAACCCATCAAACAATAGAAAATCTATTGGATGATTTAAAAATATATCCTGTGACACAAGTGTCACGAACAGGTTCTGCAGGATTACTATAATACAAAATAAAACAAATTAATGGAGGCATTTATTATGACTAAAGTATTTTATGACAACACGGTAACAGAGGACGCATTACAAGGTAAGAAAATCACAGTAGTTGGATATGGTTCACAAGGACATGCACATGCTCAGAACTTAAAAGATAACGGTTATGATGTTGTAATTGGTATTCGTCCAGGTAAATCATTTGATCAAGCTAAAGAAGATGGCTTTGAAGTATATCCAGTAGATGAAGCTGTAAAACAATCTGACGTTGTAATGATTCTATTACCAGATGAAATTCAAGGACAAGTTTATAAAGAAGAAATTGAACCTAACTTAGATGAAGGAAATGCTTTAGTATTTGCTCATGGATTTAATATTCACTTTAAAGTTATTCAACCACCAGCAAACGTAGATGTATTCTTAGTTGCTCCAAAAGGACCAGGTCACCTAGTTAGACGTACATTTACTGAAGGAAGTGCTGTACCTGCACTATACGCTGTATACCAAGATGCTACAGGCAAAGCAACTCAATTAGCATTAAGTTATGCAAAAGGTATTGGAGCTACTAGAGCTGGTGTTATCGGTACAAGCTTTGAAGAAGAAACTGAAACTGATTTATTCGGTGAACAAGCAGTACTTTGCGGTGGTGTAACGAAACTTATCCAATCAGGTTTCGAAACATTAGTTGAAGCTGGCTATCAACCAGAAATTGCTTACTTCGAAGTATTACATGAAATGAAATTAATCGTTGATTTAATGTATGAAGGCGGAATGGAAAACATGCGTTATTCTATTTCAAACACTGCAGAATTTGGTGATTATGTATCTGGTGAACGTGTTATCACACCTGATGTTAAAGATAATATGAAAGAAGTACTTAAAGATATTCAAACAGGAGCTTTCAGTGATCGCTTCATTAAAGATAACGAAAATGGCTTTGAAGAATTCCTAAGAATGCGTAAAGAACAACAAGGACATCAAATCGAATCAGTTGGTAGAGAATTACGTGACATGATGCCATTCGTTAAAGCTAAAAGTATTCAAACTAAATAAAAGTACTAGAATTTAAGGAGAGGATTATTATGTCAGACCATATTCAAATATTTGATACAACACTAAGAGATGGAGAACAAACACCAGGCGTCAGCTTTTCATTTGATGAACGCCTCAAAATTGCTATACAACTAGAAAAATGGGGAGTCGATGTAATAGAAGCAGGCTTCCCCGCTTCTAGTGAAGGTAGTTTTAAATCAGTAGAAAGTATTGCTAAAGCATTAACAACAACTGCAGTTTGCGGATTAGCTAGATGTAAAAAGTCAGATATCGATGCTGTACATGAATCAACAAAAGAAGCACAACATAGACAAATTCATGTTTTCTTAGCAACTAGCCCTATCCACTTGGAATATAAATTGAAAATGACTGAAGAACAAGTATTAGCATCTATATCAGAAAATGTAACTTATGCAAAAACATTATTTGAAAAAGTTCAATTTTCACCTGAAGATGCTACAAGAACACCTTTACCATTTTTAATCAAAGCAGTACAAACAGCAGTTGATGCTGGTGCAGATATTATCAATATTCCAGATACGGTTGGTTATTCTTATCCTACAGAATATGGTCAAATCTTTAAGACACTTATTCAAACAATTCAAAGTGATCATGAAGTGATATATAGTTCTCATTGCCATGATGATTTAGGTCTTGCTGTAGCAAATGCCCTATCTGCTTTTGAAAATGGTGCACGAAGAGTTGAAGGTGCAATTAATGGTATCGGTGAACGTGCTGGTAATACTGCTCTTGAAGAAATTGCACTTGCACTACACGTTAGACAAGATCATTACAACCTATCTACTAATATCAATCTTGCCGAAACTAAAAACACAAGTGACATGGTAAGTAGATATTCAGGTCTTCGAGTCCCTAGAAACAAAGCGATTGTTGGTCAAAATGCTTTCAGTCATGAATCTGGTATTCATCAAGATGGTATTTTGAAAAACCCTGAAACTTATGAAATTATGACACCTCAACTTGTCGGAGTTGTTAAAAATTCATTACCACTTGGTAAGCTATCTGGTAAACATGCATTTAGTGAAAAACTAATTGAACTTGGATATAACCTCTCACCAGATGAACAAGTAGAAGTATTTAAACAATTTAAATCAGTTGCAGATAAGAAAAAACAAGTAACTGATCGAGATATACACGCTATCCTTCAAGGTAGTGAACATGAAGAAAATGCATACTATAAAGTAAATGCACTTCAACTTCAATTTGTATCAAATGGCTTACAAAGCGCTGTTGTCGTTATTGAAGATAAAGAAGGAAATACTTATAAAGACTCATCTATAGGTTCAGGTTCAATTACATCCATTTATAATGCGATTGATAGAATTTTTGAATACACACCTGAATTACAACAATATCGAATTGAGTCTATTACAGAAGGTACGGATGCTCAAGCTGAAGTACACGTACAAGTAGAATTTGAAGATGAAGTATACACAGGTATCGGTATTGACTACGATATTCTATATGCTTCTTGTAAGGCATATGTTGAAGCACATGCTAAACACAGTGAGAACAAATTGAAAGAAGGCGTAAAGTCATGACATACAAAATCACTGCCCTACCCGGTGATGGAATCGGTCCAGAAATTTTAGAAGGTAGTATTGAAATACTAGAATTATTATCAAAGAAATTTAATTTTGATTATGAAATAGACACTAAAGATTTTGGAGGTATCGCCATCGATAAATATGGCGAGCCTTTACCTCCAGAAACTTTAACTGCTTGTCAAAACAGTGATGCAATATTATTAGGAGCCGTTGGTGGTCCTAAATGGACTGATCCAAAAAATAGACCAGAACATGGCCTATTAGGTATTAGAAAAGCATTGAAATTATTTGCTAATATTAGACCAACAATTGTTACTGAATCAACTGCTCATTTATCACCATTAAAAGAAGAACTCGTCAAAGGTACTGATTTTATTATCGTACGTGAATTAACGGGTGGTTTGTATTTTGGAGAACCAAAATATTTTGATGATGAAAAAGCAATTGACACACTTGCATATACTAAAGAAGAAATTACAAGAATCGCACACGTTGCATTTCAGTTAGCTACTAAACGAAATAAAATCGTTACATCAGTAGATAAAGAAAATGTACTAAGCTCTTCAAAACTTTGGAGACAAACATTAGAACAAGTTTCTAAAGAATATCCAGATGTCACACTTAATCATCTCTTAGTAGACGCATGTAGCATGCATTTAATTACAAATCCTAAACAGTTTGATGTTATTGTAACTGAAAATTTATTTGGAGATATTCTAAGTGATGAAGCTTCAGTTATTCCAGGCTCACTTGGCCTTTCACCTTCTGCAAGTTTTGGTGAGAATGGACCAAGTTTATATGAACCAATACATGGTTCTGCACCTGATATAGCTGGTCAAAATAAAGCAAACCCAAGTGGTATGTTACTATCATTAGCAATGTGTATTAGAGAAAGTTTACATCAACCTGAATGCGCTCAGTATTTAGAAGATATCGTATTTAGCACAATCAAGAAAGGTATTGCAACTAAAGATTTAGGTGGAAATAACAGTACATCTGAAGTCTTCGAAGCAATCAAAAATAATATTTAGAAGGAGGAAAACGACATGTCTCAAACATTATTTGATAAAGTATGGAATCGACATATAATAGCTGGTAAAGAAGGTGAACCCCAATTATTATACATCGACTTACACCTTATTCATGAAGTTACATCTCCTCAAGCATTCGAAGGCTTAAGATTACAAAATAGGAAAGTAAGACGTCCCGATCGAACGTTTGGAACATTAGATCATAATGTACCTACAATTGATATATTCAATATTAGAGATGAAATTGCTAATAAACAAATTAGTGCTTTGCAAAAAAACTGTGAAGCATTTGGTGTAAAGTTATTTGATATGGGTTCAGATGAACAAGGTATCGTGCATATGGTTGGCCCAGAAACAGGATTAACACAACCAGGTAAAACTATCGTATGTGGAGATTCACATACTGCAACGCATGGTGCATTTGGAGCTATTGCTTTTGGTATAGGTACAAGTGAAGTAGAACATGTTTTTGCAACTCAAACACTATGGCAAACTAAACCAAAGAACTTGAAAATTCAAGTTGATGGTACATTGCCAACTGGTGTTTATGCTAAAGATATTATCCTATACTTAATCAATCAACACGGTGTTGATTTTGGTACTGGTTACGCTTTAGAATTCGCTGGTGAAGCTATTTCTAATATGACAATGGATGAGCGAATGACAATTTGTAATATGGCTATCGAAGCTGGTGCTAAATATGGCATGATGAAGCCAGATGAAACAACTTTTGAATATGTAAGAGGACGTAAATATCAACCAGAGAATTTTGAAGCAGCTATTGAAGATTGGAAGACGTTATATTCAGACGAAGATGCTACTTACGATAAAGTGATTACTGTGGACGTAAGTGACCTTGAACCACAAGTCACTTGGGGTACAAGTCCTGAAATGGGTGTTAGTTTTAATACACCATTCCCAGAAATTAAGGATTTAAATGATGAAAGAGCCTATAATTACATGGGCCTTCAACCAGGTCAAACTGCTAGAGATATTCCTCTAGGTTATGTTTTCCTTGGTTCTTGTACAAATGCAAGACTTTCAGATCTTATTGAAGCAAGTAAAATTGTAGATGGTCATAAAGTCCATCAAGACATTACTGCAATAGTCGTTCCAGGCTCTAGAAGTGTTAAACTTCAAGCAGAAGCGCTTGGTTTAGATAAAATTTTCAAAGAAGCAGGATTTGATTGGCGTGAACCTGGATGTTCAATGTGTCTAGGAATGAACCCTGACCAAGTTCCTAACGGTGTTCACTGTGCTTCAACAAGTAACCGTAACTTTGAAGGTCGTCAAGGTAAAGGTGCAAGAACGCATCTCGTATCTCCTGCAATGGCAGCAGCTGCAGCTATTAACGGAAGATTTGTAGATACAAGAAAGGTGGTCATTTAAATGGAACCAATTAATATTTTTAATGGTAAAACAGTTCCCCTACTCAATGATAATATTGATACGGATCAAATTATTCCAAAAGCTTTTTTGAAAAGAATTTCTAAAACTGGTTTTGGCCCCTTCTTATTCGACGAATGGCGTTATTTAGAAGATGGGTCTGATAATCCAGATTTCAACTTAAATAAACCAGAATACAAAGGTGCAAGCATACTCATTTCAGGTGATAATTTTGGTTGTGGCTCATCAAGAGAACACGCAGCTTGGGCATTAAAAGACTTTGGATTCTTAATCATTATAGCAGGTAGTTTCAGTGATATTTTTTATATGAACTGTACTAAAAATGGTATGTTACCTATTGTAATTGAAAACAAAGAAGACAGAGAAGCAATAGCGCAACATAGTGAAATAACGATTGATTTACCTGACCAACTCATTATCACACCTGAAGCAAAATATCATTTTGATATAGATGCTACATGGAAAAATAAATTGGTTAACGGTTTAGATGATATTGCTATTACATTAACTTATGAAGAACAGATCAACCAATATGAAAAAATGCACAACTAATTGGGAGTGGTAGAATGACCTTAAAAACACGTTTAAGTGCTGAAGATATAGAAGAAGCATTTTTAAAATTAAAAGATACAGTTAAACAAACACCTTTAGAAAAAGATATGTATTTATCACAGAAGTTTGACTGTAATGTATATTTAAAAAGAGAAGATTTGCAATGGGTACGTTCCTTTAAATTACGAGGTGCGTACTATGCAATTAATCAGTTAACAGACGAAGAACGAGCAAATGGCGTTAGTTGTGCGAGCGCAGGTAATCATGCACAAGGTATCGCATTTACGGCTAAACAACTCGAAATCAAAGCTGTTATATTTATGCCAGTAACAACACCCGCTCAAAAAATTAATCAAGTTAAATTTTTCGGTGGTGAATTTGTACAAATAGAATTAATTGGCGATACGTTTGATGATTGCTTAAAACATGCGTTAGATTATACTGAACAATTTGGATTAAGCTTTATTGATCCATTCGATAATATTAATACAATTGCTGGTCAAGGTACGATTGCTAAAGAAATAGTAGATTATGCAGAAGAAGAAAATATTAAATTTGATTATTGCTTTGCTGCAATCGGTGGCGGTGGCTTAATTTCAGGAGTAGGAACTTATCTTAAAGATACTATGCCTACTACTCAAGTCATTGGTGTAGAACCACTTGGAGCAAGTAGTATGGCGCAATCTGTTAAAGCTAATAAAATTGTTACATTAACAGATATCGATAAATTTGTAGATGGCGCTTCAGTAGGAAAAGTTGGACAATTAACATTCGAGATTTCTAAAAATGTTGTTGATGATTTTGTTGCTGTAGATGAAGGTGAAGTATGTAGTACAATCCTAGATATGTACTCTAAACAAGCCATTATTGCAGAACCAGCTGGTGCATTGAGCGTCACTGCACTTAATCATTATAAAAATGAAATTAAAGGTAAAAATGTTATTTGTATTGTCAGTGGTGGTAACAATGATATTAACCGAATGAAAGAAATTGAGGAACGCTCACTTTTATTTGAAGATATGAAACATTACTTTATTGTTAACTTCCCACAAAGACCAGGTGCATTAAGAGAATTTGTTAACGAAGTGCTTGGACCAAATGATGATATTACAAAATTTGAATACTTAAAAAAATCGAGCCAAAATACAGGTTCTGTTATTATAGGTATTCAACTTAAAGATCATAATGATTTAGACCAACTTTATAAGAACGTTAGCGAATTTGACCCTAAATACATCTATATTAATAAGAATAAAATGCTTTATTCACTACTAATATAAGACGAAATCACATTAAAACATCTCATTTCTTCCTGTTATAAGCAGACAAATGAGATGTTTTTTTAGTTATAGATCCTATAATATAAATTTATTTAATAAGTACAGTATATGTCCTTTATCTTCTACTTTATTTTAACTAAATTTAAACATAAAAAAGAGACCTAACAGGTCTCGAGTACGGCTCATCGCATCCATTTATAAATATTTGCCCGGCAACGTCCTACTCTCGCGGAACGTAAGCCCAACTACCATCGGCGCTAAAGAGCTTA
>NZ_JAJNJI010000008.1:0-146057 GCF_022386165.1 Mammaliicoccus sp. P-M58
TCAAGACTGGCCAAACAAGATAAATAGAAGTGCTGTATTTATCAAGACTGACCAAACAAGATAAATAGAAGGTTTGTATTTATCAAGACTGGCCAAACAAGATAAATAGAAGTGCTGTATTTATCAAGACTGACCAAACAAGATAAATAGAAGGTTTGTATTTATCAAGACTGACCAAACAAGATAAATAGAACTGTCGAATATTGCAAGACAGCCCTAACTAGCAACATTCCCCATATATCATTGCACAAAAAAGCTAGGACTTGTTCAAAGTCCTAGCTTTTCTCATTTTATTGTCCGTGATAAATACTAAAGTTAAGTGGCTTAATGCCATTGCTCAACCATTCATTGTATATTTTTTGTTTATTTCTATCGTTTTCTACAATTGTAATACCGCAGTCTCCGCCGCCAGCTCCTGATGTTTTACTTGCGCCACCGTATGATTCTCCGATATCGCATAATTTTTTAAGATGTGGTGTTTCGATATCTATTGTAGCGAATGAATCTAAATATTGTATAACAGTACGATTCTTTCTAATTGTATCTTGAACACCTTGTATATTGTTTGTCTTAAATGATTTAATAAGTTGTTCAACATATTTCTGTGATTGATCTAAAAATTGTGTATATATTGTTGGGTCTGCTTTTAAGCGTTTGACTTCACTTACTAAATGATGTGAAGAAGCGGGTGAGCCTGTCCAACCGATTAATACTTCCATATGCTCTGGAGCTTGAAGTGGTTCGATGTGTAAGCCTGGCCAGTTTTTATAAAGGACGTCCATTACAGATGTTTCTTCTATTTGTTGTTTGACCCAAACGTGATCAAAAGTACTATAGACTAACCAACCTGTATAAACACTTACTGCGATATCACCGCAAGAACTTAAACTTTGTAATTTCATATTAGCGATAACAGCTAATTTATAAATAAATAAATTTGATAATTGTAAGTTATAGAATTCGTTTAGAGCTTTGATAACAGATACTAATACGGCTGCACTAGAACCTAAACCATATTTATGGCCAGATGCATCATCAAGGTTACTATCAATCGTTAAGTTATAATGTCTTAATGTGACATTGGAACTTTTAGCAAATTGTTCAAAGACTTCTATAGCTTGTGTAATATATTTAAGCTGATCTGCAGCATCATTATCAGAAATGATGATTTTGTCTTGTTCTCTTGTAAATGTAATCGGCTCATGATGTAAAGTCTTAGAATGGATAAATCCTGATGATGAATTCGTATCTTCAATTGTTGCCGTCACAAATCGATCAACTGCAATTAAGACAGATTTATATCCAGGCTCTGTTACTGCATATTCTCCAGCAATATACAGCTTTCCTGGCGCTTTGACTTGAATCATTATATCTCTTCCTTACTCAATAATTTCAATTCCTGTGTTTGTAATATCACTCGCAATAACTTGTTCTTTATTAAAAGATTTAAGTAAAGCGTCTATTATAAATTGCTGGTTTTTCTTTTCGACTAATATTTTAACATTTGGACCTGCATCCATTGTAAAATAGCATGGATATCCCGCTTTTCTACATTGATGTACAATATCCATAACTTCATAACTTTCTGGTACTAAGTATGTGAAAGGTGGCTGTGCACCTAGATTAGTAGCGTGCATGCGTAAGCCATTTTCTTCTATGACTTCACCTAAATGTTTGAAGTCTTTGTTACGTATCGCTTCTTTAACTAATGCAATATCTTCATCAACATGATCTAACCAATATTGGTAGAAACGAGATGTGTCTCTTGTATGGGACATGCCTGAACGACTAGATACTTTTTTAGATTGGTTATTAATGACAACAAATACCATTGATAAATCTTCTTCCCAACCTTGTGCATCGATTGCGTGTGCATATGACGTTTCATCGTCATGACCTTTTTCCCATTCAGCAAATCCACCAAAAATACTTCTAGAAGCTGAGCCTGAACCTCTTCTAGCTAATCTTGATAAATCTTTTTCAGACATATTCAAGTTAAGTGCTTCGTTACAAGCTCCTGCAAGGGCTGCAAATGCACTTGCTGATGAAGCAAGACCTGCTGCTGTAGGAACATAATTGACACTTTCAATATAAGCATAGTGTGAAGTATGACTACGTTCTCTTACAAGGTTCATAAACTGATAAATTTTCTTCGATTGTTCTTCGTTTACTTCTTCACCATTTAGAACGAGTATATCTTTCGTGTATTCAGGACTAAATGTTACTTTTGTTTCTGTATAAAATTTATCAAGCGTAACGGATAAGCTATTATTCATGGGGATGATAAGTGATTCATCGGCTTTTCCCCAATATTTAATTAAAGCAATATTTGTGTGCGCACGGGCTTTACCACTCATATTCAATCTCGTTAACCTCCTAAATTTTCAATCCAAGTATGATGAGCACCGAATTTTTCAGCACTTGTTGCAATTTTTTCAGCAATGTCGAGATTTTGAGCGAGTACAATCATGCTGCCACCACGGCCGCCGCCTGTAAGCTTGCCAGCGGTTGCACCTTGTAATTTACTTATTTCAAGTAATGCTTCAATATTGTCATGACTAACTGTTAACTTGCGTAAATTTTCTTGTGCACGTTCAAATACGTGTGCTAATTGTGTGAAATCATGATGTTCGATTGCTTCATTAGCATCATATACGAGCGTACCGATATGCTCTATGTACTGCATATATTGTTCGTTATGATTACATAACTGGTGTACATCTTCGACTGCTTGTTTAGTAGAACCTTGAACACCTGTATCTATCACGACCATATAGCCGTTTATGGATAATGGTTTTAAAGTAGTTACTTTTCCTTGGTGGAACCATACTGGTTTATTAGAGACAATCGTTTGTGTATCGATGCCACTCGGTTTGCCATGCGCGATTTGTTCTGCCCAATTCGCTTCTTCTATTAATAATTCATCAGAAAGAGGCTCTCCTATATAATCATAACTTGCTCTTACAAAGGCGATAGCCATAGCAGCACTGGAACCTAATCCTCTTGAAGGGGGAAGATTTGTTTCGAATTTAACATTTATAGGCTCTTCGATATGATATTTATCGATAAATCTTGAAATAACAGATTTAATATGTTCAGGAGCTGATTGTAACGTTCCTTCATATACATCACTATTAATATATGAAGTATCACCAGCGTTAAGAGACTGGATCGTTACTTTCACTTTACCTGTTGTAAATGGAATCGCTATTGCTGGTTGTCCAAAAGTAACAGCATGTTCTCCTATTAAAATAACTTTCCCATTTGCTTCCCCGTATCCTATTTGTGCCATATTTTCAATCACCTTTAGTATTTCTTATTTTATTTTTGTTAAACACTTTATTATTATAAAGCTCTGTCACCATATATTCAAAAACTTTAACTAATTAATGTGTAATTATTACAATTTTTAATGAAATTGATAGCTATTATGACCTTTTGCAAAGCCTTTTGCTGTAAATAACCATGAATCGCCACCACGTTCTATATCATTGGCACAAATGATTAATTGATTTGTACCGGGTATAAATGCAGGATGTGTCGATCTTAACATATGCCCTTGGTCGCGACCTGGCATTAATATTTGTCCGATAGGGTAACCACTTTTATTAAAGACAAGTACTCTACCTTGACCATACATAGCAACATAAAGGTTATCGTCGCTATCAATGCAACAAGAATCAGGGCCTTCATGACCTGTAAAATGATATGGAATAGATGCACCAAATGGTTCAATTGTCACACCGTCTTCTTCTAATGAAATACGATGTAATCTATTCGCATTTGTTTCAGTCACCCATAGTACACGTTCATCTGTACTTAATGCAATACCATTTGCTACTGCGATATTTTGAATAATAGGTGTAATCGTTTGATGATCAGGTGAGACATAATATACGCCACCAAGTGGATTTGTAGAGTATCCTCTAAAATCCGTAAAGTAGAATCCACCTTTACTATCAAATACTAAATCATCAACGCAATATTCTGTATCGATATCAGAAACGATACTTTGTGGATTTTTGCCGTCTGCATCAGTAGCAAAAATACCACCAGAACTTTTGAAGTCACCTAAATAAGACATATATAATCGTCCGTCTTTATGTATTTTAACAGAAGCCGGGTTAGTTTTCTTAGATTTAAATACTGTATTAACTTTTTTCTCAGGTAAATCTACGCGGAAAATAGTTCCGCCAAATACTTCACATAAGAAAAGATTATGATTTCTATCAAAGCATAAACCTTCTAATTGAAGACCTTCATCAGAAATTTTGAGCCAAGGTTCAGCTGTTACAGTTTGCAAGTGCTGTTCATGCGCAAGTAGCGGTACAGCACTTTTTGAAGCTTCCGTATAATATAAAGATGGTATATGTTGATTAGACATGATAATCTCTCCTTTAAGTTGTACAATATAGAAAAGTACACATGTACTTTAAAGATATGTTTAATATATATGTTTAATATTATCACTTTTAACTTACAATGAAAATGAATATTAAATTGCGAAAAATATGAATGATGTTTGAGATATTATAGTCATATAAAAAACAGCTTTTCGACAAGAAGAAAAGCTGTTTTTTATGATTAAGCTTTAATTGATTTCGCGCGTTGTTCTACATATGTCTGTAATTCTGGAGACAATACATAGCTGACTGATTTTAAATCAGATACGTTTGATGCATTCAATAAATTAGCAATGACATGCATTTGTTCTATAAATTGTTTCATATGTTCAATTGTATCTTCTACACCATAAGCATCTAAATATTTGAGAACATATCCAGATAAGCCAACAGCTTCTGCGCCTAGTACAAGAGACTTAATGGCATCGAGTGGGTTTTTAACGCCACCACTAGCTAATATGTGAATATCTGCATTTAATAATTGTGCTTCTAATAAGCTTTGAACAGTACTTTGTCCCCATTGATTTAAGAATGCCATATCTTTTAATGGTCTTCTTTGATTTTCAATGTCAGCAAAATTCGTACCGCCTCTACCACTGACATCTACATATTGAATGCCAATATCTTTAACTTTTTGAATCGTTTCAGCACTCATACCGAAACCAACTTCTTTGATGATCACTGGTATATCAATATTATCTTGAATTTCTTGAATGTTCGTTAACCAATTTTCAAATTCAGTATCACCTTCAGGCATTATCAGTTCTTGTGGTGCATTGACGTGAATTTGTAAGGCATCAGCATTTAAAAGTTCTATTGATTTCTTAGCTTTTGCATATTCAATATCTGCTCCAACATTACTAAATATTAGACCTTCAGGATTTTCGTCACGTACTACTGTGAAACTTGATTCAGCGTTAGGGTCTTTTAGAGCTGAATGTGTAGAACCTACTGCCATAGGTATGTTACAAGCTTTAGCTATTTGAGCTAACTCTTTGTTAATAGTTGCTGCTCTTTCACTTCCACCCGTCATCGCATTGATATAAATAGGGTATTTAAAAGTGAAATGCGGAAACTTTACTGATAAATCAATTTGATTTTTATTAATAGAAGGAATGGATTGATGTATAAGCTGTACTTTATCAAAATCAGTACTAACTGGTGAATACGTATCTAATGCCAGCTGAATATGTTCATTCTTCCTTTTGCTTCTTAATGAGTCGTCCATTCATTTATCCTCCGTGCGTCTATATGTTTAATGATATATTTTATCTTAATACACATTATAGCAGTTGTATAATTGAATATAAACTAAACATTGTTATACAATCCGCTTCTAAATCTTTTTCCAAATACCTGAAAAATCAATCAAACAATTTATGCTAATATTAATACTATACAAATATACATAAAATGGAGGAGAATCGTTATTAAATTTAAAAAACTTACTTTAATTTTAATTTGTACATTATTATTAAGCGGTTGTACTTTACCAGGCTTAGGTGGCACATCGTCTGATACAGTGAAAATTACGGCGCTTGCTACAAGTGAGTCTCAAATCATGGCGCATATGATTCGCTTACAAATCGAGCATGATACAAAAGGGGAAGTAAAACCGATAATTGTAAATAATCTTGGTTCAGCGGTAATTGAACATAACGCGATATTAAATGATAATGCTCAAATATCTGCTACAAGATATACAGGTACTGATTTAGTAGGTGCTTTAAACTCTGAACCCATTACAAATACTAAAAAAGCTGAGAAAGCTGTCAAAACAGGTTTCCAAAAGAAATTTGATCAAACATTTTTTGACTCATATGGATTTGAAAATACCTTTGCATTTACAGTCACTAAAGAAACAGCTAAAAAGTACAATTTAAAAAAAGTTTCGGATTTAGCTAAACATAAAGATGAACTAAGAGTAGCAAGTGATCCTACATGGATTAAGAGAAAAGGGGACGGCTATCCAGCTTTTTCAAAAGCATACGGATTTGAATTTAAGGATATTAGAACAATGCAAATAGGACTCGTATATGATGCATTGAAGAATAAGAGCATCGATGCAGCACTTGGATATACAACAGATGGTAGAATTGCTGCGTATGATTTGGTGACACTAGAAGATGATCGTCACTTCTTTCCACCTTATGACGCCAGCCCATTAGCAACAAATGATTATTTAAAAAATAATCCAACAGCTAAAAAATCTATAGAAAAATTGGTTGGGAAAGTATCCACTGAAAAAATGCAAGAATTGAATTATAGAGCAGACGGTCAAAAAGAAGAGCCAGCTATAATCGCAGAAAAATTCCTTAAAGCACATCACTACTTTGAATAGTTAATATAGTAAAAAGCAGGAACCACAAGTGCGGTTACTGCTTTTTTGATACATATTGAGGATGAAATATAAGGGGAATAGGAGATTCATGGCTTAATAGGGACGTTAAGCCAAGAGATAGCCCAAGTCGTGGCTTAAGTACCGCGTAAAGCCACGACTTAGATTATTTTCTTTAATATTCTATTTATTAAGCCCATCCTCTGAAACGTGTTGCTTCTGCTGTACGTCTAACACCTACAACGTAAGCTGATAATCTCATGTCTAACTTTCTTTTTTGTGAAATGTCATATACTTTGTCAAAAGCTTCTACAATTTTAGTTCTTAATAACTGATTTACTTCTTCTTCTGACCAATATAGTCCTTGATTGTTCTGTACCCATTCAAAGTATGAAACAGTTACACCGCCGGCACTAGCAAGTACATCGGGAATTAAAAGTACATCATTTTCTGTCAGAATACGAGTTGCTTCTTGTGTTGTAGGACCGTTAGCCGCTTCTGCTACTATACTCGCTTTTATGTCTCTTGCATTTTGTGCGGTGATTTGATTTGCTAAAGCTGCTGGTACTAAAATGTCACAATCTATTCCAAATATATCTTCGTTCGGAATAATGTTATCAAATAAAGGTGTGATTCTGCCGTGTTCTTTACGAAGTTCTAATAAATGATCAATATCTAAACCTTCTGGATCATATATAGCACCACGACTTTCTGAGATACATACAATTTTTGCACCTTTATCATGTAGGATTTTAGCGATAAAGCTACCGGCATTACCAAATCCTTGTACAACAACTTTTGAACCTTCGATATTTATATGTTTACGTTTAGCCGCTTCTTCAATCGTAATCACAGCACCTAATGCTGTTGCTTGTTCACGACCAAGTGAACCACCTAAAGAAATGGGTTTACCTGTAATGAAATTTGGCGCGTTAACTTTATGCATAATACTATATTCATCCATCATCCAAGACATGATTTGAGCATCTGTATATACATCTGGTGCAGGAATATCCTTAGTTGGTCCGACGATTTGAGCAATTGCTCTAACATATCCACGTGACAATCTTTCTAGTTCATTTTGACTCATGCTATGAGGGTCACATTGAATTGCCCCTTTACCACCACCATAAGGTAAGTTAACGAGACCACATTTTAAAGTCATCCACATAGATAATGCTTTTACTTCATTTTCATCTACATCAGGATGGAAGCGGACGCCACCTTTAGTAGGTCCTACTGAACTATTATGTTGAGATCGATATCCTGTAAAAGTTTTTACAGATCCATCGTCCATTTTAACTGGAATACGAACTCTTAAAAATCTAGCAGGTTCTTTAATCAATTCAAAAAGACCTTCATCATACCCTAATTTATATAAAGCTTGTTCAATTATATTTTGTGTGGAAGTTACAAGATTGCTATTTTCACTCATGATTGGCGCTCCTTTGTTGGTTAAAATAATGTCTAAAAAAAACATATTAAATAAAATCATAATACAAATGAAAATGGTTTTCAATAAAATAAACAGAATTTACTAAAAATTCTAATATGTATAATGATGAAATTTGTCGTATTTTAATGTAATGAGTGCAAGTGGTTGGTAGTAATTGGAAGTCATGATATAATTCAATTACGAGCATATACAAATATAATGAAATCATTATATTTACTAGTGTGAATGAATCTGGGACAAATGAATTTTTGTCCCAGATTCTTCTTTTTTATGTAAATCAAGAGGTGTAGAAAAGAGGTTCATGAAGTTATAATGTATATTTTATAAATTGAGTAATGAGTGAAATGAGAATATTGGATGAGATGTGAGTTAAAGGCAGAGTAAACTCACGAGATTACAAAAGATGTGAGTTAAAGGCAGAATAAACTCACGAGATCGTCAAAGATGTGAGTTAAAGAGGCAGTAAACTCACAAGTTCCATAAAAACCCAGCTCTATCCCACACCTCAGCACCTAATCCGATTCAAAGTTTGTATCATTTTCTCACATATAGCACACGATTATTTGCAATACTAAAAAGACGCCCCCAACAATTATCTAAGAATGTTATGATATTACTATCAAAAACTTATCTTATACATCGTGGGGGTGTCTTTTTGTCTGAAATGCTCAATATTTTACTAACGGTTGTTGTACCGATTTTTCTAATGACAGCGTTAGGTTATGTTCTTCAAAAGCGTGTGAAACTTGATTTACGTACGCTCGCAAAATTAAATATCAATGTGTTTGTGCCTGGATTTATTTTTGCGAAGTTTTACAAAGCTGAGTTAGCGGTAAATTTATTATTATTAATCATCGTATTCTTCGTTATATACATAATTGCTTTATATATCGTCGCATTTGCTATCGCCAAAATGCAAAATTTAGATAAGGGTAAAGAGACGACTTTAACCAATAGTGTGCTCTTCTTTAACTCTGGTAACTATGGTGCGCCGTTAAATGATATTGTATTTAAAAGTGATCCACTTGCAATGTCTGCACAAGTTATTGTATTAACGCTACAAAATGTCTTCACGTTTACATATGGTGTCTTCGCAATTCAATCCGTTCAATTAGGTAAACTTAAAGCATTACTCAATTACTTTAAGATGCCCATTATTTATGCACTCGTTCTTGCTATTATTTTAAACTATAATCATATTCCAATTCCTGAGTTCATGTGGACGACTGTCAGTTATTTGTCTGACGCTATGATTGCGATTGCTTTAATTCTTCTCGGTGCACAAATTGCCAATATTAAACTTAATTTTAAATGGTCATCTTCTTATATTTATATCTTTATAAGATTAGTTGTTGGACCTGCTATCGCATTTGTCATCATAAAATGCATGGGGTTAGATGGCATTATCGCACAAACATTGTTTATAGCTTCAGCGATGCCAACATCCGTGAACAGCTCAGTTATTGCACAAGAATATGATAATTATCCAGCTTTAGCTGCAGAATTAGTCTTCATGTCTACGTTGTTTAGTTCTATTTCTGTTGTTATTGTCATTTATTTATCTTATTTAATTTTTTAATGTACATTTAAAAGCTCTTTAAATGTATGACTTGAATAAGCTTCTCTATACAGTCCGCGTCGTTGTAATTCTGGAACAATATATGTTACAAAATCTTCAAGACTATGTGGTAAAGTAGGTGGCATTAAATTAAAGCCATCAGCAACTCCAGACTTAAACCAAAGCTCCATTTCATCTACTATTTCTTCAGGTGTACCTATTAATGTAAGATGCCCACCACCTGCATTGAGATAACCTAATAATTCTCTCACTGTAGGGTCGGTATCTTCTATAATTTCTAAAATCGTTTCATATCTGCCTACTGGACCATCGAATGCTTCTACAGGTGGCAGTTCTGGGACAGGTTCATCCAATGCCCATTTCGAACAATCTTGTCTAACAAACGTACTTAATTGTTTAATGGCATTTTCAATTGGTAAAGCTTTATCTAATTTTTCTTTTTTGAGCAGTGCTTCTTCACGTGTTTCCCCAACATAAGTGACTAATCCTGGGAAGACTTTAATATATTTCTCGGGTGTATCACTTTCGCTGATGGCCGTATTTAATTTATTTCTATAAGCTTTCGCTTGTTTCAAGTTCCATGATACTGAATAAACTGCGTCTGCATGTTTGACGGCTAACGCAATACCTTGTTTGGATGCACCAGCTTGCATAGCAACAGGTTTGCCTTGTGGGCTACTCGGTGTCGATAACGGTCCATTTACTTGGAAATAATCGCCAGAATGATGAAAAGCATGCACATGCTCATGATTAATCACTTTATTGTTATGACGGTCATGAACGAAGTCTTCTTTATGCCAAGATGTAAACAGTTTATCCATCAATTCAGCAAATTCTTGTGCTTTATGATATCTAGCATCATGCTGAGGTAAAGCTTTCATACTATGATTTTGAGCTTCTATATCAGTCATAGATGTTACTAAGTTCCAACCAACACGACCATTCGTTGCATGATCAAGAGTTAAAATTTGCCTAGCCGCAGTATAAGGGTTTGAAAATGAGCTTGATATTGTTGAAACTAGACCAATATGTTGTGTAACTTGTGATATAGCAGTTAAATTCACAATCGGATCTAACCAGAATGCAGGTAATTCACTATCTGACTTTGCAGGGAATGATTGATTATCTGCAAAGAACACAGCATCTAATAAACCTCTTTCTGATAGTTGTGCTAATGATTGATAATAAGAGATATCACCAATCTGTTCGATAGAGGAGTCTTCCATAAGCCATGCTGCTTGATGATGGCCACAGCCATATAATAAGACACCAATATTGAGTTGATCACTTCTTAAATTACGCATTTCTATTCTCCTTATCTCTCTTTTGGAATTCTAGTTCATTGTTAAGCCGCCATCTACAGTATAATTTTGTCCAGTTATACCATTTGCTTTATCAGAAGCAAGGAAGCTCACCATATTTGCGACATCTTGTGGTGAAGTGACTTTTTTAAGAGGTGTTGATTGAGCAATTAAGTCGAACACTTCAGGTGTTGTTACAGAGCTGGCATCAGTCGTTTTGAGTAGGCCACCAGAAACAACATTGGCTGTAATGCCGTATTGACCTAATTCAGCAGCGATATTACGCGTGAAGCCAATTAAACCAGCTTTCGCAGTTGTATATTCATGATAAGGTACGACAGGATTTTGGAATAAGTTCGTACCAATACTAATGACAGCACCTTGTTTTCTTTCTATGAATTGTGGTGCAACACTTTGCACGATATTAAATGCTGCTTTTAATGTGCCATCAATTTGCTGTTGATAGTCTTCCCATGCAAGATCGACGAATGCTTTTTGTTTTACTGGATCAAATTTAAAGTTAACTAAAGCATTATTGACGACGACATCAATTTTTCCAAAATGTTTCGTACCTTCATCAATTAACTGATCAGCTTCAGAGCGATTCGTCACATCCGCTTGAATAGCAATCGCTTGTTCTGCTCCAATTTCATCAACTAACTGTTCTGCTAACGCTTTACTATTATGATAATTAATGATGACTTGATGTCCCTCAGATGCTAATGTACGTGCGATTGTTGCGCCTAATCCTCTACTACTACCTGTTACTAATATTGTCTTTGTCATATGTAACACTCCTATATAGAATTTTAAATAAAAAAATACACAACCTTCTCGTAAGAAAGTTGTGTAAAAACAAAGATATTTATAAAAAGGGCATAGTCATCCCTATAAATTCATTTCACAAACACTTTCCTACGCTAGTACGATCTAGTTCAGGTTCAAAGGGTTCGAGTTCATCCTCATCTCAGTTAAAAAACACCCCTAGTGCATCTATTTAATTACTATCAATGTATAGTTTTTAATAATCGATGTCAAGTTTGTATAAATGTCAGTTGCAAATGATAGGGAAAATCGGTTATGATATAAAACGTATTCATTACGATTTATAAAATGAAGGTGATAAGATGAAGTGGACGATAGTAGGTGGTGGCATCCACGCGATAACGATAGCATTAGAATTAAAAATTAAAGGATTAAAAAATAAAGATTTAACAATTATTGACCCACATGATGTGTTCTGTCATCAATTTGACCATCGAACACAGAATATTAGTATGCCTTATTTAAGGTCTCCAATCGTACACCATGTTCACCCAAATCCTTTTCATTTAAAACAATATTTTAAGAAAATGGATTATGCAGGTGGTATTTATGGCAAGTATAAAAGACCAAAAAGAGATATGTTTATGGACCATACAGCGGAACAAGTTAAATATTATCGATTAACGGAATGTCATATTAAAGACACGGCTGTAGATATAAAGAAAAATCGCGATAAATGGTGTATCGTATTGGAATCTGGGGAGATGATATATACAGAGAATGTTATCATCGCATCTGGTTGTAACCATAAGCCAAAGGTTCCAGAAATGTATGAGCATGCACAAGATGTACAACATATTTTTGAAGATGCAAATATTCAATTTAATGAAAGTTCTCATGTTGTTGGAAGTGGGATATCAGCTGCACATTTAGCTTTAAAATTAATTTATCATGATGATGAAAAACATGTGCATTTATGGACGAATAAGCCGTTAGAAATTCATGATTTTGATGCTGATCCAGGGTGGTTAGGACCTAAAAATATGGCAAGCTTTTCAAAAGTAATAGATCCAGAAGAGAAGATGGATATTGTCTTAAAAGAACGTCATAAAGGTTCGATGCCACAAGAGTTATTCATTAGATTAAAGAAATATGTGAAAAAGGGCAGACTTACGATACATCTCAATGAATTAGATCATATTAACAATCATCAAATCATAACAGTAGATGGGAAACATATGGATTATGATCATATATTGTTGGCAACAGGATTTGATAATACTTTATTAACACAACCGATATTAAATCGTTTAATTCATGAGTATGAAGCACCACTCAATAAATGTGGATATCCTGAAATTAGCAAACATTTAGAATGGTTGCCGAATTTATTTGTATCAGGTGGATTAGCAGATTTAGAACTGGGACCTTTCGCTAGAAATATTATGGGTGGAAGAGAAGCGGCACGCAAAATAGGTGAGAAGTATCACGAAATAGAGCAATGCAGTTAGACTTATTAAACATAGAAAAGCCTGGAACAAATTCGTTCCAGGCTTTTTAAATTAAATTTCTTTCAAAATGTTATAAATAGCTTCTGTGCTTTCAGCGTTGATTAATTTTTCTCTTGTTTCATCATCCATAAGTGTACGTGACAGTCTTTGTAATAGCTTCAAGTGTGTATCACTACTATCATTTGGTACAGCAATTAAGAAGATGATTTTAGGTTGTGTTTCATCTAAGCTTTCCCATTCAACACCATGTTTGTTTTTCAGAACAGCTACGACAGGCTGTTTGACAACATTTGATTTAGCATGCGGGATGGCTACATTCATACCGATTGCTGTTGTTGATTCTGATTCGCGTTTCAATACAGCTTCTTTTAACATTTCTTCATCGTCTATAAAGTTGTGATGTTTTAAATTGTGAATCAGTTTATCTATTGCGTCATCTCGAGACATCTCAGCGTCTTCTATCGTAATGACTTTTTCATGAAAGACTTGTTCTGATTCTGTCTGAGTTTCATCATTTGAACTTGATGTTTCTTTTTGATCGTTATCATCTTCATCTAATCCCATAAATGATGTTGTGATACCGCTATTAGATGATTCCATTTCAGGTGTTGCAATTGTTGCTTCTTTTTTCTTTAATAAAAGTGTAACAAGCATTGTAACACTACTTCCGATGATGACAGCAATAAAGAACCATAGTATTTTATCGATACCACCAAGTACAGCTACAATCGGACCACCATGTGCAACTCTATCGCCAACGCCACCTATAGCTGCGATCGCTGCTGCAACCATTGCACCAATCATATTTGCAGGAATAATACGTAATGGGTCTTGTGCGGCGAATGGAATAGCACCTTCAGTAATACCAAATAAGCCCATCGTAAATGATGCTTTACCCATTTCAATTTCACCTTTATTAAATTTACGTCTATTGATAAAAGTAGCAAGACCTAAACCAATTGGTGGTGTACATACAGCTACTGCAACCATCCCCATAACGGCATAGTTTCCTTCAGCAATTAAAGCTGATCCGAATAAGAAAGCAACTTTGTTTACTGGACCCCCCATATCGAATGCAATCATAGCTCCGATAATAAGCGCTAAGATAATACTATTTGTACCTTGCATACCTTTTAACCATGTTGTTAAGCCTTCAAAAATACTCGCAATCGGTGCACCAATAACAAATATGAAAATAAGTCCTACAATAATTGAAGAAATAATAGGAATAATGATAATTGGCATAATCGGTGCCATTGCTTTAGGAATTTTAATGTTTTTAATCCATTTTGCAATATAACCTGCTAAGAAACCAGCGACAATACCACCTAAGAATCCTGCACCAGCTTCACTTCCGTAAAAGCTACCATCAGCAGCAATTGCGCCACCAATCATACCTGGTACTAAACCTGGTTTATCAGCAATACTAACTGCAATGTAACCAGCTAGAATTGGAACCATAAAGCTAAATGCTAAACTACCGATATTTTCAATAGATTTCCAGAATGAATCATCAGGAATTTTAAGGCCTTCAGGTGTTGTATGCCCACCTAAAGTTAAAGCAATGGCCATTAATAAACCACCGACTACGATAAATGGCACCATGAATGAAACACCATTCATTAAATGTTGGTAGACCATTTGTAGACCGCTTTTTTGATCTTCGTCATCATCTGTTTGTTTATTGCCACCTTTTTCATGATGGATATGCGCATCTTGATCGATGATGCGTTGAATTAATAATTTAGGGTTGTGAATACCTTCTCTAACACTTTCGTTAATTAATCGTTTCCCGTCAAATCTTGATAAATCAACTTGTCTGTCAGCAGCGATAATAATACCGTCTGCTTCTCTAATTTCTTTTGATGTCAGAACATTTTCTGCACCGACACCACCTTGTGTTTCTACTTTAATATCTATGCCCATTTCTTTTGCGGCTTGTTCTAATTTTTCTTGAGCCATATAAGTATGTGCAATCCCGTTTGGACAAGATGTAATTGCTAATATTTTCATAACGTCAGCTCCTTCTTAATTCAATTGTAAACGCATTCACTAAAGCATAAAAAAGAATAATTGCCGTTAGTAGTGGCAATTATTCTTTAAAACGTTCAATGATATATTGTTTGAATGGTTCATCTTCTAGTTTTAGTAAATGCGTAACATTTTGTTCTGTTAATGTAGCAATACTGTGTATGATTTTCTTCATTACTTGTTTATCTTTGTCTGCAATAGATAAGAAAAATACTAAATGAACTTTATGCTGTTTCCATGATATATCTTGTCGGGGTCTAAACATTAATACATGTGACTTAAATACTTTAGTAGGGTCGCCATGTGGAATAGCAATGCCATTTCCAATATAAGTTGATGAGAACTTCTCCCTTTCTAACGCACTTTCAATATACCCACTTGATATTGCATGTTGTTGATTAAGCAAACGTTCTGCATGTTGGAATATATCAACAGTAGAATGTATGTCTGTTTCGATCGGTACTGATAGAAAGTCGATAGGCAATAATGCATCGTTGTTTAAAACAGGGTTTTGCTTCTGATTTAAAATGGTTTGAAATTTATGTGCATCTTCTTCTGAAAATAACGGCGATACTTGAACAACTTGTACATTACTAGGTAGATGTGTCAAATCAATGTCGTGTGTTGTAACAAGTATATCTGTGTTAGTGAATGGGTATGTTGAAACATCTTCAAGTTTAATCGTATCCGTAATATTAATTTTATGGTTTAATTTTTGAATTTTTGCTTCTAATAAGCTTGAAATCCCAAGTCCGTAATAACAAGTAATGACAACATTAAATTGATCTTGTACATTACGATCTATTGATGATTGAAAATGCAATGCTAAAAATGCTATCTCATCTTCACTTAAATTGAGTTGTGCATCTTCTTCAAGTAAATGAACCGTTTCATATAATGCGTTGAACACAAAAGGGTATTGCTGTTTAATATCCTCTGTAAGCGGGTTGTTAATATAAACATTCTTAACGATACGCAAATATGTTCTACTAAAATGCGAATAAACATTTTCACGAAGTACTGCATCTTGCATAAAATCTATACCGATTTTGGCATTCATTTGATAAATTAAACGTTCAATATAACTTTGAATAAATATTTGTTTAAAGCCTAGGTCATATTTATCAAAATAATAGCTAATAAAAAATGAAAATAACTTTGCTGTTTCATCGCTTAAAGAGTATTTAAGCTGTTGGTTGATGTCTTCTATTATTGCACGGGAAATGACTAAAGCTTCTTGATTAATATCCCATTGCTCTGTCGTATCGTGGATTCTTTTGAAAATAATGATAAGGTGAACGAGCAACTGTTTAATATGCACTTTTGAAGTTTGAATATGGTGATGCTCTAAATGTTGTTCCATAATATGCATCATTAATTCACTATGCGCTTTTGGGATTTCATTCAAAATAAAATCCTCTACTTTAACATTATTTGTAGAGAGTTGGTTTAAATGAAGAATAGCATTACGAATATCCATTTCATTCCCACTTACCGTAACACCTTTTCTTTTAACGAGTTTAATAGCAACGTCATAAGATTCACACCAAGCTTGAATTTGGTTTAAATAATCGACAAGTTCATTCTTCGTTAAAGCATAGTCTTCAGATAATTGCTCAAGCGTAACAGATTGTTTATACATTAATAATTGATAAGCCATCTTGATGAGCGTCTGACCGTTCTTTTCCGTATATTGATTTAGAATGGTTTCTATCTCTTCAGTTTGATACAACTCGTGATTTACTTGATAACCACGCCCTTTAATACTGATGATGACATCTTTAATTTCACTATTGATATATTTAATATCGCTTCTTACAGTTCTATTTGAAACATTCAAATAGTCAGCTATTTCACTCCCGTTTAAATAACTATCACGATTTAAAAGTAATAGCCTCATTAATTTCACATGTCTTTCTAACACTAATCCCACCACATTTCAAGTCCACATTTTGATTCATATTATATTGTAAGCGTTTAATGAATGCGTGACAAATAAATGATTAGATACTCACTCAAGTATTCATGCGCTATAAACAGAATGCATGTATTATATCTTTCGACATATTATACTGAACTTAGATATTAAATATAAATTTTGAAGGTGACATAAATGGTTGAACATATATATTTAGATGAAACGCAAATCCCACTAACACATTTTGAAGACGAAACTGTAGATGGTTTATATAAAGTAACAATTGAATTTAATGTAACGAGTGAAGCGTATCACGATATTGCTGTTTTGTTATATAGAGGGCATTTTGATGTTGAAGTTCCGGCTAAAGATAAGAAATTTAAAGGTGAAATTTTTAATTATTCAACATCTTTAACAAATTTATATGAGGACAATCAAGTTGCGGTGTACCGTCTTGTGCTCATTGAAATACAAGAGGACCAAAAGGAATGAGCAATATGAAATTGAGTATACTTGACCAATCACCGATTGCACCTGGTCAAACAGCAAGTGATGCATTTAAAGATTCTTTGGCATTAGCGCAATTAGGAGAGGCTTTAGGGTATGAAAGGTATTGGTTAACTGAACATCACGGTTTGTTTAACCTTGCAAGTTCAGCGCCAGAAGTATTACTTTCTTATATTGGTGCGCATACAAACCGTATAAGAATTGGTGCAGGTGCCATATTGTTACCACATTATAGACCGTATAAAGTTGCAGAACAGTTTAATACATTGGCTACGTTATTTCCAAATAGAGTAGATTTAGGTATAGGTAGAGCACCCGGTGGCTCAGCTGAAGCTACTAATGCATTATCGACGCAGTTTTTAAAGCAAGTGTGGGCTTTACCAGAACTGTTAGAAGAATTATTAATGTTCTTGGAGGGGCAATTTCCTGTAGATCACGAATATCATAAAGTAAATGTGTTACCACAACCTGATGTACCACCAATACCATGGTTATTGGGAACAAGTGAGAAAAGTGCTTTACTTGCAGCTAAAAATGGTATGCCTTATGTGTTCGGTGTCTTTATGAGTGACCAAGATGGCCGTGCAATTGTGGATCGTTACCGTGAACACTTTGAACAAAGAAATCAAGAAACACCTAAAGTGATTGTTACGGTATCTGTCATATGTGCAGAGACTGAAGAAGAAGCGGAAGCACTTGCTATAGAAAGTTTAATACCTAAAGCACAAGGTGAAGATAAAAAAGAAAAAGTACAAACGTTTGATGCGTTAAGTGACCATGAAAAAGAAATGCTTTATGACATGAAAGACAATATGATCATAGGTGATGTCGAAACCGTTCAATCAAGACTTCAAGAAATTCAAGCAGAATATCAATGTGATGAAATCATGGTGAGCACAAATACAATAGCACATGAGGATAGAATGCAATCTTATAGATTATTAGCACAAATATAAATGCTTGTTTCAGAACTCAAATATGATATTAAAGGGTGATTTCGTATGATTTTATTAATAGGCAAAATCATCATCTCAGTCGGTCTCATAGTCGGTTCAATTATAGAAGAAACAATACGAGCTAAACGAAAAAAACAGTCTGGAACAAAATAGGGTTCCAGACTGTTTTTGTTAATTTCAAATATCATGATTTTACATGTTTATTTATTTCGGATACAAGTGCTTGTACGCCTTTATATTCTAAATGCACGCCGTCATAGGCGAAGTATTCTGAATGGTCTTTTGCTTTTTGATACCAATTGACTAATTGAACATTCTTATGTGAATCTGCTACTTTCGAAAGTTTTTCATTGACACTTTGTTCCCAATCTCTAGGTACGTGTGTATTAACGACATAAACATGTGCATTACCAAACATTTTAATGAGCTTCGTTAAATCATCATATGAAAAATCTCCATTCGTACCAAGTTCAAGTACCACTTGCTGATTGCGCTTGTTAAATTTACTGTATTTTTCTTGAACGAGTGGAATAGCATCATTTAAATTACGACCGACTTTACCATCTATTATCGCATCTGGATATGCTTTATGTATTTCTTCTCCGATATCAACCATGACGGAATCACCGATAAATAACATTTTATCTTGATGCTTTCCTTTATGATTAATGGTTTGTTCGCTATTAACATTTATTTTAGGAATAGGTAATATCAAACTATTCTTATGGTCGTGATTTGAAACTTTAAAAGTCGTCTTAGTATGATGATGTTGCGCTTGTTGTAAATAATCAAAATGCCCTGAAAGTATTGTTAACGTAAGACCAACTAATACTAAAGTAATGCTACTCTTAGCAATGAGTGATTTTAATTGAACTTTTCCAGGTTTAAAATATGCTAGCCCACGTACTCTAATCGGTACTTCAACATAACGGTATGAACATTCAGCTAACAGTAACGTTAATATGATTTCAATCAATATCATGTAAAAGGGGATTTGCCCTTGAACGAAATATTTATTGATAAATGTTATGACAGGATAATGCCATAAATATAAACTATAGGATCTCTTTCCAATCCATAAAAACAAACGATTACCTAATGCTTTAGATAATAACGTACTAGGGTGAACGGCACTCGCAATGGCAGGTAAAGAACTTAAAGATATAAGATAAATACCACCAAAGTATAACCAATTGTCATTGGATGAAACAGTCAACATAAAATAAATTAATAGCGCAATTGAAATACAACCTATCGTTTCGATTCCAATCTTTAACGGCGTTATAATTTGCTGTTTCAATCTAAAAGGCGGCCATATGTATGCTAGTAATACACCTAATAACAAAGTTTGTAATCTAGTGTCTGTTCCAAAATACACTCTTGAATTATCAACATTCGGTTCAGCAATTAAAATCATTAACAATAATGAAATAAGAGAAGATATAAATACAACTAAAACGAAATGTCTTTTTAACTTTTTAATGCGAAGTAACAGCATTAATAAAATTGGCCAAAACACGTAAAATTGTTCCTCAATTGCTAAGCTCCATAAATGTTTAAGCGGCATCACTTTAAAGCTATCAAAATAACTAACATGATGAAAAATATACCACCAATTGGATACATAAAATAAAGCAGCAAACGTATCTTGTTTCACACTTTTAATAATGCTCGGTTCAAATAATAACGTATATATGAGTACAATACTTAATAAAAATAAGACAGCCGGCAGTAACCTTTTAATACGTTTCTTCCAAAAATGTAAGAGGTCAATCGTGCCAGTCTGTTGATATTCATGGATTAATAAGCTCGTAATTAAATAGCCAGAAATGATAAAAAAAGTATCCACACCTAAAAAACCACCCGATAACCACTTAGGATTAAGGTGATAAATGATGATAGCTATAACAGCAATTGCACGTAAGCCATCTAAACCATATAAATAGCGAATTGGGTGTGACTTCATCTCTTTCATTTGACCATTCATTTCTCATTGACTCCTCAATAAATTGTAAAAATTTCCAATAAGAAATATTGTACCATAATTTACCAAAGATATACAAAAAAAGGATAGTAGATAGAAAAGGGCTAACGATCAAGACTGGAAAACAAAATCGTTAGAAATTCTATCGTTCAAGAAAACGAAATAAGATCGTTAGCCGGCAAAATAAATCAAAAAACTGGACCATATCAATCATGGTCCAGCCTCATAATATAAATCCACTTAACACATTCGTTTCAATAACTCAGCTTTAATAATATTTTGCGCTTCTTTGTAATTCTCTGCAGTATGTTCCTGTGCATTGACAATAAGTAAGTCGATTAATTCAGAATCGCTTTTTTGACTAACTTCATCTTCGAATTGGAAAATGTTTTCTTCTGTTTCCCTATGGCTCGCGTTTGGCTTAATAATTTGATAGTAATTATCAGCGCCTAATCCACCTTCTTCAATCATAACTGAAATCTCTGAAGATCTTTGTTCATTCTGCCGGTTCACTTTTATAAGATTTTTACCTTCAACAGTCATTTGAAAAACCTCCTTGATTACTCATAATGAATATCCAAAATTCAAAGCAAGAGATAAATATCTATTTAACAATAGTGTATTATTACACGATAGAAATTACAAATAGAAAGCTCAAGTAAAAATTTTTAATGTATTTTTACAACACATCATGTGACCTGCACACCTTATGATTTACTTTTACACAATATTGATTTAGAATTGGTATATAAAGAATTAAGATATCTCTTAAAGAAAGTTGCAATTCTTTCAGACCTTTATATTTATGTATACCCAATTCATGAATATAATACATCTTAAATTTTAGAAAGGTGATCAAAATGGATAATAACCAACCAAAAGACGTTATTCTCATTGGTGCTGGTATTTTAAGTACGACATTTGGTTCTTTTTTGAAAAATATTGAACCAGATTGGAATATTAAGTTATTCGAAAGATTAGAACAACCAGCTATTGAAAGTTCAAATGAAAAAAATAATGCTGGTACAGGTCATGCTGCGCTATGCGAATTAAACTACACAGTTGAGCAAGAGGACGGTTCAATTGATGTTGAAAGAGCGAAAGAAATTAACGAGCAATTCGAAATTTCTAAGCAATTTTGGTCATACTTAGTTAAGAGCAAAGCTATCGAGAATCCACAAGAATTCATTAGACCATTACCACACATTAGTTTCGTAATGGGTATTCGAAATGTAGATTTCTTAAAACGTCGTTATGATGCATTAAAATCTCTACCTATGTTTGAAGGCTTAACTTATACAGAAGATCATAAAGTATTAGCTGAATGGATGCCTTTAATGATGCAAGGTCGTAATTCAAACGAACCACTTGCAGCTAGTAAAATTGACGAAGGTACAGATGTTAACTTCGGTGAATTAACACGTAAATTAGTTAAAAATATCGAAAAACACGAAAATGCACAAGTTCATTTCCGTCATGAAGTAGTTGACTTTAAACAACTTTCTAATAGTAAATGGGAAGTTAAAGTTCGTAACTTAGAAACTGGTAAAGTAGAAACGCATGTTGCTGATTATATCTTTATCGGTGCTGGTGGACATGCCATTCCATTACTACAAAAAACTAAAATTCCTGAAAGTAGACATCTTGGAGGATTCCCAATTAGTGGTGCATTCTTAGTATGTAACAACCCTAAAGTTGTAAGTGAACATAATGCCAAAGTTTATGGTAAAGAGCCACCTGGTACACCACCAATGACTGTACCTCACTTAGACAGACGTTATATTCAAGGAAAAGAAAGTTTACTATTTGGTCCATTCGCAGCAATCGGTCCAAAATTCTTGAAAAATGGATCTAATTTAGATTTATTTAAATCTATTAATACAAGTAATGTGGTGACAATGTTATCTTCAGGTGTTAAAAACTTATCACTTGTAAAATATTCAATCCAACAAGTATTACAACGTAAAGAAGATCGTATGAAAGAATTGCGTCGATTTGTACCAGATGCAAAAGACGAAGATTGGGATATTCATATCGCTGGTAAACGTGTACAAGTTATTAAAGATACAGAAGAACATGGCCGTGGATTTATTCAATTTGGTACAGAAGTTGTAAATTCAGAAGACCATACTGTAATTGCTTTATTAGGTGAATCACCAGGAGCATCAACATCAGTATCTGTAGCTTTAGAAGTAATTGAG
Organism: Mammaliicoccus sp. P-M58; assembly: GCF_022386165.1. Classification (NCBI taxonomy): domain Bacteria; kingdom Bacillati; phylum Bacillota; class Bacilli; order Caryophanales; family Staphylococcaceae; genus Mammaliicoccus; species Mammaliicoccus sp. P-M58. The sequence goes on from NZ_JAJNJI010000008.1 coordinate 22,951, forward strand.
AAAAACTTCCCTCAATATATGGATAAATGGGAATCTAAAATTAAAGAAATCATCCCTTCATATGGTGAATCTTTAATCGAAGATACTGCGTTATTGAAGAAGACTCGTAAACAAACAGCAGAAGCTTTAGAATTAAATAAATAATGTTGAACAACAGAAGCCATTCCGTTAAGTCGGGATGGTTTTTTTATGTTTAAACGCACGAAGACTGGTAAATATCGTGCGCTGAGGTACAAAATCAGTGTGTATCGCACGAAGACTGGTAGATATCGTGCGCTTATAAGAATGAATCGTTTAATTTTTAAGAAATCCTACTTTTAGAATTATCCTCTCCAACTATTCCTTCTAATTATTTACTTGTGTATTATTGTTTCATTTATCAAACAATAATATTCCAAATTATTTTTGAGTGATAAGTGATATTTTCGCTTGGTGATTGGTATTTCAATGTTGTTGCATATACGATGCATGAGTAATTTAATGGCCTTAATATTTTATTGATATAATTAAGTTTTTTATATGCGTGATGATTTTCAGGGTATGCGTAAGTTCTAAACGAGCGATAATTATTTTAAAAAATATTACAACTACAGTATGTGAGGAGGTACTAAGTGTTAGTTGTAATTATTTTGAATTTGTAATTAAAAAGATATTGTCGTATACCTTTTTACTTTTCTTTCATATTTACACTATGTTATATTTATCAATGTAAGGGCTTACATTTTATTGGGGAGGTCTTTTATGGAATGATTGTAATTATGAAAGATAGGGGATAATCGTATGCAAATTATTTCGTTCGAAGATTTGAAAGACATTGTAAAAAGTGGAGATGTTATTTCACTGGCAGCTTTATCAGTGAGTAATTTACCTGTGAGTGTCTTAAAACATTTTGTTAAAGCTCATGATGAATATGGAAATCTAAATGATTTAACGTTTATGGTTGCGAATGATATTAGTGATTATCGTGGTGATGGTTATGATTTAGATTCATTTGTGAGTAGAGGTATGGTTAAAAGGCTCATTATGAGTATTATTATTGGTTCACCTAAAACGATAGAAGCGATAAAGAATAATGATGTAGAAGCATATTTTGTACCGCAAGGATTGTTAGCTACACATTATCGGAATTCGTTAGCCAAATTTCCAGATATGATTTCTAAAATAGGTTTACACACTTCCGTGGATCCTAGGTTTGATGGCGGAAAAGTCAATGATGTGACTAAGGAAGATATCGTTTCTTTATTAGAAATTAATAATGAGGAATATTTACAATATAAATTTCCTAAAGTTGATATTGCATTGCTTCGTGGTACATACGCTGATAGCGAGGGGAATATTTATATGCATCATGAAGCACACTTAGGAGAAGGCTATGGTGCTGCTCTAGCGGCGCATCAAAATGGTGGAAAAGTTATTGTACAAGTTAAAGAAATTGTACAACATGGTAGCTTTAAGCCAACAGAAGTCTTTATTCCTGGAGAGCTTGTGGATTATGTATGTGTAAATGATGACCCAAAACATCATAGACAAACCATTCAAAATTATTATGACCCAGCTATTTCGGGTGAATATAAAGTACTTAATATGCCTGAACCAATTAATGAATTGAGTACACGTAAATTGATTTTACGACGTGCTGCCCAATTTTTAAATGTAGGTAATGTTGTGAGTATAGGGTTTGGCATTAACAACGAATTATCGAATTTATTGGTTGAGGAAAAAGCTGAAGATTTAGTGCAACTGAATATAGATACGGGTGTATTTGGTGGAATGATAGGAAGTGGTCAAAACTTCGGATTAAATTACAATTTAGATGCGAAGATGCGACATGAAATGACATGGGACTTTATTTATAGCGGAGGCATAGATGTAGCTTATTTAAGCTTTGCTGAAGTGGATCAGTTTGGTAATGTCAATGTTTCAAAATATGGCGATAGAATGAATGGTTGTGGGGGATTCATAGATATTAGTCAAACGGTCCAAAAAATTATTTTCTCAGGAACAATGGTAGTAGGAAGTAAGGCTACTTGGAATGATAAAGGTTTAGTAATTGAAAAAGAAGGTCATGCTCAGAAATTTGTTGAACAAGTACATAATATGGACTTCAATGCATCATATGCTAAGTCGTTAAATCAAGAGGTCTATTATGTAACGGAACGCGCTGTATTCCAATTAACTGATGAAGGTGTCAAATTGATTGAAATTGCAGCTGGATTAGATTTAGAGAAAGATATTCTATCCAATATAGCATTTCAACCGATGATTGCTGAAGAACTTAAAGTAACAGATCAGCAAATTTATCAAGAAAATTGGGGAGGATTGCAACAATGTATTAAAGACAATGGTTCAAACTATTAAGGGGGTAGTTTAATATGAATTACGATTGGATTAAAACGAGAGCGCAATATGACGAAGAAAAGGCAGCAGTTACCGATCCACTAAAAGGAACAGAATGGACTTATCAAGATTTGAATATTCGAGCTGAGAACTTAGCCAACCATCTTGAAGATCAAGGTATTAAAAAGGGAGATGTCGTTGGGATATTTGCACCAAATGATGTAGCGGTTCTTGACTTACTATTCGCTTCATTTAAGATTGGCGCAGTATACTTCCCAATGAACTGGAGACTCAAACCGAACGAAATTGAAAGTGTCATAGAAGATTCAGGTGTGAAGTTTATATTCTATGCGAATCGTCATTTAAGTAGTTTACAAGGGATTGCAGATGACTATTTACACATGGATATCGATTCACCTGAATATGATGAACTTGTTAATCCTAAAAATCATAAACCATTCAAGACAGTAGATGTAGGTCGTGATGATTTAGCTGCATTAATGTACACAAGTGGAACAACAGGATTACCAAAGGGTGTCATGTTCACTTATGATTCATTCACATCAAATGCGATTAATACGATACTCACTTATAAAGTGAATTCAGGATTTTCATCTATTATTTCGTTACCGATGTTCCATGTATTTGGATTTAATGATTTAGTGATTCCATTGTTGATGGCGGGTGGTTCACTCGTATTACATCGTTACTTCGAAGGTGAACAACTCAACGATTTAATGGCTAAATATAAACCAAATTACTTATCGCTTATTCCAACAATGTATTACGCCATGTTAGTAGCACCTAACTTTGATGTGAAGAACTTTGACAATATTGATTTTCTTATTCAAGGTGGTTCAGCACCGTTGCCTGGTGTTCAGAAAAAATTTGCAAGCATGGGGTTAAATATTATTAATGGTTATGGCTTAACAGAAGCACCATTAGCGATGATTAATACACCTACTAACTCACTTAAAAAGCCAATGAGTATAGGGAAGCCTGTCATGTACGTAGAATCAAGATTATTTGATGAAGATTTCAATGACGTACCTGTAGGTGAAATTGGTGAATTAGCAATTAAAGGTAAACAAGTTACACCTGGTTATTGGCAAAAACAAAAAGAAACTGAAAAATCTTTCCATGATGGCTATTTCTTAACAGGTGATTTAGCACGTATAGATGAAGATGGCGATATATTTATTGTAGATAGGAAAAAAGAATTGATTATTACAGGTGGAGAGAACGTCTTACCATCTGAAGTTGAAATCGTTCTAGCTGGTCATCCACTCGTTGCACAATGTGTAGTCGTAGGTTATGAAAACGAAAAATTTGGAGAAACTGTAGCGGCTGCTGTGTTACTCAATGAACAAGATCCAGATTTCGTAGAGAAATTAGATGCTTATATGCGTGAGAATTTAGCGAGTTATAAAGTACCTAAAAATTATCTATCCGTAACGAAAATGTCATTAACTTCAACTGCTAAACCAGACAAGTTAGAAGTGAAAGCTATGATGAAGAGAAAGTTTCAATAATAAACAAAGATGACGCTAACATGAATACTAAATTTTTTTAGAGAATTATGTAAGCGCTTTAATAACATTTGGAGGTCATATATATGTCAACAAAATTAGAAACATTAAAAGCATTATTTCCAGAGGATGTACTGAATATTTCGAAACAATTAACAGAAGGTGAAGTTAAGTTCTTAAAACAACTTAATGATTTATTAGAAGAAAAATATCGTCCAACAATCAACGAACATTGGGTGAATGCGACAGTGCCAGAAGACTTCTTCGGTGATATGGGTAAACTCAACTATTTCCAAAACCCATTATTATTTGAAGGGCGTGAAGGTGCTAAGACGCCTAGTCAATTATTCCAATTTTTCATGTCTTATGTCGTAGCACGATTCGATGTATCTTTAGTGACTTTATTAGGTGTTCATCAAGGATTAGGACATAATTCATTCTTATTCGGTGGTAGTAAAGAGCAAATTGCATACTACATCCCTAAATTACAATCACATGAATTAAGAACATGCTTTGCGTTAACTGAACCAGAACACGGATCAGATGTTGCAGGTGGACTAGAAACAACTGCAAAACGTGAAGGCGATAAATGGATTTTAAATGGTGAAAAGAAATGGATAGGTGGTGCAAATTTAGCGGATGTTATTCCGGTATATGCTGTTGATGTTGAAACAGGTAAACCTAAAGGCTTTATTATCAGACCAGAACAAGTAGGTGTAGATATTGAAGTGATTGAAAATAAAATTGCTTTAAGAATTATTCCAAATACAATTATTAAATTAGACAATGTAGAAGTTGAAGAAGATCAAAGACTTCAAAATATAAATGGCTTTAAAGATATTGCGAAAGTACTTTATTCTACACGTGCAGGTGTTGCATATATGGCAACGGGTGCATTAGCAGGTGCTTTACGCGCAACGCTTGATTATGTAACAAAACGTAAACAGTTCGGTAAAGAAATTAGTAAATATCAATTAATCCAAGAGAAATTAGCAATGATGCAAGGAAATTTAGCACATTCAATGTCTATATGTGCTCAGCTTGCTAGAATGCAAGAAAATGGTGAGTATGACGAAGTTGCCACTTCAACTGCTAAGATGATGAATTCACTTAGATTACGAGAATCTGTCGCAATGGGTCGAGGTATCACAGGTGGTAACGGTATATTAGCTGAATATGATATTGCGAGATTCTTCTCAGATGCAGAAGCAGTATACACATATGAAGGTACACATGAAATCAATGCACTGTTAATTGGACGTGCATTAACTGGAGATTCAGCATTTATTTAAGCTAACTGAGCAAGATGAAACACACTCAGAATATATGAATTTGGAGGACTTTTTATGACGATAAGTAAAGCGACCGTTCTAGGTGCAGGTACAATGGGTAGCCAAATCGCTGCACTATTAGTGAATGCAGGTTTAAAAGTAAAATTATTAGATATAGTAATCGATGAAAAAGACCCGAATAAAATTTCTAAAAAAGCATATGATATGATAACAGATGCTAAAAGACCTTTATTATTCGATTTAGAGTTTGCATCTAATTTATCTTACGGTAATTTTCAAGATGATTTAACAGGTGAAGATGATGCAGATATTTATATTGAAGCGGTTAAAGAAGAATTAGATATTAAACATCAAGTTTGGAAACAAGTTACTCAAGTTGCGAAAGATAATGCGATATTTGCGACGAATACTTCAGGTATTCCAATCGAAGCAATATCTAAAGCGTTTAGTGATCAAGATAAAGAAAGATTTTTAGGATTACATTTCTTTAATCCACCTCGCATTATGAAACTTGTAGAGGTCATTCCGAATCGTAATACGTCAGATGCGATCGTTGAAAGAACACAAGTATTTGCTGAAGAAGTACTTGGTAAAGGTGTTGTCGTTGCGAATGACGTGCCTGGATTTGTAGCGAACAGAGTCGGTACACAAACGATGAATGACATTATGTATCGTGGCGAAGAACAAGGATTTTCAATTATTGAAGTAGATGCTTTAACAGGTAGAGCAATTGGTAGACCGAGTACGGGAACATATGGTTTATCTGACTTAGTTGGTTTAGATATAGCTGTTACCGTTACGAGAGGGCTCCAACAAGTGCCTGAAGAACAACCGTATTTCAAAGATACTAAAGTTGCCGATACACTTGTTAAAAATGGCTCGTTAGGTAGAAAAACGAAACAAGGCTTCTATAAAAAAGATAAAAAGACAAGACTTGTTTACGATATAGAAAGTGATTCGTACGTACAACCTGAACCGCCTAAATTCGAAATTCTTACTAAATTTAGTAAAGACTTAAAATCCAATTTAGATGTCATTTTTAATGCTGAAGATGATGCAGGTAAATTCTTATGGGAAACATTAAGAAATAATTTCTATTATTCAGCGATTAATGTGCCTAAAGCTGCATCTGACTTTAAAGATGTAGACCGTGCGCTTGTATGGGGATTTAACTGGAAAAAAGGACCGTTCCAACTTTGGGACTTAATGGGATTTGACCGTGTTAAAGATAGAATGAAACAAGAACTCGGTGAATTACCTGAATGGATCGAACAACAAAGCGGTGGCTTCTATAAAGAAGGCGAATCAATAGAGCGTGTCACACCGACATCAGCTTTCATTGACCGTGAAGTTTGGAATAGAGAAGATTCTAATTTATCAGTAGCAAACAAAGATCAATTATTACTTAAAATTCAAAGTAAAAATAATATTATATCTGATGGCTTTGCGAACGACTTAATAGAATCGATTGATTTATTAGAACAAGAAGATTATACAAGCATGGTTATATATGCAGATGGCAATAATTTCAGTGTCGGTGCAAACTTGTTCTTAATGAAACAAGCACATGAAAGTCAGAAAGTAGATGAATTAGTAGGTCCGGCAATTGATAAATTACATGAAAGTTTCGGAAGAATGAAATATTCACTTAAACCTATCGTAACTGCAGTTCATGGTAGAGCTTTAGGTGGCGGTTGTGAAGTTGTCTTACATTCACCATTTATCGTTGCTGCGAGTGAAACATACATTGGATTAGTTGAAACTGGTGTAGGTCTATTACCTTCAGGTGGTGGATTAGCAGAGTTTGCAGATAGAGTGCTTAGAACAAATCATAAAAATGATGACAAACAAGCATCGATTACGAAAGTATTAATGAATGTAGGCTTAGCTAAAGTATCTACAAATGCTTACGAAGCTAAGAGATATGGTTATTTAAGAGATATCGATACAATCATTTTCAACAAAGAAAGACGTGTTGAAGTTGCTTTAAATAAAGCGAGATATGAATCTGAAGCAAACTATGTTCCTAAACCTAAAGCTCAATATCCAGCGCTAGGCAGAGATTTTAAAGCTTTAGCACAAGCTGAACTAGATGCGCAAAGAATTGGTCACTTCATTAGTGATTATGACTACGAAATTACTTTAAAAGTTGCACATATACTTGCAGGTGGAGATTTACCTCGTAATACGTATATTAATCAACGATATATTCAAAAGCTTGAACGAGAAGGCTTTTTATCTCTACTCAAAAATGAAAAAACATATGATCGTATTACGCATATGTTAGAAAAAGGTAAACCACTACGTAACTAATGAAGTGTTGAATAAGAGAGGATGGATATCAATGCAAGAGGCATATATAGTAGCATATGGACGTTCTGCAGCAGGTAAAGCTAAACCAGGTGGTGCATTATTTCATGAAAGACCTGATGAAGTTGCATCTCAAGTATTAAAAGGTGTACTCAATCGTGTAGGTGGTACATTTGATGGTAGTATGGTTCAAGATGTTATCGTGGGGAACTCTTTTCCTGAAGGATTACAAGGTCAAAATATCGCGCGTTCAATAGCATTACTTGCTGGATTACCAAATGAAGTGCCTGGACAAACTGTTAATCGTTATTGTTCTTCAGGCTTGCAAACCATTGCGATAGCAGCGAATGAAATTATGTCTGAGCAGGCAGATGTGCTTGTAGCAGGTGGCGTTGAATTAATGAGTGCCGTACCAATGGGTGGTAATGAGCCGACAAATAACCCAGAGTTACAAGAAGAGGATACAGGTGTTTCTTATCCTATGGGACTAACGGCAGAAATGGTTGCTGAAGAATATAAAGTTTCAAGAGAAGAACAAGATGCTTATGCAGTTGAAAGTCATAAAAGAGCATCTGAAGCACAAAAATCAGGTAAGTTTGAAGATGAAATTATACCAATCGAAGTGCATAAAGTTAAATACGATGAGAACGGTCCAAATGTGACGAAAGAAACATTTAAACAAGATGAACTCATTCGTCCAGAAACAGATTTAGAAACATTATCTAAATTAAGAACAGTATTTAAAGCTGACGGCACAGTTACAGCAGGTACATCGGCTCCACTAACAGACGGAGCAGGATTTGTTGTATTGATGTCAGGTGATAAAGTAAAAGAATTAGGCGTTAAACCAATTGCTAAATTTGTAGGATTTAAAGCAGTAGGTGTAGATCCTAAATTAATGGGCATAGGACCAGCTTATGCAATACCAGAAGTATTAGAATTAACCAATTTATCAGTAGATGATATTGATTTAGTAGAACTCAATGAAGCATTTGCATCACAAACAGTAGCATCTATTAACGAAGCTGGGTTAGATATTAATAAGACAAACGTTAACGGTGGTGCAATAGCACTCGGACACCCACTCGGTGCAACAGGTGCTATGTTAACAGGTAAACTATTGTCAGAAATGAGTAAACGCCCAGACTCCAAATACGGCATGGTAACAATGTGTATCGGCGTCGGAATGGGAGCAGCTGGCATATTTGAATATGTAAGATAATATTTATATAGCATTCGATCATACGGTCGAATGCTTTTTTTGTTGAGGTGAGGGTGTGGGTGATGGGGTGGAAATACGAGGAATCGGTGAAAATGTGAGTTAAAGGAGGAGTAAACACACGAGATTGTGAAAGATGTGAGTTAAAAGGATAGTAAACTCACATCTCTCCATATCTCAACTCAAACAAAAAAGAGGCTGGGACATAAAGCATGTCTCAGCCAGTTTTAGTGTCTTGGCAGTAGATGACTGAATTGAAATACGCTTGTTTCAAGCTTTTTCAACTCTAGTCATCCTTGCCGGGGCGGGACTACGAAATCTTTTTATACAAATTAGATTTCTGTTCCGCTCCCCTCCAATCACTACTTTTCATTACTTCTTTTCCTATGATTGTTTATTATATTTTTCTTTTTCTGCTTCTCTTAATTCAACGCGGCGTATTTTGCCTGAGTTTGTTTTTGGTAGTTCGGATACAAATTCGATTGCTCTTGGATATTTATATGGTGCGACGTCACTTTTTACGTAAGTTTGTAGTTCTTTGACGAGTGCTTCGTCGCCTACGATATTATTTTGTAAGATGACAAATGCTTTGACGATATTGCCTCTGATTTCATCTGGGCTTGCGACGACTGCGCATTCTTGTACTTTCGGATGTTTAGTAAGTGAGTCTTCTACTTCGAACGGTCCGATTGTATAACCTGAACTAATGATAATATCATCTTCTCTACCTTTAAACCAGAAGTAGCCATCTTCGTCTAATCTTGCGCGGTCTCCAGTTACATAATAGTTTCCACGTTTTGATTTTTCGGTACGTTCTTCGTCTTTAAAATAGCCTTGGAATAATGATGGTGAATCTAATGATACGGCAATGTCTCCTGTGGCACCATTTGTTATTGGGTAACCATCTTCGTCTATTACAGTTACATAACTACCTGGTATTGCTTTACCCATGGCACCTGGTCTGCTTTCTGTATCTTTTAAAAATGCGATAAGTAATGTATTCTCAGTTTGGCCATAGCCATCTCTTACTTTAATGTTGAAGTTATGATTGAATTGTTCGATGACTTCTTTATTTAATGGTTCACCAGCTGATACAGCACTGTGTAAATGTTTCAATGTATAGTCTGAAAGATTAGGCAGTTTAGCCATTAATCGGTATTCAGTAGGTGTACAACATAATGCGTTAATTTGATGTTTTTCGAGTAAGTCCAAATATTTAGCTGCATTAAATTTACCGTTATAAACAAATGCGATGGCGCCAGATCCTAATATTGAAAGGAATGGACTCCAAATCCATTTTTGCCAACCTGGTGCTGCAGTTGCCCATACAGTATCTTTGTCTGTAATGCTTAACCAATGTTTTGGCGCTGTTTGAATGTGAGCAAATCCCCATCCATGTGTATGTATAACAGCTTTTGGTAATCCAGTTGTACCAGATGTATATGATAAAATTGCGGTATCATCACGTTTTGTTTCATCAACTGTAAGTTCTGAGCTTGCAGTTTGTATTGCTTCATCGATAGAAATCCAATCTTGTTGTTTAGAGCCTACGATAAATTTAGTGAGTTGATCATATTCTTGAATATTTTCAAATTCGACTGTATATTGGTCGATGACTACGACTGCGTTGACTTCACCATGCGTAATGCGGTGTTGTAAGTCTTTAGTTCTTAACATTTCTGAACTTGGAATGATAATAAGGCCAAGTTTAAGTGCAGCAATGTAAACTTCATAAGTTTTAATTGAGCGTGGCATCATAATAAGGACTTTGTCGCCTTTTTGAAGACCTTGAGCTTTAAAGATGTTGCCCACTTTATTTGAATTTTGGATGAGTTTAGCATACGTAATTGTTTGTACGTTGCCATCGACATCTTCAAATATAATGGCTTCTTTCGTTTCATCTACTGCATGTCTTTCGATTTCATTAACAATATTGTATGTTTCTGGTGCTATTAAGTCTGATCTATTCATGTTAATCTCCTCGTTTTGTTTAATATATTGTTTTATTTTAACAGTGAATAATCATTAATACGAATAAATAAAACTATAGAATATTTTAAATAGTCAAACTATTGACATTTGATAAAAATAAATATATGTTATTAAAGTATATAAAAAATTCAAAGCATCTAAACTTTAGCAAGTGGCTAATCGATATTGGCTAATTGAAAAAGTAAAAACGGTGCAATGACTCACAATTAAAAATTTCAAAAAGATTACATATAAATAATTAGGAAGCAATTAAAATAACGGTAAGCGTTAGTTTGATTGAAGCCGACAATTAAAGCAAATCTGCACGAGAGGTTTGTTTTAAATTGTCGGCTTTTTTTATTGCTTTTAACAGAAAAGGAGCAACCGACATGACAGGTTTATTAGTATTATTTTTTATTTCAATTGGATTAGCGCTTATAAGTAGCATCATATATTTAGTGCCAAAAGTGGCAAAGGCATATATTAATGTTCACTTAGTAATTGCATTTATACCAGTGCTTATCTCATTAATTGGCTTGTGTATGACAAGCGGAAATGTATATATAGGATTTTGGCATTTAGATAAATTGTCATGGTTGCTCGCACTCTTTATTTTGAGTATTGGTCTTATTATTCAAAGGTTTTCCGTACGTTATTTAGATGGAGATGCACAGTATCGTAAATATTTTTCATTATTTACATTTATGACGGTGTTTGCTTCAGTTGGTTGGTTAAGTAATGATTTAAGATTAATGGCGATATTATGGGGGTTAACATTATTTTGTTTAACGCGTTTAATCGGTTTAAACAAACAATGGCACATTACGAAACGTTTAGCGAAAAGTACTAGCATGATCTTTATCGTTAGTTGGATTGCTTTAGTAATCGCGATTATACTGACATACAATGTAACGGGTGAATGGCAACAGTCTACTATATTTAGTGAAAGCCATCTTGACCAATTTGATTCGTGGCAAGGTGTGGTTATTCAGTTGATGTTAGTGATATCGGTCATCATTCCGGCAGCTCAGTGGCCATTTCATAGATGGCTAATAGAATCTGTAGCGGCACCAACTCCTGTTTCAGCGATTATGCATGCCGGTATTGTAAATGTAGGTGGTGTTATTTTAACGAGATTTGCACCGATTTTTACAAATGAATGGATAATTGGGTTACTTATCATTATCGCAACGATTTCAGTATTGATGGGAGCGGGCATTAGTTTAGTACATGTGGATTACAAAAGGCAGTTAGTAGGTTCAACGATTGGACAGATGGGGTTTATGCTTATCCAATGTGCTTTAGGTGTTTATTCAGCAGCTATCGTTCATCTTATGTTACATGGATTATTTAAAGCGACATTATTTTTACGTTCTGGTTCTGCTGTAAGAACTTTTGATATGCCTTCAAGAATGAATGAAAGTGTGTCATATATATGGGTTCTAGTTGGTCGATTATTATCAATTATGATTGGTATTATCTTTTGGCTTATGGATTCGACAAGTAGTTACCAAATCATTAGTGCGCTTATTTTAGCTTGGTCATTATCTGTTTCATGGACACAACTAGTCGCATATGGTGAGGGCAAGTTAGGTAGAATCATTGGATTATTAGCACTTTTAATTGTTGGTTTATCTTACTTTGGTGTACATCATTTATTCCATGATTTGTTACATCAATACGCTACAAATGTGAATCATGCACCAATGTTTGCAGTTATTATCATGATTGTATTGCTTTTAATAGGAAGTGCACTGAACTTGTGGGTTGCAAGAAATCATTCATCTAAAATCGTCACGATTATATATTTATGGATTGTACATTTAGGTGAATCAAATGTGCAAAATATTGAAACGCATCCACGCTATTTGAAAAATCATACGTTTAAAGGAGGTTATCAACATGACGCAAACAATTGAATTACAAAATGACATCACATATTCAATTAAAGAGGCGAGTCGTGTCATAACACCACTTTCTCCTATTAATATATTTGCAGCAAGACATCCTTGGGCGGGTTTAGAAGATCGTACTTTTGAAGATGTCGCGAGATGGTTTCAAAAGGTACAGAATGTCGATTTGTATCCGAACGAAAGTTTATTATTTGCTGCAATTGAAAATGGAGAAATTAAACAAGAATATATAGAAGAACGATTATCAGCATGGCTATCGAACGAAAATACCCCATTAAATAAAGTGATGTTAAGAGAATACGCTGAATGCATATTGTTTAATAGAACTCACAAAGTAAATCTTACAGAACAAGAGCAAAAACAATTAAGAACGTCATTAGAAAATGTTGCACTAAATAAACAACAAGATGATGACATTATATTAAGTACGCGTATTGAACAATATTCTGGACAGGCATATTTAGATAAGTTGGATGCACAAATGATTAAGTGGAGTAAATTATATCTTGATGATAATCAATCAGGTTGGGCAATCCATAAAGATGGTAAAGGTTTCTTTAAAAATTGGAAAAGGTTAGCTCATTTGGATCCATCTTTATCGAAGGCAGAAAGGCATAAAATAAAAATGCTACCATCAACATCTATTGAAACAATAGAAAGCTGTTTAGACAAACTAGGTATATCAGAAGTACAAGTACAATCATATCTTGAAATACACTTGTTGGCTTTACCAGGGTGGGCAGGTATGATGCTTTGGAAAGACGAACGTTTAAACTTGCTGACAGATTATTTAGCCATAAGATTGGCTTTGGAATGGACATTGATGAGTGAGCATGCTCAAGAGCAACAACATACTGAAGAAGATATGTTTCAAGTGCTATCTTGGTTTGAAAGTGGAATCTTAACGTTGGAAAATTGGTTCGCATTATCTCAAGGTGAACGAGAAGATTATATAGCATTTTCACATCAATTTGATCGCATTACACAACATAAATTATTGCTAGAAGCTTGGGAAGATACGTATGCGTCACAATTACAAAGTGAAATTCAATCTCATTTCCATCATGAAGATGATAAAGTATTTGTCGAGGCACAGCTCGCTTTTTGTATTGATACACGGTCGGAACCTTTTAGAAGACAATTAGAAATGGAAGGTCCTTTCGAAACGATTGGTATTGCAGGATTCTTTGGACTACCAATTGAAAAGTGTGAACTCGGACATCAACATACACATAATGCTTTACCAGTAATGAATAAACCGCAACATAAGATTTATGAATACGAAGATGCACATCAATCCAATCATTACGTTGAAAAGAAAAAAAGTATTTCGTCAATATTTTATACATTTAAAAAAATGAAACAAAATGTATTACCAAGTCTATTGCTTCCAGAACTAACAGGTTCATGGCTAAGTGTACAAACGATAGCGAGAAGCTTTATGCCTAAACGTACGGGAGATTTGGTCAATCGATTTAATAAAAATCTTATGAATAAACCGGAAACGAAACTTTCTATAGATTATGCGTCAAATCGGTTTGGTGATTTACCTATTGGGTTTACGAAACAAGAACAGCTTACTTACGCACGAGAAGCATTGAAATTAATGGATTTAACGGAAGATTTTGCGCCATTAGTGGTCATATGCGGACATGGTAGTCATAGTGCAAACAACCCTTATGCAGCTTCATTAGATTGTGGTGCGTGTGGTGGATCAGCGAGTGGTTTTAATGGGAAAGTATTAGCGACTTTATGTAATTTGTCTGAAGTTAGAGAAGGACTCAAAAGCAATAACATTATAATTCCGGAAGATACAGTATTTGTTGCTGCTGAACATAGCACGACAACAGATCAATTAGAATGGCTTTATGTACCCGAACTCTCGAATCAAGCTGAGCGTGCTTTAGAAAAATTAAAATCAGCTTTGCCTAAAGCTAGTCAAGAAGCAAATCGTTTAAGACTTGAAGATATTCCGGGCATGGAACATTCAAATACACAATCCATAACTAAAGCAGAACAATTAGCAAGTGACTGGAGTGAAATCCGACCAGAATGGGGATTAGCTAGAAATGCAACGTTTGTTATTGGTAAGAGAACATTAACAGAGCAATCTCAATTAAATGGTCGTGCATTCCTGCATAATTATGACTGGACGAAAGATCATGACGGTGAAATTTTAAATACGATTTTAAGTGGGCCAGCGACAGTTGCTCAATGGATTAACTTACAATATTATGCTTCAACTGTTGCACCTTACTATTACGGAAGCGGCAATAAAATCACACAAACGGTGACGAGCGGCATTGGTGTCATGCAAGGAAATGGTAGTGATTTACTGACAGGTTTACCTTGGCAATCAGTTATGAAAGCTGATGGGGAATATTATCATGCACCGATTCGATTATTAGTTGTGATACAAGCGCCGAATGATTACATTCGTAAATTGCTCAATGAAAATACTGCGCTTAACACAAAAGTTAAAAATGATTGGTTACTGCTATCAAGCATAGATGAAAATGGTGAATGGCATAAATGGTAAATAAATGAGCGGGACAACAATTTATGTCCTAGACTCGAGAGGATGTATAATATGAATGATGAAAAAAATATACTCATACTATCTGATTTAAATTCACATCTAGAAAGCCAACTTGTTGAATCTTTAAATTTTAACCCTAATCATGTTATGTCGATACAAAGCTATCAAGCAGAAATTTCGCATGCATATGGTGATGTGATGCGGTCAATTATTATCGCGATTTATGAATATGATATAGAGAATATTTATATCATTAGAAAGTCAGACGATAAACAGGTTATCGCATTACCTGAAAGTATCCAAAGTCATACAGAAAAAATTAAAACACTCGATTACTTGTTTAATAACTGTAAGCCTGAGTTTAGTAGTGACAATATTCATGAATGGTTAAATGGTGAAAGTGATATTCACCAAAGTATTAAACAAAGTATTCATCAAGTTTCTAATCATCCACTTATACCATCTGGTATTACAATAAACGGTATGACCATCAATCAAAACAATATTGAAACAATTGCCGAACATTTAACATAAAGCAAAATAAGCATTAAGGAGAGACAAATATGGAAATGACTAAAGGAGCATGTGAATCAAAAATTAGTAAAGCCATTACACAATGGGAAAAAGAATATTTAGGTAGAGGATCTCTATCTGTAAAGACAGATATTATTAGAGATATGATTATTGTTGATTTACAAGGTGTGCTTACACCTGCAGAGTATAGCGTTTGTGAAACGCAAGAAGGTTTACTGAGTATAAAACGTACACGTTCAAAATTAGTAGAATCAGATATGGATCATTTATATCAAATGATATTTGAAATTACACAACAAGACGTCAAAAGTTTCCATACAGATTTAAGTTCACGAACAGGTGAACGTATGATGATCTTTAAAATGCATCATAATATAGAAGAACAATTTAATAAATAATTGCCAGATATCTATAATGAAAACCTTTTAAAAATTAAGTAGCAAAGAATAATCATAATTTTAATAAAAGTTAATTAAAAATTTACATTATCTTAACAATTATAGTTTATTATTCACAATGGTTACAATAACTTTAAAGAGGTGTGTTATGGAACTCTCGGCTTTACAAATGATTTTTACATTCATCGGTGGATTAGGTATCTTCCTATACGGGATTAAACAAATGGGGGATGGATTACAAGCAGCAGCAGGAGATAGATTAAGAGGTATACTAAATAGATTTACAAGTAATCCTATTATGGGTGTACTTGCAGGAATGATCGTGACAATTTTAATACAAAGTAGCTCAGGAACAACGGTTATCACAATTGGACTCGTAAGTGCTGGATTTATGACGATGAGACAAGCAATTGGTGTTGTCATGGGTGCCAATATTGGTACGACAGTCACAGCATTTATTATTGGGATTAACATTGGTGAATATGCTTTACCAATACTAGCATTAGGTGCGTTTTTAATTTTCTTCATTCAAAAAAGAAAAGTTAAAAATATTGGTATGATTTTCTTTGGATTTGGATCACTATTCTATGGTCTAGAATTAATGAGTGGTGCGGTGAAACCACTTGCTAATTTAGAAGGTTTTAAACAAATTATGTTAGATATGTCTTCTACTCCGATATTAGGTGTACTTGCAGGTACATTTGTGACGTTAATTGTTCAAAGTTCAAGTGCAACGATTGGTATTTTACAAGGTTTCTATGCCAATGATTTAGTTTCATTGCATGGTGCATTACCAATCTTATTAGGTGACAATATTGGAACGACGATTACAGCTGTATTAGCGAGTTTAGCAGGTTCTATCGCCGCTAAGCGTGTTGCGATGGCGCATGTTATGTTTAATGTTATCGGTGCAGCAGTATTTCTATTAATATTACCATTCTACGAAATGATAATGGAATGGATTCAACACGCTATGAATTTAAATCCAAAAATGGTTATAGCATTTGCACACGGAACATTCAATGTAACAAATACACTTATACAGTTACCATTCATCTTCGCACTAGCTTGGATTGTAACGAAAATCATTCCAGGTGAAGATGTAAATGAAAAATATAAACCGAAATATCTTGATAATAATTTAATTAATCGAGCGCCTAGTATCGCACTTCAAGAGGCTCAAGATGAAATTCAAAATATCGGTAAAATGACTGTTTCAATGTTGAATAATGTTGAAAATATTGATGAAAAAGCAATTAAAAAGCATAAAGATAAACACCTTGCAGTAGATAATATGTATGATAATGTACGTCAATATTTAAATAAATTATCTGAGAAAAAACTATCAGCTAAAGATGCTGAAAGGCTATCTGTTTTATATGATGTTAATAGAACAATATTGAAAGTATCAACTTTAACAGAATCATACTTAGAAGAATTACAGAAGAAACAATCAGCTGATATTCAAATTTCATCAAAAGCAGAAGAAAGCATTGAACGATTATATGATCATGTAAAAATTTCATATGAAAAAACGTTTGAAGTATTTGATGTTTATGACAATGTGAAAAAAGACGAAGTTGTTAAACGAAGCCAAGATTCATATGTACTAGAGCATGACTTACGTAAAAAACATATCAAGAGATTAAGCTCTGGAGAATGTTCACCAGAAGGTAGCCTTGTATATATCGACATGATATCAATCCTTGAAAGAATTGGTTACCACTCACGAAATATATCAGAATCCATGATTAACCTCGGAGAACATTCATACACACAAACAACTGAAGTGAAAATATAAATAAGTACCACCTCATTTCGCTGATTTAATCAGGTAGAAATGAGGTGGTATTTTTATAATCTGCGATTTTGGTCTTGGCCTTTTATTTTAAATAATTTAGTTGTTTTTCTATTTATCATACTGAAAATATTTTTAAGTTATGAAAATATATTCAGATGTAAAATATAAGTGTCTTTACAAGTGTTATTCGTTGGTGTTTATTGTTTTTTATTTTAACATAGTTATATAAACAAAAATGTAAGCGATTGCTTAATGTTATTAACTGTCGCATAAATACATAAAAGGGGTTGTACATATGAGTTTGAATGTAGGAATTATTGGTTGTGGTGGTATTGCGAATGGCAAGCATTTACCGAGTTTACAAAAAATAAATGAAGTGAACATTGTTGCTTTTTGTGATATCGATATTGAAAAAGCACAAGTGGCAGCTAAGGAATATGGTACGGAGAATGCGAAAGTTTATGAAGATTACCAATCACTCTTAAAGGATGATGCTATTGATGTCATTCATGTATGTACACCGAACAGTTCTCATAAGGAATTAACGGTTGCGTCATTAGATGCAGGTAAACATGTTATGTGTGAAAAACCTATGGCTAAGACGACAGAAGAGGCGCAAGAAATGATTGAAGCGGCTAAACGTAATGGTAAGAAACTTACGATTGGTTATCAAAATAGATTTAGACCTGACAGTCAATATTTACATAAAGCGACAGAGCGTGGTGATTTAGGGGATATTTATTTTGGGAAAGCACATGCTATTCGTCGTAGAGCAGTGCCGACTTGGGGTGTCTTCTTAGACGAAGAACAACAAGGTGGCGGTCCTTTAATTGATATTGGGACACATGCACTCGATTTAACATTATGGATGATGGATAATTACGAACCAGAATCAGTAATGGGTTCAACTTTCCATAAGTTAGGTAAGAAAGAAAATGCAGCTAATGCATGGGGACCATGGGATCCTGAAAAGTTCAAAGTAGAGGACTCAGCTTTCGGTTTTATTAAGATGAAAAATGGTGCGACAATCATGCTTGAATCAAGTTGGGCGTTAAACTCTTTAGAAGTAGATGAAGCAAAATGTTCATTATCTGGTACTGAAGGTGGTGCCGATATGAAAGATGGGTTAAGAATCCACGGAGAAGACTTTGGTTCTTTATATACAACGCAAGTAGAACTTGAAAATAAAGGCGTTGACTTTTATGAAGGTGAAAAAGTAGATGAAGCTGAAGTAGAGGCACGTAGTTGGATTGACAGTATTCTTAATGATACAGATCCTGTCGTGAAACCAGAACAAGCAATTGTAATTACACAAATATTAGAAGCACTTTATGAATCAGCTAAGACTGGTAAAGCAGTATATTTTGACTAAAAAGGGGTTTTATTAATGAACATAACAGTATGGAATGAATATAGACACGAAGTAGAAAGTGAAGAAATAAAAGCAGTTTATCCTAATGGCATTCACAATGTTATTGCTGAATTCTTAGGCGAAGAACATGAGGTTAAAACAGCAACATTAGATGAAGCAGAACACGGATTAACGGATGAAGTATTAGCTGAGACTGATGTCTTGTTATGGTGGGGTCATAAAGCACATGATGAAGTGAAAGATGAAATCGTCGAAAAAGTAAAAGCACGTGTACTAGATGGTATGGGTCTTATCGTGTTACATTCTGGACATTTCTCTAAAATATTCAAAAGTTTGATGGGTACGACATGTGATTTAAAATGGCGCGAAGCAGATGATAGAGAGCGACTTTGGGTAGTTGATCCAACTCATCCAATTACGGATGGATTAGGGCAATATATTGAATTAGAAAAAGAAGAAATGTACGGCGAACACTTTGATATACCGGCACCAGATGAAACAGTATTTATCAGTTGGTTTGAAGGTGGAGAAGTGTTTAGAAGTGGTGCAACATTTAAGCGCGGAAACGGAAAGATTTTTTATTTTAGACCGGGACACGAAAGTTACCCTACTTATTATAATGAAGAAATTCAACAAGTTATTAAAAATGCTGTTAAGTGGGCGAAAAATGATCGCACACCAAAACATCAATATGGTAATGCACAACCTTTAGAAGAAATTAGTAAGAAATAAAATAGGAGATTATATTTATGGATAAACTTAAACTAGGTGTTATAGGTGTCGGCGGTATCGCACAAAACAGACATATACCAGCTTTACAAAAATTAAATCACTTAGTTGAAATTGTGGGTGTACAAGATATTAATCAAGAACTCGCTAAAAAAGTATCATCACAATTTCAAATTCCAAATGTCTTTTCAGAATATGCGAAGATGTTTAAAAGTGTAGATGCAGTCGTCATATGTACACCAAATAAATTTCATGCAGAAATAACAGTTGCAGCGTTAAATGCAGGTGTACATGTATTTTGTGAGAAACCAATGGCTATGAATCGCAAAGAATGTGATGCAATGATTGAAGCGGCAAATCAATCTGGTAAAGTGCTCGCAATAGGCTATCATTATCGCTTTACAGATGCCGCAATAACAGCTCGTCGTGCAATTGATGAAGGTGTTGTAGGTGATGCACTTGTAACGAGAGTACAAGCATTGCGTCGGAGAAAAGTGCCAGGTTGGGGTGTGTTTACAAATAAACAACTTCAAGGTGGAGGCAGTCTAATTGATTACGGATGCCATTTATTAGACCTTGCTTTATGGTTACAAACGGATGCGAAACCAGTCGAAGTATTAGGTAAGACATACAACCGTTTAAGTCAGACACCTAATCAAATCAATGATTGGGGAACATTTGATCATGAAACATTTGAAGTAGATGACCATGTATCTTCATTTATAACATTTGAAGATGGTTCAACGATGCAGTTTGAATGCTCATGGTCTGCGAATATTAAAGAAGATAAAATTCACTTAAGTATGTCTGGTGTAGATGGGGGTATAAACCTTTATCCATTTGAAATTTATCAACCTCGATTTGGTACATTTTTCAACGAACAAGCATATGCTGAACATAATGAAAATATTGCTGCAGAACGTCAGACTTTAAACTTTGTGAACAGTTGCTTAGGACTAGAGTCGTTGGTCGTGAAACCTGAAGAAGCTAGACGCGTGAGTGCATTAATAGATGCAATTTATGAAAGTAGTGAACAAGGAACGAGTGTTAAAATAAAATAAGGGGTGTTACATATGAAAATTGGTGTATTTACAGTACTTTTTCAAGATAAAACGTTTGAAGAAATGTTAGATCATGTTGCAGAATCTGGATTGAAAATGGTCGAAATCGGTACAGGTGGGAATCCGGGTAACCATTTTTGTAATGTAGATGAATTGTTAGAAGATGAAAGTAAAAGACAAGCATTTATGGATGCTATCAAGAAACGTGGATTAGAAATCAGTGCATTCAGTTGTCATGACAATCCTGTTTCACCAGATAAAGAACATGCTAAACAAGCACATGAAACATTTATTAAATCGGTGAAATTAGCTTCGATTCTAGGTGTCCCAGTTGTTAATACATTTTCAGGTATACCAGGTTCAGATGAAGATGCTAAACATCCAAACTGGCCAGTAACACCGTGGCCAACAGCTTACTCAGAAATATTAGAGTGGCAATGGGAGAAGAAGTTAATACCTTATTGGAAAGAAGCGGCGCAGTTTGCTAAAGATCATAACGTTAAAATAGGGATTGAACTACACGCTGGATTCTCAGTACATACACCACATACACTTTTAAAACTTAGAGAAGCGACAAACGATGCGATTGGTGCGAACTTAGATCCAAGTCATTTATGGTGGCAAGGCATTGACCCGATAGCAGCCATTAAAATATTAGGTAAAGCTGGTGCGATTCATCATTTTCATGCAAAAGATACTTATATCGACCAAGAAAATGTCAATATGTACGGATTAACAGATATGCAACCGTATAGTTCAGTTCAATCAAGAGCTTGGACATTCAGAACAGTTGGTTATGGACATAGCCCACAAGTATGGGGAGATATTATTAGTGCGTTGAGAATCAATGGATATGATTATGTCGTGAGTATAGAACATGAAGACCCAATCATGTCAGTAGAAGAAGGATTCCAAAAAGCAGCACATAATTTACAAACAGTGAATATAAACGAATCATTAGATAATATATGGTGGGCATGAAGAAAACCATGGTTTCAGCTTGAGGCTGATACCATGGTTTTTATTTTTGAGAGGGGGTGAATCTATGGGGGATGGGGTCTGTGAGTGGAGGGCGACGATTTTGAGGTAAAAATTTTAGTTAACGTCGAGATAAACTCACGAGAGCCCCGAAGATGTGAGTTAAAGTTGAAGTAAACTCACGAGATTCAAAAAGATGTGAGTTAAAGCTGAAGTAAACTCACGAGATTCAAAAAGATGTGAGTTAAAGTTGAAGTAAACTCACGAGATTCGCAAAGATGTGAGTTAAAGCTGAAGTAAACTCACGAGATTCAAAAAGATGTGAGTTAAAGTTGAAATAAACTCACGAGATTCGTAAAGATGTGAGTTAAAGCTGAAATAAACTCACGAGATTCGTAAAGATGTGAGTTAAAGCTGAAATAAACTCACGAAATCCACAAAGATGTGAGTTAAAGCCGTAGTAAACTCACAAGTTACAAACAAACTTACATTTTAGATACTTCATAAGAAGTATCGGTACATATAATCACCTTCTTTCTTAAAATATTTATTACATATTTGCCTAATTGCCCATCTATCCCCACCACACCACAATTCTGCTTCTTTCAATGTAAATGGCCCATTTTTTAATACGTATAATTCTTTTAAATTTTCTAAATAGAGTAACTGTCTCTGTATATGTCTAGAGCAATACATACAATGACCGAATCTCATCCGTTTTTCTAATTGTATTTGGTTGATTTTACGGCAATGTGGGCATCTTAATCCTGGTTTGATTTGTTCGAATGGAATTATATGTCTAGGATAGGTCTTCGAAAAATCTTGTTTAAGTGTTTTGATTTTATTGAGGATGGCTCTATTTTCGTCTACTTTAAAATTATTAAATAACTTTGGAATTTTGTGTAACTCTGTTGGTAACAGTACCTGTTTACGATTAGGTATGTCAGAGTGAAGTGTAAATGTGGGGTTTGTAAAGACGAGATAAGATATTATATCTCGTTTAATATTGAGATGAGATTTAATCAGTTCGAGTTCATATTCGGCTCTTTTCATTTGTGAAAAAGGGGTTTGGAATATATTCCCGTAACTATTTTTCATTTGATTATCGATGATATAGTAGTCGCCTTTATAGTGTTTGACTTCTAAATTGATTATCATATCATCATCTACAATGAGGAAATCGAGTTGAATTTTGTTCTTTATATTTAATTCAATATTATGTACATAATTTAACTTAAGTTCTTGTTCTAACATTTGTTGTACAATTTGTTCACCTTCTTCACCTTGGATTTGTCGATAAATTTCTTGGGTGTCTTGATTGGCATCTATTCGACCAAAGATTGCCTTATTATATCGTGTGAGTTCCATCTATCAACCTCCTATTTTTTTACATTTATTATATATAATATTCCACTAAAATACAAATAAAAACATTTTAGAAAACATTTATCCTGATTTCCAAAATGTTTTTACCATAACTTATTTGAGTTTTTCAGCTAATTCGATATATATGCCTTCTGGACCCTTGATATAACACAATTTATACATGTCTTCGAATTGCGTAATTTCTCCAATCACATTGGAAGATGTTGCGGCCAATTGTTCTACAATTTGTTCAATATTTTGAACTGAAAATGCAAAATGACTAGCTCCTATATTTCTTGGGAAATGTAAAGATTTGTTGGTCATTGATGATTGGTCACGAAATTGTATGAGTTCTATAGCTGTTTCATCGTGAGGAACTTTCATCATAGCGATACTTGCTTCTAAAGCATCTACACCATAAATATTGTCGATCCATTCGCCATTAATATTTTGTTCTCCAATCAGTTCCAATCCTAACGTATTAAAAAATACTTTAACAGATTCTAAATCTTCAACGATAATACCTACATGGTCCATTTTCTTTAATTTCATGTTTACATCTCCAATTCAGTTAGTAGTTATATTATAACTATTATATCTGTTGAGATGGTTATTTCCTAACAGCATGAACAATATAATTCATATCTTTTTTATATCGTTTCATTGTTTTAAACATATTAAAGAACATAGATCGATTTTCTTTCTTTAAGGCATTTTTAATACCTTTTTCTAGAGCTTTAGCATTTAAGTCGACACCTTCAATTCTGCAACCGTAAGTTTTCGCAATCTGCATAGCTGTTGTACACATATTGCAACCAACTTCTAACACATATTTATCTCTCGTGAAATGACCTTTTTTAATGAGCCAATCTGTCGCAATTTTTCCACCGGGTCTTAATCGTTTCTTACCTAACTTTGCTAAAAATGTATGTCCAGCTTCTTTTTTCATAATGAATCATTCCTTTAAAAAGTTTTTAAAGTAGATGTTTGTATTTCTTGAATAATACGTGGTTTTCTAAATGAACATGTTCGTGTGTGTCGCGTTCTAATTGTTCTAAACGTTGATAGACAAGTCTCCATGTACCACATGCTTCTAGAGGCGGTTGGTAATCGTTTGTGATGGCACGTATCTCTCGTAATAATTGTCCAGCTTCGTCATGGTCATCAACTAAAGATGTAATCGTTGCGTTTAATTGATCAACTTGTTTACCTGCTGATACATCTAAAAGTTTAGGGAACGACTGATGATCTTCTTCGTCTATATGTGCTAATAATGCGGACTTCAATTTAGTATATAAGTCCTTTAGTTCCAATAAATATGGATGACTTGGACCGTGTACTTTAGCTAACTTTGTAACGTAAGGCGTTAAATTTTGGAACTCAGTTCTCAATCCTTCGTGATATCGAGATTGAATGTACTGAATAAGTGAAGCAGCATCTAAATATTTAATATCAATTCCACCATTTGGTTGATCGACAGGTATGCTATTGAGTTGATTTAACAATGTTTCTAAATCGACCTTTTTATTATTAGACACAGCTTGATCAATGGATACATCACCTCCACAACAAAAGTCGATACCGTATTTACGGAAAATATCAGCAGACTTTGGAATATCTGTTACGACATCAGCAACATGACACTCTTTAGTAATCATGTAATGACCTCCTTTAAAATATTTACCTTCTATATATCTCAATTATATTATATGAGAAGCATTCTCAGTATTAGGGAATTCCATGAAAATTACATAAAATTGTAAAAAATATGGTGCGAAAAGGTGTCGATAAAATTCATTCCGATATATCGCTTGACTCTTTTCGATATATCGGATAATATAACGATATATCGAAAAGAAGAAAGGTGATTATATGTTTATAAGAAATTTTGAGGGAAGATTTAACAATCACAGAGGTCATATGATGAATCGTGATGGCTTTGATTTTGGTAGAGGTTTTGGCGGTCATCCGGGAAGAGATCGTTTCTTTAAGAAAGGGAACTTACAATTTATTATTTTAAAAATGTTAAAAGAAGAACCAAAACATGGTTATCAAGTCATTAAAGATTTAGAAGAAAGATTCAAAGGATTCTATGCACCAAGCCCAGGTTCTGTTTATCCAATTTTGCAAATGTTAGAAGATAGAGACTTTGTATCAATTTCTAAAGATGGCAATAAAAAAGTTTATACAATTACAGATGAAGGCGAAGCATTTTTAAATGAAAACATCGATCAAGATGAATTTACGAAACGATTAGAAGGATTCCAAAATGTTGATATTAAAGCAATGGAAGATGCACGAAATCAACTTAGAGATTTATTTAAAGAAATTATGTTAGCAGGAAGAGAAGCAGTGGAAGATGATGAGAAAAAAGCGAAATTCGAATCATTTATAAATGAAACAAAAGAAAAAGCAAAAAACTTATATAAAAATTAAAAAGAAGGTAAAAATGTTGAAAAGTAATAAAAATAATAAAGTCGCAATTATAGGTGGCGGTCCTGGTGGCTTAATGCTCGGTTTGTTACTACAAAAACAAGGAATTCCATTTACTATATTTGAAAAAGGTGAACGTGATATTAACGGCAACAGAGGTGGTTCATTAGATATTCACGAAGAATCAGGACAATTGCCGATTAAAGAAGCTAATCTTATTGAAACATTTAAAAGTATGGCAAGATTTGAAGGCGAAGATACAAAAATTCTTGGACCAGATGGCACATTGTATTTTGAAGATGATGCTGAAGGTGAAGGCGGAAGACCAGAGATTGATCGTGGTGAACTTTGCGATATGATTCTTAACGAAATTAATCCAGAAAACATCCGTTATCATTATGAATTTAAAGCAATCGAAACGTTAGATAATCATAAAGTGAAAGTTACTTTTAATCATAATGTGAGTGAAATCTTTGATGTTGTAGTAGGTGCAGACGGATCCTTTTCTAAAGTGAGACCATTTATAACAGAGCAAGATATCATGTACACAGATATTTCAATGGTCGAACTAAACATTTCTGATGTGAAACAACAATTTCCAGATTTAGCTGCTTTTAATAAGAATGGTAAAGTCATGGCGCTTGGCGGGGATCAAGCTATACTTGGACAATTGAACGGTGATGGATCGATTAAAGTTTATGTCACTTATCGCATGCCTTATAAAGATTTAGATACGTATAAAGCTTTGTCTTCTGACCAACTAAAATCACGTTTATTACAAGATTTTAAGGATTGGGATAAAGAGCTGTTAAAATACATTTCATATGCCGATGATAAAATTCTGTTTAGAAGAATTTATAAATTGCCAATTGGTTTCAAATGGGATCATCAATCGAATGTGACATTGTTAGGTGATGCGGCTCACGTTATGAGTCCGTTCGCTGGTGAAGGTGTTAATACAGCACTATATGATGCGTATTTATTAGCACGCGCATTTAAAAATCATGACAATTTAGAAGATGTGATAACAGCATACGAAGATGAAATGTACAAAGCTTCTGAAGAACATGCACAAGAATCTCAAGATAATTTAGATTTAATGTTTTCAGATAATGCTGCTGAAAAAATGGGCAGTATATTTACAGATGTAGAACTAATGTCATAAAAATTCTTACTGTGTAGATGATTAATTTACGTTATACTTCAATTAAGGAAGAACTGAATGGAGTGATAACATGGTCAATCAAAGAGATCAATGGTCATCTAAGATAGGATTTATTATGGCATCAGCAGGTGCTGCAATCGGTATTGGCGCAATATGGAAGTTTCCTTATGTTGCAGGTCAATTCGGTGGTGGCGCCTTCTTATTGTTATTTATTATATTTACATTATTTATCGGATTACCGATGTTGATTTCTGAATTTATCATTGGACGTGCAACAAACAAAGAAGCTGTTGCTGCCTATGATACGCTAGCACCCAAATCACCATGGAGAATAACGGGAAGACTTGGTGTTATTGGATGTTTCTTATTATTATCCTTTTACAGTGTTGTAGGTGGTTGGATTACAATTTATACAGCATTGGGATTAACAGGCAATCTTATATCTGATGATACAAATTACAGTAAAGTCTTTGAACAAATTATAGGAGAGCCATTTACTGTATTAATCGGTGTGTTTGTCTTTATTTTAATGAATGTTGTTGTGTTAAACTTCGGTATTAAAAAAGGTATTGAACGTGCAAATAATGTATTAATGCCTTTATTATTTATATTCTTTATTATTCTTGTTGTGAGAGCAGTTACTTTAGAAGGCGCATCTGAAGGATTATCGTTCTTCTTTAGTTTCAACTTTGAAGACTTCTCAGCTGAAGGCGTGTTATATGCGTTAGGTCAGTCGTTCTTTGCTTTAGCTGTGGGATTCTCATGTATGGTTACTTATAGTTCGTATTTAAGTAAAAAAGAAAGCTTACCAACGTCAGCTATGTCGGTATCGATTATGAATATTATCGTGTCTATATTAGCGGGAATGGCGATATTCCCAGTTGTATTTGCTTTTTCATTAGAACCTACTGAAGGTCCTGGATTATTATTTATCGTATTACCTAATGTATTTGGCCAAATGGCATTTGGTTCAGTATTCTTAACGTTATTTTTACTGTTATTCTTATTTGCGACATTGACTTCTTCATTTAGTCAATTTGAAATTATCATTTCAGCTTTTGAAAAAGAAGGCAAAAGATCGCGTTCAAAAATAGTATGGGTATTAGGATTACTGACATTTATCGCTTGTATTCCATCATCATTGTCATATGGTGTTCTTGCAGATGTTTCGATTTTTGGGAAATCTATATTTGATGCTACAGATTATTTAGTGAGCAACATATTATTGCCAATTGGCTGTTTACTAATCGCAGTATTTATTTCGTTTAGAATGGATCAAGCTATTGTAAAAAGAGAATTCCAAATGGGGAATCAACTTTCTTTAAAATGGTTTAAATTATGGAAATTCCTAATGAGATATATCATTCCGATTATTATACTTATCGTATTTATATGTTCGCTTTAATTCTGTCATGAAATCCATGAAATGAGGTATAGCAAATGGAGTTTAAACAGTTAAAATATTTTGTGGAAATTGTTAGAAATGGTGGTATGACCCAAGCTGCAGAACATTTATTTGTAGCGCAATCTACAATTAGTAAAGCTGTGAAAAATCTTGAAAATGAATTTGATGTCACGCTATTTGATCGTTCACAAAAACACATTAAACTGACAGATACTGGCGAAGTATTTTATGATAAAGCGGTAGAATTCTTAACATTATTTGATCATTTGACGCTCGAACTGAATGATATCTTTGAAGTGCAACGTGGACATATTAGATTAGGTTTGTCGCCTATGATTAAAGTGGATCTTATAACAGATAGTCTTGAGAATTTTCATGGTAAGTATTCTAACGTCACATACGAAGTTACTGAAGGTGGCGGTAAAGCGGTAGAACATTATATTAATAAAGATGAAGTAGATATTGGTGTGACGACATTACCTGTAGATTCATCTAAATATAACAGCGTGCCACTTTATAAAGAGGAATTGTTTTTAGTAGTGAATAAATCGCATAAACTTGCCAAGAGATATCAAGTATCAATCAGTGAATTAAAAGATGAAGAATTTGTCTTATTTCACGATGACTATTATTTAAGAGATATGATTATTGAGAACTGCCGGAAAGAAGGCTTCTATCCAAAGACAGTTGCTAAAATATCACAGCTTACCTTTATCAGCAATATGATAGAAAGAGGACTTGGTCTATCTATTGTGCCACGAAGTATTGCTGAACAAATGAGTGATGATGTGACAATGATTGAACTTGAAGGTGAAAAGATATATTGGCATCTCGGATTAATTTGGAAAAAAGGTGCCTATGTGAATCGCGTTACGAAAGAATGGATATTATTTTTAAAAGAATCATTAATCAAGAAGCAGGCTGGAACATAATGTTCTAGCCTGTTTTTTGCTTTGAACAATGAAAATAAAATTAAACTATTCCGAAGTGGAATAGTTGTAATCGATAATATGTATTTTATTAATACTTTGAACCGTCCTATAATATTGTCTATAAGGTCTTATTAAAAGGATGAGTTTAGATGATTAAAACGTTTATAAAGATACTATTTCAAGTATCTCTCATATATATGATTACTCAAATTGGTAAATGGCTTCAAGAAATATTACATATACCAATTGCAGGTAGTATTGTTG
Source organism: Mammaliicoccus sp. P-M58 (assembly GCF_022386165.1). Taxonomy (NCBI): domain Bacteria; kingdom Bacillati; phylum Bacillota; class Bacilli; order Caryophanales; family Staphylococcaceae; genus Mammaliicoccus; species Mammaliicoccus sp. P-M58. Next base: position 52,498 of record NZ_JAJNJI010000008.1, read on the forward strand.
GACTAGCATTATTATTTTTATTACTTTTAACAGGTATTTTACCTGAACGATGGATAGAAGTCGGTGCTAATAAATTAATTAATGTTATGATTCTATTCTTTGTGCCTTCAATTGTAGGCATAATGGATATTGCAGATCAGATTGGACCAGGTTATATCATTATGGTCGTGTTACTCATTGTGAGTACAAGTTTAGTAGCACTGTCATCTGGTTATGTTTGTGAGAAGTTTTTAAATATTAATAAAACGGATAAGGAGAATGCATCATGATTATACAATCTTTATTGATGGTACTTTTAACATTAGCTTGTTTTATCATCGCTAAGAAACTACAAATTAAATATAAACATCCTATTCTTAATCCAGCACTGATTGCTTCAATTATGATTGTCACAATTTTATTAGTGTTAGGTATGAATTACAAAGACTACATGGTAGGCGGTTCATGGATTCATCAATTTTTAGATTGTTCAGTTGTTAGTTTAGCGTATCCGTTATATAAATACAGAAAGTTGATTGTCGCGAACTTCAAAATTATTATTTCAAGTGTATTAGCAGGTATCATGGTTAACTTTGTCCTTATTTATGGTGTCCTATATATAATGGGATATCCGAGTTCAACGATTGTCACAATTTTACCTAGATCTATGACAGCAGCAGTAGGTATTGAAGTGTCTCATCAAATGGGTGGAACAGATACGATAACGGTTATGTTTATTATAGCGACAGGCTTAATTGGTAGTATTTTAGGTAATTTTTATATTAGTAAAGCGAAGTTTAAAAGTGATTTAGCGAAAGGTTTAACTTATGGTAATGCTTCACATGCTTTTGGTACAGCAAAAGCTTTAGAATCTAATATTGAAGCAGGTGCGTTTAGTACAATTGGTATGATTTTAACAGCTGTTCTCAGTGCGATTATGTTACCAGTACTTTATTTAATGACCACTTATATTTAATGAGATATAGAAGGAGATATGGCAAAATTCATGTCATATCTCCTTCTTTTTTATATAAATTTATATTCATTAAACATGTATAAAAATTCATAATAAAAGAACGTTAGATTTGTTACGTTCGTTAAATTTTAACTTAACACAACCGTTGTATCAATATTTATAATGATTATAAAAATTGTATTATATATATTTATTCATAAGTAATGATGATTTTGATTGTATGTAATTTGCATTTTTATTAAAACTTCTATAGTGTCTTCATTGTGATTTAAATCATCGTGTTCATTAATAATGATTATTTAACGATGTACATTAATCGACAACGAGGAGTGTTCAGAAGTGAAGAAACATAAAGTAATGGACTGGTGGACATTTTATGGGACGGTTGCAGTATTACTTATTGCTGTTATACCGATGATGGTATTCCCTAAAGCTAGTCAAGAAGTCATTACAAGTATCAATGATATTATTTCGGATTCATTAGGTGCATGGTATCTATTACTTGGATTGATTGTTTTTGCATTTGTATTATACATAGCGTTTGGGAAATACGGGAATGTCACTTTAGGTAAAGCAAGTGATAAACCTGAATTTAATAATTTTAGTTGGATTTCGATGCTATTTTGTGCGGGTATCGGTTCAGACATTCTATACTGGGGTGTCATCGAATGGGCATACTATTATCAAGTGCCGCCGTATGGTGCAGGTAGTATGACGGATGAAGCACTCGAATATGCAACAATGTATGGCATGTTTCATTGGGGACCAATAGCTTGGGCGATTTATGTGTTACCTGCATTGCCAATTGGCTATTTAGTATTTGTTAAGAAGAAACCAATTTATAAAATCAGCCAAGCATGTAGACCAATTTTAAAAGGTCAAACGGATAAATTACTCGGTAAAATTGTAGATATTTTATTTATTTTTGGATTATTAGGCGGTGCAGCGACATCATTAGCGCTAGGTGTACCAATGATTTCTGCTGGGATAGAGCGACTCACAGGACTTGACGGTGAGAATATGGTTATGAGAAGCATTATCTTACTCATCATTACAGTCATCTTTGCATTTAGTTCTTATACTGGCTTGAAAAAGGGTATACAAAAATTAAGTGATATTAACGTTTGGCTAACGTTCTTAATTTTAGGAATCGTACTGATTGTTGGGCCAACGATATTTATTATGGAAACGACTGTATCAGGATTAGGAAATATGTTGAAGAATTTCTTTAGAATGGCAACATGGTTAGAACCATTTGGTGGTGTAGGAGATAGAAATGAAACAAACTTTCCTCAAGATTGGACGATATTCTATTGGTCTTGGTGGTTAGTATATGCGCCATTTATTGGCTTATTTATTGCCAGAATTTCCAAAGGCCGTACTTTAAAAGAAGTCGTATTAGGTACAATTATTTATGGAACTTTAGGATGTGTATTATTCTTTGGTATCTTTGGTAACTATGCAGTGTTCTTACAAATTTCAGGTCAATTTGATGTCATTCAATTCTTGAATCAACATAGCTCTGAAGCCACTATAATAGAAGTGATGCATCAATTACCATTTCCAAAAGTAATGATTGTCCTATTCTTAATCTCAGCATTCTTATATTTAGCAACAACATTTGATTCAGGATCATATATATTAGCAGCAGCAACTCAAAAAGAAGTCATAGACGAACCATTAAAAGCAAATCGATTATTCTGGGCGTTTGCATTATGCTTATTACCATTCTCATTAATGTTAGTAGGTGGAGAACGTGCCTTAGATGTCTTGAAGACAGCATCCATATTAGCAAGTGTCCCACTAACCGTTATATTTGTGATGATGATGGTTTCATTTATCCGGACACTAGGTGGAGATCGAATAAAATTAGAAGAACGAGCTGAAAAATTAAAAGCAGTAGAACGACGATCATTAAGAATCGTTCAAGTACGAGCAGAAAAAGAAGACGATAACTTATAATAAAAATTCCAACAAAATCTTATGGTTTTGTTGGAATTTTTATATCTTAATTTTGTTAGAAGCATTTTTGATGAGAAGTGTGAATAACGATAGGAGTAGTTACAAATTTGAGAAGTTTTGTAACTAAGCCCCCAGTTAAAAACAAACTAACACTGAAGTGTTCACAATACCTAACATTTTCAGTGAATAATTTCTTCATTAAATAGACTGAAAATTTAAAAAGAATAGTTGACATCATATGATGTATCGGGTATGCTAATCATCATAATTTATTATTTCTTAGTAAACTTATCTGTTTAAAATAATTTCTGCTAAAAACATTGATTTTAAACATAAAAGCTTGTAGAAATAAGTATAAGGAGGACGTTATATATCATGACCGAAGTGTTAACTTATGAACGTTTTGACACTGATCCTTTTAAAGATATTGATATTGACGATGAAACTAAAGGTGCATATCAAATAATTAAATGGGCGTATGAACATTATGGAGATTCTATCGTATATTCATGTAGTTTTGGGGCAGAGGGTATGATTTTGATAGATTTAATATCAAAAGTTAAGCCAGATGCCAAAATTGTCTTCTTAGATACTGATTTGCATTTTCAAGAAACGTACGATTTGATTGACCGTGTGAAAGAAAGATATCCAACATTAAATATTGAACTTAAAAAGCCAGATTTAACGCTAGAGCAACAAGCAGATCAATATGAACCGGCACTATGGACAAGTGACCCGAATCAATGTTGTTATATCAGAAAGATTAAACCGTTAGAAGAAGTATTATCGGGCGCTACTGCTTGGGTCTCAGGATTAAGAAGAGAACAATCTCCGAGTAGACAAAATACCGATTTTATTAATAAAGATGAAAGATTTAAATCTATAAAAATTTGTCCTTTAATTTATTGGACTTGGGACGATGTATGGGCATATATCGAACGCCACGATTTAACCTACAATGAACTTCATGATTTTAATTATCCAAGTATTGGATGTATTCCGTGTACAGCTCAAGTATCTTCTTCAGGTGATTCACGTGAAGGTAGATGGACGAATTTCAACAAAACTGAATGTGGTTTGCATACAGTAAATAATAACCCTAAGTAATCTAATTAAGAGATTTATTAATCTTTTTTTAGCATAAATCAGACTATTCCCATAAGAATAGTATTTAAAACTTAAATAATTGGACAGGATGAGGTGACATCTTTGGAATTATCAGTAACAAATAGCCCTTTTAATCAAGAGCAGTCAGAAAAGTTAAATCAAGTATTTGCAACACTTACAAATGAACAAAAAATTTGGTTGAGTGGTTACTTATCGGCGTCAGTCGTGCAAGGTGGTCAAGTAAGTGCGCCTGTAGTTGAGCAATCTACGGCAGTAAGAAGTGAACCTAAGTTTAAGAAGAGAGATATTACGGTATTGTTTGGTTCTGAAACAGGTAATGCTCAAGGTTTAGCTGAAACGTTAGAAAGTAAATTAAAAGAAAAATCATTCAATGTCAATCTTGCATGTATGGAAGATTTTAAGACTAAAGATTTAAAGAAAGTAGAAGATTTATTTATTATCACAGCGACTCATGGAGAAGGAGATCCACCAGATAATGCAATTACATTCCATGAGTTTTTACATAGTCGTAAGGCACCTAAGTTGAATGATGTTAGGTTCTCAGTGTTAGCACTTGGAGACGAATCATATGAATTCTTCTGTCAGACTGGTAAAGATTTTGATAAGAGATTAGAAGAGTTAGGCGCAGAGAGAATACATCCAAGAGTAGATTGTGATTTAGACTTTGATGAACCTGCTGAGAAATGGATGGAAGACATTTTAAATTCAATCGGACAAGTATCAGGTCAAACGGCAGAAGAACCCGTTAAATTAGATGCTGAAGATTTATCAGCTACTCAAACATATTCACGCTCTAATCCGTATGAAGCTGAAATTTTAGAGAATATTAATTTAAACGGTAGAGGTTCAAATAAAGAAGTTAGACATATCGAACTTTCTTTAGAAGGTTTCAATGATTCATTTGAACCAGGTGATTGTATCGGTATATTCCCTAAAAATGATCCCGAAATTGTATCAGAGTTAATTGAAACACTCGTTTGGGATCCAGAAGAAATCGTGCCAATTAATGATTCTGGCGATACTTTAACTTTACGTGATGCATTAACTAATCATTTCGAAATCACAAAACTAACAAAACCAATCGTCACAAAAGCTGCGAATATCTTTGGTAATGGTGTGTTATCTGAAAAAGTTAAAAAAGATCGATGGATTTACGGATACGTTGAAGGTCGCGATTTAATAGACTTATTAAATGATTTTCCACCTGAAGATTTGCAACCAGATGCTTTGCATCAAATATTGAGAAAATTACCAGCTCGTGAATATTCTATCGCAAGTAGTCATCAAGCAGCACCTGATGAAGTACATTTAACGATTGGAGCGGTTCGTTACCACTCTCATGATAGAGATAGAAAAGGTGTTTGCTCAGTACAATTTGCAGAACGTCTACAACCAAGTGATACAGTACCGATTTACTTGAAGAAGAATCCGAACTTTAAGTTCCCTAAAACAAGTGAAACGCCTGTCATTATGATTGGACCAGGTACAGGTGTTGCGCCATTTAGATCATATATTCAAGAAAAAGAAGAATTAGAACTTACTAATAAAGCTTGGTTATTCTTCGGTGAACAACACTTTACGACAGACTTCTTATACCAAACAGAATGGCAAGGTTGGTTGAAAGATAGCGTACTTGATAAATTAAGTGTCGCGTTCTCAAGAGATTCAGAAGAAAAAGTATATGTACAACATAGAATTGAAGAAAACAGTAAAGAATTTTATCAATGGATTCAAGAAGGTGCAGCAATCTATGTATGTGGAGATGAAAAACATATGGCTAAAGATGTGCATCAATCCATTTTAAATGTCATTCAAAAAGAAGGACATTATAACGAAGAAGAAGCAGAAGAATTTTTAACTGAATTGAAAAAAGAGAGAAGATATCAAAGAGATATTTATTAAGAGGGGGCAATATTGTGAGCACTCAAACTAATTTATCCGACAAATTAGATGAAATGGAACACATTAAGAATAGAAGTAATTATTTAAGAGGAACAATTAAAGAAAGTTTAGCAGATGAAATAACTGGCGCAATAGCTGAAGACGATACTAAATTACTTAAATTCCATGGTAGTTATATGCAAGATGATAGGGATATTCGTGATGAGCGTCGTAAACAAAAGTTAGAACCAGCATATAGTTTCATGATTAGAGTTAGAGTTCCAGGTGGTACGGCTACTGCTGATCAATGGGTTGCGATGGATGATATTTCAACAGAATACGCTAATAACACAATCAAACTTACAACAAGACAAGCGTTTCAATTCCATGGCATCTTGAAAAGAAATTTAAAAAGTTCAATGCAAAGTATCCATCATGCAGTCATGGATTCATTAGCAGCATGTGGTGACGTTAACAGAAACGTCATGTGTAATCCAAATCCTTATCAATCAGGCGTGCACAAAGAAGTAGATACACTTGCTACACAAATAAGTGATCACTTATCACCTCAAACTGGTGCGTATCACGAGATTTGGTTAGACGATGAAAAAATTATCGATACAAAAGAAGAAGTTGAACCAATGTACGGTAAGACATACTTACCAAGAAAATTCAAAATCGGTATCGCTGTACCACCATCAAATGATATTGATGTTTATTCACAAGATATCGGATTGATTGCAGTTATTGAAGATGATCAATTAGTCGGATTTAATGTGACAGTCGGTGGCGGTATGGGTATGACACACGGTGATACGAAGACATACCCTCAAGTAGGACGTCTATTAGGCTACTTCCCTAAAGAAGAAGCGGTAGATGTTTGTGAGAAGATTTTAACTATCCAACGTGATTATGGTAATAGAGAAAACAGAAAGAACGCACGATTTAAATATACTGTTGATCGTCTTGGTGTTGATTTTATTCGTGAAGAATTGAATAAACGTTTAGGTTGGGAAATTGAAGAAGCGAAACCATTTGAATTTAAACATAATGGTGATCGATATGGCTGGACTGAAGGAAGCGGAAAATGGCACTTTACATTATTTATTCAAAATGGACGTGTCAAAGATACATCTGACTACAAATTGAAGACAGCACTTAGAGAAATTGCTGAAATTCATACTGGAGACTTCCGTCTAACACCAAACCAGAACTTAATCATTGCCAATGTAGCTAAAAGTAAAAAACAACAAATTCAAAAAATTATTGATAAATACGGAATTACAGATGGTGAACATTACACAGGACTTAGAAGAAATTCAATGGCATGTGTTGCGTTTCCAACGTGTGGTTTAGCGATGGCTGAATCAGAACGTTATCTACCAACACTTATTAATAAAATAGAAGGACTTTTAGATGAAGCAGGATTAAATGAAGAAGAAATAACGATTCGTATGACAGGGTGTCCAAATGGATGTGCAAGACCAGCATTAGCTGAAATTGCATTTATTGGTAAAGCGCCAGGTAAATATAATATGTATCTTGGCGGTGGATTCACTGGAGATCGTTTAAATAAACTATTTAAAGAAAATATTGGTGAAGATGAGATTTTAGAAAGCTTAAAACCAATTCTGATTCAATACGGTAAAGAAAAAAATGATGGAGAACACTTTGGAGACTTTGTTATCCGTAAAGGCATAATTAAAGAAGTGCAATCAGGGCAAGACTTCCATAGTTAATCAGAAAATGGGGTGTAAGAATGGGGAAAGTATTCTTGGTTGGTGCTGGACCGGGCGATCCAGATTTAATAACTGTTAAAGGTATTAAAGCCATTAAACAGTCTAATGTCATATTATATGACCGACTCGTTAATAAAGCATTATTAGATTATGCAACTGAAGACACGAGAATGATTTATTGCGGTAAAAGTCCAAATAAGCATTCTTTAACTCAAGATGAAATTAATGAATTGCTCGTAAAACTTTCTCTAGAAGGTTACACCGTAACAAGACTTAAAGGTGGCGATCCATTTATCTTTGGTCGTGGTGGCGAGGAAGCAGAAACATTAAATAGCTATGATATTCCGTTCGAAGTGGTTCCAGGTATTACTGCTGGTGTTGCAGCACCAGCTTATGCTGGTATTCCAGTAACACATAGAGATTATAGTTCATCTGTTGCCTTTATAACAGGTGTTATGAAAGACAGTGTTGATGAAGATGAATATTGGAAACACTTAGCACTAGGACCTGAGACACTTTGTATTTATATGGGTGTAAAGAAGTTGCCTGACATCCAAAAATTATTAGTGAAACACGGTAAAGATATTCAAACACCAGTAGCATTAATTCATTGTGGAACTTCACAGAAACAAGTAACAGTGACAGGGACTTTAGAAGACATCGTAGAGAAATCAGAACAAATCACAAACCCTGCAATGATTGTTATTGGAGAAGTCGTCAAACTAAGAGAACGCATGAGCTGGTTTGAAGAAGTGGCATCAGAACAGAACGTTCCACAACTTATTTATTAATACTGGAGGGATACAATGATAGGCGTGTTATATGTCAGTCACGGTAGCAGAATTAAAGAAGCGACAGATGAGGCAATTTCTTTTATAGAATCAGTGAAACAGTCTATTGATATACCTTTACAAGAAATTTGTTTCTTAGAATTAGCACAACCGGATATTCAGCAAGGCGTCGAAAAGTTAATAGCAAAAGGTGCAACCGAGATATCCGTTATACCCGTATTATTACTAAGTGCAGGTCACTATTTTAAAGATATACCGAAAGAGATAGATGAAATTAAGACACAATATCCAGAAGTAACATTTACTTATGGAGAGCCTTTAGGTGTTCAATCAAGATTAACAGCCATTCTTAAAGAACGTATTGAAGAAACGAAAGTCGCGATTCAAGAAGATGCTAAATTACTTGTTGTTGGAAGAGGCAGTTACAATCCGCAAACGAAGATAGATATAACAGCTATAGGTCAAGCTTTATATGAATCGACAGCATTTAAAAATGTAGAAGTGTGTTACTTAGCTGCCTGTGAGCCATCCTTTGAAGAAGCTTTGCAAGATGCATTACATGAAGAATATTCACAAGTATTCATTGCACCGTATCTTTGGTTTACAGGTGTCTTGGAGCGTCACATAGAGCAAACAGCAGCAGAACATAATACGAAAAGCGACATCATCGTATGCGAACATTTAGGTCATCATCCATCCATACAAGAAGCATTGAAAGATCGCGTATTAGAAACACTAACGACTCAAACAGTTTAAATATCAGATTAAAGGATGATTTATTGTGGCATACATTCCAATCAATTTAGATTTACAAGATAAAATCGTCAAAGTTATTGGTGGCGGTAAAATTGCTGAACGTAGAGTGAACGCACTGATAGATAGTGAAGCGTTGATTCATGTTATTTCACCAGAACTTACAGACCATTTAAAGCAATATGAAATTGAAGGGAAATTGAAATGGCACAAAAAGGACTTTGAAATATCTGATATAGAACATGTTGATTTTATTGTAAATGCCACGAACTCACCAGAAATAATCGATGTCATTAAAGATAATACCCCTAAACATTGTCTAATCAACATGGTCGGTGATGCACAAGATGGCAATGTGATATTTCCTGGGACATTAAATAGAGGTAAGTTGCAGATAAGCGTCACATCAAATGGTGCAAGCCCAAAGTTAGTGCGTAATATTTTGAAAGATTTAGAACAACAATATTCAGTAGATTATACAGAATATGTAGATTTTTTATATGAATGTCGCACAATCATTAAATCACTAGAAATAGAGCAAACAGAAAAAAATCAATTATTAGAGAACATTTTGTCTCATCAATATTTTGATACGGATGAGCAAAATAAATTAATCAATTGGTTGAAACGACAACTTAAATAGAAAGCCAGAGAGGAGTAGCTTATGCGAAAGTTAACGATATTTGCATTAATAGGTTTTTTAGCACAACTTATAGACGGTTCTCTTGGGATGGGATTTGGTGCAACCTCTTCATCATTACTATTAACTTTTGGAGTGGCACCAGTAATCGCATCTGCAACCATTCATTTTTCAGAAGTGGCAACAACAGCAGCATCAGGACTTTCACACTTAAAGTTTAAAAATGTTGATAAGTCTATTATTCTAAAGCTTGCTTTACCAGGCGCGATAACTGGATTTATCGGTGCGGGTGTATTGAGCAACTTGCACAGTGATTTTATTAAACCATTCATCGCCTTATTCTTATTATCAATGGGAATTTATATTATTTATCAATTTGTATTTAAAAAACAGCAAAACCAACAAGTGAAAGATGGCAGATTTTCAGCTTTATTACTTGTTCCACAAGGTGCAATTGCAGGATTCTTAGACGCAATTGGTGGTGGTGGTTGGGGTCCAGTCAACACACCATTATTACTATCAAGAAATAAAATTGAACCAAGATATGTTATCGGAACAGTTTCAGCGAGTGAGTTCTTTGTGACAATTTCAACTTCATTAGGATTTATTATCTTCTTAGGTTGGAGTCAAATAAATATTCTACTCGTCGTTGCGTTAGCATTTGGTGGCGTCGTAGCAGCACCGTTCTCAGCATGGTTAGTGAAGACTTTACCGGTGTATGTTTTAGCGGTACTTGTCGGTGGTCTGATCATATTTACAAATAGTAGTGTTTTATTAGGTACTTTAATTAGCAGTGAAGCAACAGTCAATATTATAAAAGGTGTTATTATCCTTGCTTGGTTAGGTTTAGTACTATTCACACTTTACCAACATAATAAATTTCCTTTTAATATTCAAAATCAAAAATCAAAAGAAGTAGATCAAATTAATTAATAGGAGTGAATATTGATGGTATCAGCAACTCAAATGACTAAAGAAACAATCGAAGCTCATGGTGGAGAATTAATTAATCGCCAAGTCATAGGTCAAGAAAGAGCAGAACTTATTGAAGCGGCACAATCATATCCTAAATTAACATTAAATCCTTGGAGTCTATCCGATTTAGAATTAATCGCAATTGGTGGTTTCAGTCCACTGACAGGATTTTTAGGTGAGAAAGATTATATTAGTGTCGTTGAAAATCTACGTCTAGAAAACGGACTTGTATGGAGTATTCCAATTACATTACCGGTTACTGAAGAAGAAGCAAACAACTATGAAATAGGTTCAGACATCGCTTTATATGGAGAAGACAATCATTTATATGGTGTGCTAAAGCTTGAAGAGAAATATACGTATGATAAAGCTAAAGAAGCTCAAAATGTATACGGCACAACAGATGTAGATCACCCAGGTGTGAAACGTGTATATGAAAAAGGCAATGTTTATTTAGCTGGTCCAATCCAATTAGTTGATCGACCAAAACATGATGAATTTAGTGATTTCCATTTAGATCCAAGTGAAACACGTGAATTATTTAAAGAATTAGGATGGAAAACAGTTGTAGGGTTCCAAACTAGAAACCCAGTTCATCGTGCGCATGAATATATTCAAAAAATAGCACTTGAATCAGTTGATGGGTTATTATTAAATCCTTTAGTTGGTGAAACGAAGTCTGATGATATTTCAGCTGAAATAAGAATGGAAAGTTATCAAGTTATCTTGAAACATTATTATCCTAAAGAAAGAACACGTCTTGTTATTTATCCAGCAGCAATGAGATATGCTGGTCCACGTGAAGCCATTTTACATGCATTAGTACGTAAGAATTATGGATGTACACACTTTATCGTCGGTCGTGACCATGCAGGTGTCGGTGACTACTATGGTACATATGACGCACAAGAATTAATTTCACAATATGAAAATGAAATTGGCATTCAAATCTTTAAATTTGAACATGCATTCTTCTGTACAGTTTGTGACAACATGACAACAGCTAAGACATGTCCTCATGACAAATCAAATCATGTTCATTTAAGTGGAACAAAAGTGAGAGAGAAACTTCGTAACGGTGAACAATTACCAAAAGAATTCTCAAGACCAGAAGTAGCAGATGTATTAATTAAAGGTTTAAGACAAAATTAATTTCTTTAGGAGTGGAATAATGAGCGCGTCAACAAATATTACATGGCATGATTCTGAAGTAACAAAAGCACAAAGACAAGAACGTAACGGTCATAAAAGTGTTGTGATTTGGTTTACTGGATTATCAGGATCAGGTAAATCAACAATATCTGTAGCATTAGAAAAAGCACTATTTGAACAAAATATCACGTCATATCGTTTAGATGGAGATAACATTCGTCATGGATTAAACCAAAATCTTGGATTCAGTCCAGAAGATCGAAAAGAAAATATCCGTCGTATCGGTGAAGTTGGTAAATTAATGGTAGATGCTGGTGTTGTCACAATGACAGCATTCATTTCACCATATGAAGAAGACCGTAATACAGTTAGAGATATCCTTGAAGACGGTGAATTCATCGAAGTCTACACTAAATGTAGTTTAGACGAGTGTGAATCAAGAGATCCAAAAGGACTGTATAAGAAAGCAAGAAGCGGTGAAATTAAAGAATTCACTGGCATTAATGCACCATATGAAGAACCATCAAACCCTGAAATAGTCATTGATACAGAAAACGAAAGTGTAGAAGAATCTGTAGAGAAAATCGTTGCATACTTAAAAGAAAATCAATATTTATAATGATAAAGCTCACAACGCTAGCTAGTGTTGTGAGCTTTTTGTATTGTGGTGGAGTGCTTATGAACAAGTTTAGCAAGAAGTGTTCATAAGGCTGTCAGTATTTACAATTTTTAAGAGTTTTTTAAATAAAGTAGCCGTTACAAGCAGTTTTGCCCAAAGGTGCAAATATTGGTGCCAATAAAAATAACAAAAGCGCGGGGTATGCATTGCTACCTCGCGCTTTTACTTATTTGTCTTCTTGACTTGGTATTGGGAAATACTTATATATCTCTCCAGTTTTAATAGCGTTACTGATATTTGCTAACCATTCATAATATACTTTTGATTCTTCTAATTGTGTATGAATGGTGATTGCTTCTTCTTTAGTTTCTTCATCGACATCATCTGCATCTATGATTTTTTGTAGCAAGATTTCTGCGTCTTTAACAGAATCCATATTAATAGAAATTTCTCGATCCCATTTTCTTGAGAAAAAGTTATTAAAGAAGATAAAGAAGTCTTTTTCAGCGATGAAATGTTGTTTTCGACTTCCTCTTGTAAATTGTTGTTTGACGATATCAAATTCTTGTAGTTTCTTAACACCAGCACTCATGCTTGGTTTGCTCATTTGAAGTTGTTCACGCATTTCATCTAGTGTCATACTACCTTCAAATACCATCGTCCCGTATAAATTTCCAACACTTCGATTAATACCATATAAATCCATCGTTTCTCCAATACCGTTAATCACGATGTCTTTAGCTTGGTCTAATTGTTTTTCGTAGTTATCTGAACGTACCACTACATACACCTCCAATAGTTACCTTAATTGTACCATGAATCCTTTTACATTGTAGTTGCTTTTCCATTACTTGTCTATTTGAAATACCTATTAAAAACAAACCATAAATGAACTTTGGAAATTTGACGCCTTTCATAATTCTATGCTAACATAAAATCTGTAAAGTTCGTTAAATAAAAATTTAACAAAGTTAACGGAGGTATTTTGAATGGGATATATAGAGCATTTATCTAGACGACAATTTATAAATGGTGAGTGGGTAGAAGCTTCTAATAAAGCGACTCGCGACATTGTGAATCCATATAATCAAGAAGTTGTGATTTCAGTAGCAGAAGGTACAGAAGAAGATGCTGAAAAAGCAATTTTAGCAGCTAGACAGTCATTTGAAGATGGTGAATGGTTAGGTGAAACGACTGAGAATAGAAGTCGTAAAGTTAGAGCCATTGCAGATTTAATTAAAGAACATAAAGAAGAACTAGCAGAACTTGAAACTTTAGATACTGGTAAGACATTAGAAGAATCATATGCAGATATGGATGATATTCATAATGTATTTATGTATTTTGCAGGTTTAGCAGGACATGATGGTGGTGAAATTATTGATTCTCCAATAACTCATTCAGAAAGTAAATTAGTAAAAGAACCTGTAGGCGTTGTAACGCAAATTACGCCTTGGAATTATCCGTTACTTCAAGCTTCATGGAAAATAGCACCTGCTCTTGTAACAGGTTGTTCGTTAGTTATGAAACCAAGTGAAATTACGCCATTAACAACAATTCGTGTATTTGAATTAATGGAACAAGTTGGATTTCCTAACGGGGTCATCAACCTTGTACTAGGTAAAGGTTCTGAAGTTGGTGAAGTATTAGCATCTCATAAAGAAGTCGATCTAGTTTCATTTACAGGTGGTATTCAAACAGGTAAGCATATTATGAAACGCGCAGCAGATAATGTAACGAATATTGCATTAGAACTAGGTGGCAAGAATCCGAATATTATTTTCGATGATGCAGATTTTGATTTAGCGATTGATCAAGCATTAAATGGTGGCTATTTCCATGCCGGTCAAGTTTGTTCAGCTGGATCTCGAATTATCGTACATAACGATATTAAAGATAAATTTGAAAAAGCTTTAGTTGAACGTGTTAATAAAATTAAAATCGGTAACGGTTTTGATGAAACAACTGAGATGGGACCGTTAATTTCAGGAGAACATCGCGATAAAGTTGAAAAATATATAGAAGTTGCGAAAGAAGAAGGTACGACAATTGCTGCTGGTGGTAAACGACCAGACAGAGCAGACTTACAAGATGGTTTCTTCTTTGAACCAACTGTCATTACAAACTGTGATACATCTATGAGAATTGTACAAGAAGAAGTATTTGGACCTGTCGTAACAATTGAAGGGTTCTCTAATGAACAAGAAGCGATTGAATTAGCGAATGATTCTATTTATGGACTCGCAGGCGGCGTATTTACGCAAGATATCGCTAAAGCAAATCGTGTAGCCAATAAATTGAAAATGGGTACTGTTTGGATTAATGACTTCCATCCATATTTTGCACAAGCACCATGGGGTGGATATAAACAATCTGGTATTGGTAGAGAGTTAGGTAAAGAAGGTTTAGAAGAATATTTAATTTCTAAACACATTTATACAAATATTCAACCTGAGCCGGTGAATTGGTTTAGTAAATAAATACAACAAAGAAGAACGAGTATATAGGAGGATTTTGAGATGAAGCAATCTTATGATTATATAATTATTGGAGGCGGAAGTGCCGGATCTGTATTAGGTAATCGTTTAAGTGAAGATAAAGATAAGACCGTATTAGTATTAGAAGCGGGTAGAAGTGACTATCCATGGGATTTATTAATTCAAATGCCAGCAGCACTAATGTATCCATCGGGTAATCGTTTCTATGACTGGAAATATGAAACAGATGGCGAACCTCATATGGGCGGTAGAAAAGTTGCACATACGAGAGGTAAAGTACTCGGTGGTTCAAGTTCAATCAACGGTATGATTTATCAACGAGGAAACCCAATGGACTATGAAGGTTGGGGAGAACCTGAAGGCATGGAAACATGGAAGTTTGCGAATTGTTTACCATACTTTAAACGATTAGAAAAAACTTTTGGAGCAGATAAATCAGATCAATATCGTGGTCATAATGGTCCGATTAAATTAAGAAGAGGACCAGCAACAAACCCATTATTCCAAGCTTTCTTTGAAGCGGGCGTACAAGCTGGATACAATAAGACACCTGATGTAAATGGTTTTAGACAAGAAGGATTTGGACCATTTGATAGCCAAATTCATAATGGTCGACGCGTTTCAGCATCACTTGCTTATTTAAGACCAGCTATGAAACGTAAGAATTTAACTGTTCAAACAAGAGCTTTTGTTACAGAAATCAATTATGAAGGTAGACGAGCGACGGGCGTAACATTTAAGAAAAATGGTAAGACGCATACAGTTGCTGCAGGAGAAGTTATTCTATCAGGCGGAGCATTTAATACACCACAATTACTTCAACTTTCTGGAATTGGTGACTCTGAACATTTAAATTCATTAGGTATAGAGACACGTGTTCACTTGCCAGGTGTAGGTGAAAACTTTGAAGACCACTTAGAAGTATATGTACAACATGCATCTTCTAAACCAGTGTCTGAGCAACCAAGTTTAAATAAATTTAAAATGCCATTTATCGGATTACAGTGGATATTCGGTAGAAAAGGACCAGCAGCAAGTAACCACTTTGAAGGTGGAGGATTTGTAAGATCTAATGATACAGTTGATTATCCAAACTTAATGTTCCACTTCTTACCATTAGCAGTACGTTATGATGGACAAAAAGCAGATACGAAACATGGTTTCCAAGTACATATCGGACCAATGTATTCTAACTCTAGAGGTAGCTTGAAGATTAAATCTAAAGATCCATTTGAAAAACCTAAATTTGTCTTTAATTACTTATCTACGAAAGAAGACGAACAAGAATGGATAGAAGCAATTAGAGTTGCAAGAAACATCTTGAAACAACCAGCTTTAGCACCATATAATGATGGTGAAATATCTCCAGGACCTTCAGTACAAACAGATGAAGAAATTTTAGATTGGGTTAAAAAAGATGCAGAAACAGCACTTCACCCATCTTGTAGTGCAAAAATGGGACCAGCATCAGATCCAATGGCTGTAGTTGACCCATTAACAATGAAAGTACACGGTATGGAGAACTTGAGAGTAGTCGATGCATCAGCAATGCCACGCACAACAAATGGTAATATCCACGCACCGGTGTTGATGTTAGCAGAAAAAGCAGCAGACATCATTCGTGGTAAAAAACCATTAGAACCAGAAGAAATAGATTACTATAAACATGGCGTTCATCCTAAAGACGCAGGCATTGTGAAATAATAGGAGAAGTAAGAAGGCTGAGACAGAAATTGTCTCAGCCTTTAGTTGTTATATGGGAACGCGCTAACTACCATAATTCTGAAAAGTGGTAATAAGAACGCGCTAACTATCATAATTCTGAATAATGGTAATAAGAACGCGCTAACTATCATAATTCTGAAAAGTGGTAATAAGAAGTCGCTAACTATCATAATTCTGAATAATGGTAATAAGAAGTAGCTAACTACCATAATTCTGAATAATGGTAATAAGAGAGGGATTTTCTAAGGGACATTTTCCAGAATTGTGTCCCTAACAGCATGTCTAAGGGACATTTCCCAGAATTATGTCCCTAATTATTATTTATTTAAGTGTCTATACAATGTTGCTCTGCTAATGTTTGTCGCTTCTTTAATTTCTTCTAAAGTATATTTCTTAGAATGGTACATTTCGATGGCATTTTTCAAATTAAGATCATTTCGTTTTGGTCTTCCGATAGTCTTACCTTCTGTTTTGGCTTTGGCGATTCCTGACTTAGTTCTGAATTTAATCATATCGCTTTGAAACTGATTAAGTAGACTTAAAAATTTATTAAAATTCATTTGTTCATGTTGGCTAATTGTTATTTGAGCATTAATAATATGAATGTCCACATTGATTTCCTGGGCAATTGTAATGAGTTCTTCTAATTGATATGAGGTATCTGCAAGAATACATAAATCAGTTATGTATAATTTATCCCCGCTTTGTAATTTACTATAAAATAAAGTATTTAATTCTTTTCTGATGTCAGTCTGTGCATGAGATTCTTCAATAATTGTTAATGAAAATTTACTTAACTTTGAATATTGTTCAGCGACTGTATCATATAATTCGATTGGTCTAATATAACCATAATTCATAAATTTCACCTCAATAGTTTCATAAATGTGTACATATGAAACTCTTTTGTTTATAATAGCACTTTGAAAATATATAAAATAGGAGTATGTATAATGTTTAAATCTTATATAGAAGAATGGCTTTCTAATCCAGGGAAAAATTTACTAGCTGGTATTGTTGTAGCGCTAGCACTTATACCTGAAGCTATTGCATTTTCTATAATTGCAGGTGTAGATCCAATGGTAGGATTGTACGCTGCTTTTATTATTGCTACGACAACTTCAATAGTAGGCGGTAGACCTGCTATGATATCTGGAGCTGCAGGAGCTGTTGCGCTTATTGTAACACCTTTAGTAAGAGAACATGGTGTCGATTATTTATTTGCAGCAACGATACTCATGGGTATTATACAGTTATTATTAGGAATTCTCAAAATTGGTAGACTCATGAAGTTTATACCAAGGTCAGTCATGATTGGATTTGTAAATGCCTTAGCGATTATGATTTTTATGTCCCAACTTGAGCATATATTTGGTATTTCAATAAGTACATATATTTATATAGCTATTACATTACTCATTGTTTATATTGTACCAAAATATTTCAAAGCAATTCCTGCACCGCTTATCGCAATTATTTTATTAACAACGCTATATATGGTAACAGGTTCTAATGTAAGAACAGTTGGCGATTTAGGTACCATAACAAGAGCATTTCCAAATTTCTTAATACCACAAATTCCTTTTAACTTAGAGACATTAACTATCATTTTGCCGTATTCTTTATCAATGGCAATTGTAGGATTAGTAGAAAGTTTATTAACGGCTAAAATTGTTGATGAAGCAACAGATTCTCATAGTAATAAAAATAAAGAATCTAGAGGTCAAGGTATTGCCAATATTATTACTGGGCTATTTGGAGGAATGGGTGGCTGTGCTATGATTGGTCAATCTGTCATCAATGTAAAATCAGGTGCAACAAGTAGATTATCAACATTTACGGCGGGTGTCTTCTTAATCATTCTCATCCTATTATTAGGAGATGTAGTTGTACAAATTCCTATGCCAATTTTAGCGGGTATTATGGTGATGGTATCTATTAGTACATTTGATTGGAAATCATTTAAGTACGTTAAGCAAGCTCCAAGAACAGATGCTGTCGTTATGATTTTGACAGTGATAATCGTGTTGTTTACACATAACTTAGCTATAGGCGTTATTGTCGGCGTAATATTTAGTTCTTTATTCTTTGCTACTAAAATATCGAATGTTCATGTTCATCAAACAATAGAAAATCATTTTTATAAATATGCATTCACCGGGCAAATATTCTTTGTTTCAATAGATTCAATGATGAATCAGCTAGACTTTTCAATTGAAAATAGTCAGATTGAATTAGACTTTACACACGCTCATTTATGGGATGACTCAGCAGTCAATGCAATCGATTCAATGGTGAAAAAATTTGAAGATAAAAACAATACGGTATTTGTTAAACAATTAAATACAGATAGCAGAAAAATTATTTCCGAATTAAGTCAGCTCAATGAAACACATTTAACATAAGAAAATAACCAAAAAACCAGTATCAATCCATTATAAAACGGATTGATACTGGTTTTTTAATGTGAAGTTTTTTGTTTAATCAATATTTCTCCAATATATTAATCGCTGTTTCTTCGTCTATTACTAGTACATCGATTAATTCATTTTTTAATGCTGCATGTATGGCTGATGCTTTATTTATACCACCTGCGACGCCAATTTTGAGTGGAATCTTTTTGTATTCTTCAAAAGAAATACTGATTACTTTATCGTTCCATTCACAATCGAGTTGTTTACCTTCTTCGTCGATAAAATTATAGAATATATCACCTGTTGCATTAATTTTAGAAACGTCGCTTATTGATAGTTCATCGTTATAAGCAGATACCATTGTTGATTCTAGTGGATTAGATCCTATTCCGACTACTGCAATCTTTGTTTTTGAAAAGTTTTCAGTGATGTTCTGAACGAATTTCTGTTTCATTATGAATTCTTTCGAATATTTATCATCTACAACGACTGGTGCATGCAAGAATAAACTTTTTGTACCTAATTTTTTACTAAAGGTATCAACTATGTGGTTGGCATGTATGTCAATTGTGACATTCCCCATACCACCGACTAAAGGAATTAATAATGAATTTGGAAAAGTTTTGTGAGTGGCTAACATTTTTGCGACTTGGTCAACAGTAGTTCCTGCTGAAACGGCTAATGTGTCACCATCTTTTAAGTTTCTTAAAATGTAGTCGGCTGCGCTTTTTCCTAATGTAGATTTTAAGTTGTGGTTTTTTTGAACACAAATGACTTCTTTTATTTTGTATTTTTCTTCTAATTCTTTTTCCAATTCTAGTAAATCATTTTCATTAATCTTAATTTCGACTATACCTTTTCTTTTGGCTTGGTTTAAATGCCTCGATACTGTAGGTCGACTTATTTTCATTTTTTTTGCAATTTCATTTTGACTGAGTCCTTCTTGATAGTACATTTTGCATACTTTAATCATCATTCTTGTATCATCTAATATAGACATAATTTAAATCCTTTCTATTCCTTATTTATAAATATAACATGATTAATTGGAAATTATTAGAATCATTTTATGTAAATTTACATTTGACTTTAAGCGCTTACATTGTTATTATAACACTCAAGAACATAATTTCAATGATTGAACAAATGTAAAAGGAGATGTTTGAATGACTATATACAGCCAATTGCAAGAAAGAGAAAGTGAAGGTAATCCAATACGTGTTGGTATTATTGGAGCAGGTCAAATGGGATTTGGTATGGTATCACAAATCGCGCATATTCCAGGAATGGTTATTGTAGGTATAAGTGATATTAAATTAGAAAATGCAGAGAAAGCTAAAGATGCATTTAATGAGTCTAGTGAAGTTCATGTAGATATAAAAGTATCAAATGATTTTAAAGTAATTATTCATGACGAAGCACCCGAAGTAATAGTCGATGCAACAGGTGTACCTGAAGTTGGCGCAAAAATTGCTTTAGAAACATTATTAGCTAAGAAACATTTAGTATTGTTGAATGTTGAAGTTGATATCACAATTGGACCAATCATGAAGAAATTGTATGATTCAGCTAATTTAGTTTATACAGGATCTGATGGAGATGAACCTGCAGTAACACTTGGATTATTTGAATTTGCTAAATCAATGGGATTGGAAGTACTTGTTGCAGGTAAAGGTAAGAATAATCCACTTATCCCTACAGCTAATCCAGATACTGCAAGGGAAGAAGCATTGAGTAAACACATGGCACCTCATATGTTAGCTGCTTTCCAAGATGGTACAAAAACAATGGCAGAGATGACATTATTATCTAATGCAACTGGATACAAACCAGATGTTGTTGGTATGCACGGTTTAAAAGGAGATTTAGATTCTGTACTAGATGATTTGAATTCAAAAGAAAATGGTGGCGTATTAAATAATTTTGAAGTAGTTGAATACGTCGATGGGTTAGCACCAGGTGTATTTATTATTGTTAAAGGTAAGAACGTTGGTGTGGCAAACGAATTAAATTATTTATTGAAAAAAGGTGATAGAGATCACCATATCTTATATAGACCTTTCCATTTAGCAAGTTTAGAAACACCATTAACAATTGCTAAAGCAGTATTAAACCATGACTATGCCATTATTCCAATTGAAGGGCCAGTATCAGAAACAGTTGCAGTTGCTAAGAAAGATATAAAAGCCGGCGAAAACATTGATGGTATTGGTGGTTATTGTGTAAGAGGGTTGATGGAAACGCATGAAGAAACTGTAGAAAAAAAACATATTCCGATTGGCTTGATTTCAGGAAATGTAACAGCAAATCAAGATATTAATGAAGGTGAATTCTTAACTGAAGATAATGTTTCATTAGATACAAATACAACAGTTTGGAAACTAAGAAAATTACAAGATCAAACATTCAAATAATATAAAGAGGTGTCAAAATGTTTAGTTCAAAAATAGTAGAAATAGGGTCGTTAGTAGAAGAGTTTAAACAGGAGAATTTATTAGTATTATTTGGAAAGGATGCACCACCTGAATTAGCTGACATATCAGTCTTACATGTACCTGAAGAAGATAATGGCCATAAGTTAGTTGAAGGTAGCACATTATCTATTGGTAAAGATGAATATCATATTGTTCAAGTAGGATCAGAAGCTAATGAAAATTTTGATACATTAGGTCATGTTTCAATTTATTTCTCAGATGATGAAAATACAGAAATTTTACCTGGCGCGATTTTAGTAACACCATCTCATTTTCCAGAGCTTGCTTTAAACGAAAAGATTAAACTTTATTAAAATATAGGGGTGATGTTTAATGAATTTCTTAACAAAAGTAGCTGATGGTTTCATAGGAATGTTTGAAGAAGGCGCAGATGTATTTATGGGATTTATGACTGATATTATTCCATTGTTAATCGTATTAATCACGGCAATCAATGCATTAGTAAAATTGATTGGTGAAGACAATGTAAATAATTTTATTCAGAAAATCACTAAATTTACGATTTTAAGATACACACTTGTTCCATTTTTAGCTGTATTCTTCTTTACAAATCCTATGTGTTATACGGTTGGGAGATTTTTGCCTGAACGATATAAACCAGCATATTATGATTCAACGGTTTCATTTTTACATCCAGTAACAGGACTTTTCCCACATGCCAACTCTGCTGAATTATTTATTTGGTTAGGTATTGCGCATGGCTTTTCAAAAGCAGGAGGGAATCAATCATCATTAGCTTTAATGTTTCTATTAACTGGTTTGATTGTCATATTGATGAGAGGCTTTATAACTGAAAAAATTAGTATGCATTTATTCAAAAAACAAGGTTTAAATCATATTCTAAACGAAGATAAATGATTTAAGGGGGGATAAGAAATGTCTAAAATAGTGAAGGTTAATAAAGGGAAACAAGGTTGGGGTGGCCCCTTAACATTGAAAGCCACTGATGAACTGAAATATGTTGTGAGTGTAACCGGTGGTGGTATTCACCCTGTTGCCAAAAAAATAGCAGAAATGACGGGAACAACTGCAGTTGACTCCTTTAAAGATCCAGTACCAAAAGAAGAAACAATGGTCGCAGTTATTGATTGTGGTGGTACAGCTAGATGTGGAACTTATCCAAGAATAGGGATTCCCACTATAAATGTAAAAGTTATGAGTCCGTCTGGTCCGTTAGCTAAGTTCATGACAGAAGATATATTTGTATCTGGTGTAACACCAGAAGATTTAGAGAATGTAAGTGATGGAGAAACTCAGGAATTAGCTGCTACTAAAAATGACAGTGAGACACAATCTGGCAATGAAGATATAAAAACAAAAATCAAAGAAGCGAAACAAGAACATCAGCAAGAGGAAGAAGTATCTAAAAACAAAATGATGCTTATCATTGATAAAATCGCTAAAGGTGCAGGTAAGTTTATGAATATTATGTATCAATCTGGGAGAGATACAGTTGATACAGTAATTAAAAATATTATACCTTTTATGGCGTTTGTCGCAACGTTAATTGGAATTATCAACTATACCGGAATTGGTGATATTATTGCCAAATTACTGAGTCCTTTATCAGATAATCTTATTGGTCTTGTAATATTAGCATTTATAACAGGCTTACCATTCTTATCTCCATTATTAGCTCCAGGTGCAGTTATTGGTGCTATTATCGGTACATTAATTGGTAATGAAATTGGAAGCGGAAATATTGAAATGAGTATTGCTTTACCTGCTTTATTTGCCATTAATGCACAAGTTGGTTGTGACTTTATACCAGTTGGATTAACACTCGGAGAAGCAAAACCTGAAACAATCAGTGTTGCAGCACCAGCTGTTCTATTTTCAAGAACAATAACCGGACCACTAGCAGTATTAATTGCATATGGCATGTCATTTTTCATATAAGTGAGGATGATTGAGTATGAGTATAGAAAAAATAGACTTTGGTGTTTTAGAATCTCAAGGAAAAGCTAGTGTTAAATCGATGTTATTACCTGAATTAGGTGAACATGACGTATTACTTCGTCAAGAAGCATGTAATATATGTACAACTGATTATCAACAATGGCAAGGTAAAAGAGAACATCAAGGTTATCCTATGGCAGGAGGGCATGAAGTTTCTGGCATCATTATTGATAAGGGACAAAAAGTCTCAGAAACATATCAAATTGGTGATCAAGTAAGTGTGCTATATGACTATTGTGGGAAATGTGACGAATGTCTTAAAGGAAAAATAACAAACTGTCAGAACATCCCTCAATTCGGTAAAAATTACTCAGATGACTACTTTGGTATATTTGGATTTGCAAATTACTTTGTAAGAAACGCTAAAAGTATCGTGAAAGTGAACAATGATGTATCTCCGCAAGAAGCAGGATTTGTTGAACCACTATCATCAGTTATACGAGGTATCAAGAAGTTAAAGATCACTAAAGATGATCATTTAGTTGTGATTGGTGCAGGTACGATGGGGCTGCTAAATGCTTTAGTTGCAAGAATTAAAGGAGCAAACGTTATTGTGAGTGAAAGGAATCCAGTTAAAGTGAAGAAAGCAAGAGAACTGGGTTTTAAAGTAATAGATATTAATGAGGGAGATTTAAAAGAACAAATCATGGTAATGACAGGACAAGGTGCTGATATTGTAATTGTTGCAGTTGGTACGGCTTCAGCAAATCAACAATCATTAGATATTATCAAAAATTCAGAAGGACAAATTCTATTTTTTGCAGCGGGTTATCCTTCGCCAGAACTTAATGTCGATTCTAATTATATACATTATCGTGAAAGTTACTTTGTTGGAACATATGGATCTAGTATAGAGGATTTTGATGATGCAGCAGAATTGATTAGTAGCAGAAAAATTGATGTCAGTCCTCTAATAGAAGAAACATTTTCACTCAATGATATTCAAAGTGCTTTTGAAAAAGCGAGCACAAGAGGTAGTTATAGAGTGTCAGTAAAATTACAGACAGAGGAGTAGATACGATGAAATGTTTGGCTATTAGTGATTTATTTATTGATAAAGATATGATGGACGAAGGTTTACAAGAATTGAAAAATAATGGTATCGATGTAACTATACGAGAATGGAAACACGATGATTTAGAACAACTTCAACTCGATAATATTAAATTAGAAAAAAATGGACCAGACGCAGTTGAATTACCTGAAGAATTATTAAATAATGCTGAAACTTTTGATATTGTTATTACTCAATTTGCACCAATTAATCAACAAACAATAGATAAATTTACGAGTTTAAAAATACTTGGTGTGCTACGTGCAGGTATTGAAAATGTGGATCATGCGTATGCAGAAAAAGCAGGTGTTAAAGTTTTTAATACACCAGGTAGAAGTATTACAAGTGTATCCGAATTTACAGTAGGTATGATTTTATCTGAAATTAGAAATATTGCTAAAGGTCATTTTGACTTGAAGCAAGGTAAGTGGGAAAAACACTATCCAAATGGAGTACTAGCACCAGAAATTAAAAATTCTAAAGTTGGTATTATCGGCTATGGTGCTATCGGTCAACGAGTTGCTGACTTACTTAGACCATTTGGTGGAGAAATATTATATTTTGATGAGTATTATGATGGTCAAAGTGAAGATAGACAAGTTAATAATCTAAATGATTTAGTCAAAGAAGCGGATATCATTACAATGCATTATAGACTTACAGATACAACAAAAGATATGTTAAATAAAGAACACTTTAAAATCATGAAAAAAAGTGCTGTCGTCATAAACACTGCTAGATCTGGACTTATAAATGAAGAAGATTTGATCAAAGCATTAGAAAGTCGAGAAATAGCAGGTGCTGCAGTAGATGTATATGAAAAAGAACCGCTACCATTAGAACATCCATATAATAAATTAGATAATATTACGATTACACCGCATATTGCAGGCTCTACAATAGGGAATTTTGCGAACTCACCAGTTATATTAGGGAAAATCATTTTAGAAAATATTAAATAGAAAAGTAGGTTTAATATATGGAAAATTTCGGGTTTATTATACTATTAATTATCGTTGTTCTATTACAAGCAGTTGCAAACTATTACCATGGAATATATTATCAGAAAAAAATTAAAAAACTCACTGCAAAATATTCAGAAGGCTATTTAGGAGTGGGGATTACTAAAAAGTTTTTAAGACCTGGTAAAGTGGCGATAGTAGTTACAGATAAAGAAGGTACAATTTTGGAATGTAATATCTTGTCAGGAATCATGGTTCTATCAAAATTCTATAAATATAAAGAATATGAAGGAGAATCCATTGATTCAATGAATTGGGAGAAAAAGAAACATAAAAAAGTAGTAGAAGAAGCTATTAATAAAGTAGTATTCCAGAAAGTAAATCAAAGAAAAAGTGTATTGAATTAAAAAGTATTAAAAGTTTTATGCCGAATATAACCCCAATATAAAAAAGGCTCGGACACTAATAAATTGTCCATGCCTTTTGTTATGTTTTTAATTCTTATTTACTGATGCGTCATAGATTGAATCTACTGCGTCTTGTAATCCGTTATTAAATTCTTCTGCTGATTGTCCAGCGAATAGGTCAGTTACTAATGCACGTGAGAAACTTGCAATAAGTCCGTCATTTTCTTTAAGTAATTCGTTTGCTTTTTCTCTTGAGTAACCGCCTGATAATGCTACGACGCGAACAACGTTAGGGTGTTCGATTAATGATTTATATTGGTTTGGTTTTGTTGGAATTGTTAATTTCAACATAACGTATTGATCGTCGTTTAATTTATCTAATTCTTTCGCGATTTCTTCTTTTAAGATATCTTCGATTTCTTCTTTATCTTTAGCATTAATGTTCACTTCTGGTTCGATAATTGGAACTAATCCTGCTTCGATAATTTGTTTACCAATTTCAAATTGTTGTTCTACAACTTTAGTAATAGCTTCTTGATTTGCTTCAAGAATATTTGAACGCATTTTTGTACCGAATACATTACGTTCTTTTGCACGTTGTAATAACTCATCTAAACCAGGAATGACTTTCATTAACTGAACGCCATTTTCTTCATCTGCTAAACCTTTGTCTACTTTTAAGAAAGGAACGATACCTTTTGAAGCTAAGTAGTCAGAAGTATATTGACCTTCAACTTCACGGTCCATTGTTTGTTCAAATAAAATAGCACCTAATATTTTTTCAGAAGTAAAGGCTGGAGATGTTACGATACGTGTTCTCATTTCATGAACAAGTGTAAACATTTCATCTTCATTGCTGTATTGATTTTCTTCAATACCATAATCTTTAAGAGCTTTTGGAGTACTACCACCACTTTGATCTAGTGCAGCTATAAAACCTTTACCATTTTTTATTTTTTCAAATTGTTCTTGGTTCATTTTTTCCACTCCTTTAGATATTTTCAATTATAGTATGATGATTTTTAACATTTATCGCAAGTTATTCAACTTTTAATGATTTTTTTAAGAGAGAAAAATACTAAATAAATATGTCGAATTTAAGAAGATTGATGCGTGATTATTTCATAAAATGCTTATACGCCTTATGATGTACATTAGGGAGGATTCTCAATGAATAAAAAATCAGCAATATTATTAATAGGTGGCTTAGCTATCGTAGCTTTAGCAGTCGCAGCTTTATTATTATTTTCAACGCAAAAAAGTACTTACTACGGATATATGGAGAATAGTACAACTGCAGAAAAAGTAGTAAGTGAGAAAAATAATGAAGTTACGGAAAATATCAAAATCGAATCAACAAGTGATTTCAAACCTAAAAAAGGTGATTTTGTAAAATTAATTTCAAACGATAACGGCAAAACATTTTATAAAAAAGAAGTCGTCAAACATGATGACATACCACATGGTTTAATGATGAAAATACATGATATGGAAATGTAAGGAATATGAAGTCTGAGACGAATGAGAATGTCTCGGACTTTTACTATTTTATTTAATAGACACTTATAGTAAAATTACATTTAACTTCTATAGAATGTGGGTGGTTAAAGTGATGTTAATCAGAAATAAACAAGAATCAGATGTTGAAGCGATTGCTAAGGTTCATTATGAGTCTTGGTTGACGACATATAGAGGAATTGTTCCAGATAGTTATTTGGATCAATTAACGTTAGCATCATATATTGAAAGACACCATAAATTTAATGCACTGTGTATTGTTGCAGAGGTTGATGGAGAAGTGATTGGATTTCTAATGTATGGTAAAGACAAAGATGAAGATACAAGTGATACATGTGGTGAAATTATGGTCATTTACTTACTTGAAGCATATCAACACCAAGGAATAGGCACACGTTTGATGCAAGAAGCGGAAGAACAAATGAAGGATAAATATGATGAATTAAGTCTTTGGGTTTTTGAAGATAATCATCCTACGATTAAATTTTATGAAAAGCATGGCTTTAAAAAAGATGGTAAATCTGAAATAAGTGATGTTAGTAAAGCATTAAAAGAAGTAAGAATGATGAAAAGAATATGATACATAGTTGCCATGAATTTTAAAGTTCATGGTCTTTTTTTATATTAATAATCCAGGAAAAATTAAAAGAAAATAATTTTAAAGAATTTTGCTAAATATAGTAGAAAATTACAATAAATTGTGCTATATTTATAAAAAATTAAAGGGGAAGAGAAATGAGAACAAGAAATAATATTTTAAAATTACTGCTAGCTATTATCTGTGTGTTATCTTTTACAATGCCTACAATTCATATTCAAGTTGATGCAGCTACAACGAAAGTTGTAAAGAAAAAAACGACAAAGAAAGTTGTGAAAAAGAAAACAAAACAGTTACCACCAAGCCAAAGATATAATTACAAAAAACCGGGTGCTAAGGAAAAACGTAACTATCAAAATTGCACAGATTTAAGAAAAGTATTTCCAAATGGTGTGACTTATGGTCATCGTGCATATTTACCAAAATTTGATAGAGATAAAGATAGAATTGCGTGTGAAAGATACTAGGTAGAAGTATTATTAAATGGGATTGTGTTTTACGTGAAACGAGCAGATGTTTGATCATCTGCTCGTTTATTTTTTTAAAATATTAATTACTTATTCAAATTATTTAGGTTTTTAGAATAGATTTTTAAACAAATCAAAAATTATTATAAAAAATATGATTAGTATTATTATACTAGGGTAACATATCAAGAAAGGAGGAATTAAATATGAGTAAAATAACAGATTCATTCTTAAATGCTTTAGACAGCATTATAGCATTCATACCAAACTTAATTAGTGCAATTATATTATTAATTGTCGCTTGGTTAATTGCAGTAATTGTTAAAACAATTATTGTGAAAGGTTTAAACGCAGTTGGTTTTGAGAAATGGCTAGAGAAAAAGGGGTTAACTGAATCAGGAAGTGGCAAATCAGGATCTGAAGGTTTAATTCAGACATTTGGTAAATTAGCTTACTTCATTATATTCCTATTATTCTTACCATCAGTGTTTGATGCATTAAATATGACTTCTGTATCAACACCGATTAAAAACATGATGGGTAGTGTATTAGACTTCTTACCTAGAATTATTGTTGCGATTGTTATATTAGTTGTTGGTTTATTCATCGCAAAAGTATTAGGTACATTAGTTAAAAACTTATTAACAAATTTAAATGTTAGTAAATATAATCACTATGTAAACTTTGGTGAGAATAAAGAAAGTATTGATATTCCTTCAGCTGCAGGCTGGGTAATTTCAACAATCATTGGTTTATTCTTTGTTGTTGAATCATTAAATACAGTTAATTTAGAAGTATTAAATACAATTGGTGAAGCAATTATTGGATACTTACCATTAGTAATTTCAGCAGCAATTATCTTATTAATTGGTTTCATTGGTGGTAACTTACTATCTAAATTAATTAAAAAATCTACAGGTAACGTATTCGTATCTGAAATCGTTAAATATTTAGTAATCATCGTTTCAGTATTTATGACATTAGATCAATTAAACTTTGCTCAAAGCATTGTTAATGTAGCATTCTTACTAATCTTAGGTGCTGTAGCAGTAGCATTTGCTATCTCATTCGGTATCGGTGGTAAGTCATTTGCAGAAAAAACATTATCAAAAATTGAACGTAAAGCTGAATCAAATGACAAATAGAATATGATTAGAAAAAGCTGAGACATCCGTGTCTCAGCTTTTTTTTGTAGATATATTTAATGGGTGGGTGAAGGTAAGAGATTGAAAAGATGTGAGTTAAAGGCAGAATAAACTCACAAGATCGCAAAAGATGTGAGTTAAAGGCAGAATAAACTCACAAGATCACAAAAGATGTGAGTTAAAGGCAGAATAAACTCACAAGATCACAAAAGATGTGAGTTAAAGGTTGAATAAACTCACGAGATCCACCAAAGTCTTACCTTAAACCCTAAACATCCTCACTTTTTTCAAAAATCACATTCTATATCGTAACAATGCCCATCAAGATAGCTATAAATAGCATTAGGATGGAGAAACCCCAAACCCAGAAGAATGCGTATTTGATATATCTACCCATATTTATTTCTGCAAGTCCAACGGCTAACCATACTGCTGGTGCGAATGGGCTGACGAATGTTCCGATTACGTTACCTATCATAAGTGAGAAGGCTGTTGATTGTGATGGAACGCCAAATTGACTGGCTGTTGATTCTACTATAGGTAAGATTGCGAAATAATAAGCATCTGTACTTGTTAATAAATCTAAAGGAACACCTAATACACCGATTATAATGTGTAAGTATGGTCCTACAACTGTTGGTAATACTGCAATTAACGATAGTGCAATCGATTCTAACATACCTGTTTCATTAAGTATTCCTAGGAATACACCTGCTGCTAATATAACAGCTGCCATCATTAAGGCATTTGGTGCATGTGCTCTAATACGCTCCATTTGTTCATCGACATCTCTAAAGTTTAATGGTAATGCGACTGCAACACCGAGCATAAATGCAAATTCAGGAGGTACAATATCTAATAACATCATAGCTACGACAATGACTGTAAGTATTAAATTGAGCCAAAGTATGTAAGTATGCTTTGTAGCTTCACCTTTAATAGTAGCATTCTCTTCTTGGTCTTTTTCATAGTTTGCAATAATTTCATCCATATTGATTTTTACAATATCTTCATTAGGAAATGCTTTAGCAATACGTCTTTTTTCACGGATTCCTAAATAGATAGAGAATAGTATTGCGAGTACGATTCCGACTAGTTGAATAGGTATAACTTGATACCATAAGTCATTGATGTTATCGACTTTAAGAACTGAAGCGGTTCTTGCCATTGGTCCGCCCCAAGGTACCATGTTAATGATTGCTGCACTTAATGCAAGAAGTAGTACTAATAAGTATGGGCTCATTTTTAGTGCCCTGTATAATGGTAATAAAGCAGGAATTGCTAATAAGAAAGTAGTGGCACCAGCACCGTCTAATTGTGCAAAAGTACCGATAATCGTTGTGACAATCGCAACGATAATAATATTACCTCGTGTTAATTTAATCATTCCTCTAACAAAAGGTCTGAATAAACCACTATCTGAGATAATACCGAAATAGATAATCGCAAAAATAAACATGATTGCGACATTAAATACTTGATCAATACCGGATTCAACATATTTTCGAATATCTCCAAATCCATGACCAATAACTAATGCGCCAATTACAGGTATTAAAATCATTCCTACAACTGGACTTATTTTTTTCATAATTAACATTGCGACAATTGAAATAATAATAACGAGTCCAACTAATGTCAGCAGCGTATTTGGTTCTTCCATTTTTATCCCCCTCAGTTTAATATAGCGCTTACATTATTAAAAATTAAAAAGCTTTCTACAACACATTAAAGTGTAATAGAAAGCATATACTTATTATATCATTTGAAATTAAAAAATAATATAATAAATTGAAAATTCTAATAATAATTTAATAATCAATTTCAAATCCTAAATCTTGAATCATGTCATAGTCCATTTGATTTGGTTGACCACCAGTAATTAAATAATCTCCAACAAAAATAGAATTCGCAACCATGAGTGATAATGATTGAAGCGATCTTAAATTTACTTCGCGTCCACCAGCAATACGTATTTCTTTTGTAGGATTAATGAGCCTAAACATACATAGAATTCTAATACATTTCATAGGTGTTAAGTCATCCATACTGCCAAATTTTGTACCTTTTATAGGGTGTAAGAAATTGACTGGAATACTATCAGCATCTAATTGGTTCAATGTAAAAGCCATATCGATAATATCTTCGTCAGATTCCCCCATACCACAAATCACACCAGAACATGGAGAAATATTCTTTTCCTTCATTATATTTATTGTATTTACACGATCATCAAAACTATGTGTTGTCACAACTTCATCATGATAGTTAGCACTAGTATTTATATTATGATTATATCGGTCTACACCACTGTTTTTAAGAGACTCTGCTTGTTGTTCATTCGTTAATCCGAGACAAGCACAAATCTTAAGTTGAGGATGATTTCTTTTAATTTGTTCAACAGAATCAGTAATGTGAGAAATCTCTTTATCACTAGGGCCACGACCACTCATAACAATACAGTAAGTTCCAATTTTATTTTCAGAAGCCACTTTAGCACCATCGACAATTTGATTCTCTGGAATAAGTGCATATCGTTGAGATTTTTGTTTAACATCTCTTGATTGCCCGCAATAACCACAGTCTTCAGGACAAATACCACTTTTGGCATTTAAAATCATATTCAGTTTTACTTTTTTACCATAGTAATGATGTCGAACTTTATAAGCTTCTTGAACAAGTGTTAATGTATCGATCGATTCATCTTGATAAATTTTTAAAGCTTCATCATATGTTAAATGATGACCATTGATTATGTTAGTTCCTAAAGTCATTAAAATTCCCCCTCTATAATTATTAATAGAATACTAATAATATTCTTAATTGTAAACCTAAATAATTATATGGTTAACAATTAAGTGTTATTTACTAAAATATGGTAGAAATTACAATGAACTAGTGATAGCATATATATTGAAAGATTTAAATTATATATAGGAGAGATAAAATGAAGAAGTTTAAGTCAGTCATCATATATAGTAGTTTAGCTTTATTGCTTGTAGGATGTGGAAACGAAGAAAGTTCAGCAAGTAAAGATAATGAGCACAATCAATCAGAACAGCAGGCAAATAAACATGAAAATGCAAAGTTGCCAACTGTTGTATTTGAATCTGATTTAACAAATGAAAAATTATCAAAGTCAGAAATACATAAAAGTGTTCTACGTTATTTAGATACAAATGAAAGTATTTATAAAGTGACAACAAAGATTGAAGAAAAAGTATGGGACGAACAACCTTTAACGAAGAGAGAAGCAGATCAATTAGAAGAAGGTAGAAAACTTTTAGAAAAGAATGACCAGAACTTCTCAAATTATATAGAAAATAATACACTCCCAAACGGTTATCAAAAAGAAACAAATAGAATCAGTCAGTACTTTACAAGTTACAATCAAACAATTAAAAATTTAGATCAACAAGTGCAAAAAATAGAAGATAAAGCAGAAAAAGGTACCATCTCAACAAAAGATATAAAAGATATCGTACCAGATAGTCAAAATGTAAATGGCAGACAACAAGAAAAAATAGAAAAATTCCTTAAACAAATCAATGTGAAGACGAATGCGTTTAAAAGGTAAAAGGTTATTTTGAAAGATGGTGGTTGTATGCAGAAGCGATTATTAGAGAATCAAACACTAATAAGAGGAGCAAGCTTGTTTGTAATCTTTGTAATTGGAGCACTTCTATATTCATTTATGTCACTTCCGAAAATGCTTATTTTCATGGTTCCATTGTTTATATTATTGGTGCTATTTTGTGATTGGTTAAGAGGTGTAGAAGAAGCTAAGAATATAAAACGTTTTATGACCTATAGGGTAATTGTACTCTTAATAGGTGTTGTATTATTGGTTCAATATTTTTTAAGTATGTATCGAGAAGAAGTAAAGTATTTATACTTGTTTGCATGGTTTATAATATCATTTATCACTGACTTTATTGAGAAGAAATGTTTCCTTAAACAAAACAATGTGAACACGAATTTGGATAAAAGCTAAAAGGTTACTTTGAAAGTGGTGGTTGTATGATGAAACAATTAATAAAGAATAGAGAGTTATTAACGTTGATATTTATTTTTATCTTGATAGGCATATGTTTGTTACTGGGTTTATTCCTAAATCTTGAACAAATTTTGATATGTATTGCTCCTGTACTAATCATTTTCTTGATGTTTAGAGATTGGCTAAAAGGAAAAGAGGAAGCAAAAAATTTGAAGCATTTTATGGTATTTAGGCTCATCATTAACATAATAATCTTTGTATTAATGATTCTATATATTTTCAGTTCATACCAAAGTGATAGTGGCCCAAATATTTTGTATATGCTTGGCTGGTGTATTGTTATCTTTATTGGCTACATTATAGAGAATAAATATTTTATAAAAAAAGATTCAGGTAATTAACAATCAAGAAACATAAAAGGCTGGGACAGTATGAGCTGTCTCAGCCTTTATAATATTTAATATTTTGTTTTTAACTGTTCTTTTTCAATGTCTGATATAAAGGCATGGTCTATTGCTTTAATATTAATGTCTTTCATTTCTGCTATTGATAATAACTGATGGTTATACAAGAGTTGATATTCTTGGTTTAAGTTTGTATTCGAAACTGTTCTATTATCTGTATTAATATTAAAGGGTATACCTTGCTCTATGAGCTTTCTAATGTTAAGTTCTTCTACTGATTGAATTGCTTTTGTTTGTAAGTTACTCGTTGGACAAATTTCTAATAATGCGTTGTGTTGTTTAATGTATGATAATGCTTGATTGTCTTGAATTGCTGCAACGCCATGTCCTATTCTTCGTGCACCGAGTTCGATTCCTTCTATTATATTATGAATACATCCACATTCACCGGCATGCAATGTTAAGTAATGGCCAGAATCTGTAGAATGTTGAATGGCTTCTTGTATGACCTTTGTTGGAAAGGCTTCTTCAGGACCTGCAAAATCAAAACCTACAATATGACAATTGTTTGTATTTAACTGGTCTACAGATTTAAATAGTTCAATGTTTGTTTGATTGTCGTGATGTCGCATACCGCAAATTAGCAAATTGACTTTAATATCATATGTATGTTCAGCTTCGATTGCTCCGTTGTTAACTGCTTCTAGAATTTCTTCAATGTTTAATCCTTTATCTGTATGGAAAAGTGGCGCAAATCGTATTTCTATATATTTAATGTTGTCGTGATGTGCTTGTCGTGCGACGTCGACAACAGCTTTTTCTAAGCTATCTTTTGTTTGTAGCACTTTTAAAATGGTGTCGAAAGATTTTAAGTAGTCATCTAAGCTTTCACAATTTTGATCTACTTGAATATCTTCTAAATTAATAGATACATGTTGTTCTCGTGCGAGTTGTTGGATTAATTCGATGCTGACAGATCCGTCTAAATGACAGTGTAACTCTGTTTTTGCTACTTCGTTTATTGTAGACATTAGGAATATCCTTTCTTTATCTATTGGTATGATTTTTAAATATAATTATATATTATAAACAATTTCAGAAATATCTGGTAGTATTTAGCACAAATGTGTAGATTTTGTGATTGAATATATAAAAATATTAGTTTTTATTTGAAAATTCTTGGTATCCAATTATTAAAAATGCTATATTTATAGAATATTTTAATAATTATAGGTTGAAAATTTAGAACTTACATATTAAGAAGGGTCAGACATGAATAATAATTTAAAAAGAGAGTTAACGTCAAGACAAATGCAAATGATTGCGATTGGTGGCACAATTGGTGTTGGTCTATTTATGGGTGCATCAAGTACGATTAAGTGGACAGGGCCATCCGTGTTATTAGCTTATGCGATTGCAGGTGTATTTGTATTTTTAATTATGAGAGCACTAGGTGAAATGGTTTACGTTTATCCAGATACAGGTTCATTTGCTAAGTTTGCAAATGATTATATTCATCCGTCATTTTCATTTGTAACAGCTGCAAGTAGTACATTTAATTGGATTATTGTCGGTATGAGTGAGGTTATAGCAGTAGGTTCGTATTTTAAATTTTGGTGGCCAGATTTACCTTCATGGATACCAGGTTTAGCTGTCGTTCTTATATTGCTTTCTGCAAACTTAGTTTCTGTTAAGTGGTTTGGTGAATTTGAATTTTGGTTTGCCGCTGTAAAAGTCGTAACGATTATATTAATGATTATTGCAGGTTTAGGCTTAATAATTTTCGGAATAGGTAATAACTTTAATCCGATTGGTGTTAGTCATTTATGGGATCGTGGTGGTTTCTTTACTGGTGGTCTAAGTGGTTTCTTCTTTGCATTATCTATTGTATTTGGTTCTTATATTGGTATCGAATTAATTGGTATTACTGCAGGTGAAACGAAAGATCCACAGAAAAATATTGTAAAAGCCATTAACGGTGTTGTATGGAGAATATTAATTTTCTATATCGGTTCGATTTTCGTTATTGTAACGGTTTATCCATGGGATGAAGTGAATCAAATTGGTTCACCGTTTGTTGCAACATTTGCAAAAGTGGGTATTACAGCTGCTGCAACAATTATTAACTTTGTTGTGATTACAGCAGCAATGTCAGGTTGTAACTCTGGCATTTTTAGTACGAGTCGTATGCTTTATACATTATCTAAACAAAAGCAAATTTCTCAAATATTCTATAGAACGAATAAAAATGGTGTCCCACATATCGCTGTTATCGCAGTATCAATCGGTATCTTCTTCGGTATCGTCTTAGATATTGTATTACCTCTAATATTAGGTAAAGATACGAATATATTTGTATATGTGTTCAGCGCAGGTGTGCTTCCAGGTATGGTGCCATGGTTCGCTATTTTAATTAGTCATATGAATTTTAGAAAGAGAGAACAAATTAAAGACCATCCATTTAAGATGCCATTCGCACCGGTCAGTAATATAATCACAATTATTATGCTTATACTGGTTGTCATTGGCATGTTGTTCAATGCTGAAACACGAATTTCGGTCATAATTGGAATCGTATTTATTGCGATCATTAGCTTATATGCATTTATTAAAAAGCCATAATATATGAATAAAAATACATGTGCATTTTGTTTGCACATGTATTTTTTATAGTATAAATCTAAATATAGTAAATTTATTTGATAACTAATGATTGTTATATAACAGTTAAATAAAGGGTTTTATAAAATAAATATTCAAAATTGACTATAGACATCATTTTCTGAATATTATACAATTGATAACAGTTATCAATTATTAGGAGGACATCATGAATAAATATTCAAGAATTTTTATGGCGGTATTAGTTGTTTCAGCAATGTTTCTAGCAGCTTGTGGCAATAATAAAGGTAGCGAAGCAGGTGCTAAGAAATCTGAAACAATAGAAATAAAAGATGAATTAGGTACTCAAAAAGTTAAAAAGAATCCTAAAAACATTGTCGTATTAGAGTATTCTTTTGCAGATGCAGTTAAAAATCTTGGCAATACACCAGTTGGTATTGCGGATGATAATAAGAAAGAAATTATTAAAAAGTTATATGGTGAAGATGTGAAATATACATCAGTTGGTACGCGTAAGCAACCAAACTTAGAATCTATCAGTTCACTTAAACCAGATTTGATTATAGCGGATGTTCAACGTCATAAAGGTATAAGTGAAGACTTGAAGAAAATTGCACCTACACTTGTACTGAAAAGTAGAGAAGCAAGCTATGATGATGTGAATGGCTCATTCAAAACAATTGGTAAAGCTTTAGGTAAAGAAGATAAAGCGAAACAATTACTTGAAAATCAAGATGCAAAAATTAAAAAAGCTAAAGATAAAGTAACTACTAAAGAAAACAAAGGTCAAAAAGTATTGATTGCAGTTGCGAGAGAAGATGCTTTTCAAGCTCATACATCTACTTCTTATGCTGGTCAACTTTTAACGAAATTGGGATTAGATAATGCTGTAGAATCTAAAAATGCATATGAAGATGTTAATTTAGAAAATTTATCTAAAATTAATCCGGATAAAATCATTTTTACAACTGATAAAAAGAATCCAATAACAGATGATTGGAAAGAAAAAGCGATTTGGAAAGATCTTAAAGCATATAAAAAAGGTCAAATATATCAAGTCGATAGAGACTTCTGGACAAGATTCAGAGGTATCAATGCCAATGAATATATCATAAAAGATTTACAAAAATATAACGAAAAGAAATAAACACTTGAACAATGAACGTACATACAATTGTCCGTTCATTGTTTTATTTCTGAGTTGAGTTGGTGATGTTATGAAAAAAGAAACGATAATCATTATAGCAACATTCATAATTTTAATTATAGGAATTTTTATAAATTTAAGCTTTGCTTCGTCAATTATGAGTTTTAAAACGATATTTCATGCTTTAATACATAATGATCATTCGAAAGATACATTAATTATTAGAACGGTAAGGTTACCAAGACTGTTAGTTGCGATTATGGTTGGTGTGAGTTTAGCGCTAGCAGGTGCAATCATGCAAGGTATTACGAGGAATGCACTCGCTTCACCTCAAACATTTGGTATTAATGCCGGTGCTTCGTTAGTACTTGTTGCGGCATTGGTTTTCTTTCCTGATTATAATGGTAATCAAAGTGCGTATATTGGCTTTATTGGTGCGATTTTAGGTGGCGTGATTGTTTATACCTTTATTTATGGACATGAGAATAATCAAGTTCGTTTAGCCTTAGCGGGTATGACCATTCATTTGTTACTATCTTCGGTCACTGAAGTGTTGATATTAATGAATGAAAATGCCACAGATATTCTATATTGGTTAACAGGTTCATTAAACGGTAAAGATTGGGATAGTGTGGAAGTCTTATTACCATGGTTTGTAATCGGTACGATTATCACCATTATGTTAGCGAGACATTTAACGGTTATTTCACTTGGTGATGATTTAGCTACAAGTTTAGGTGTTTATAAGAAACTGATTTATATCGTATTTGGATTGATGGTTATTATTCTAGCTGGTTCATCAGTATCTGTTGCTGGCCCAATTGGCTTTGTAGGCTTAATTGCACCTCATATTTCGAAGAGGTTGATTAGAGGCGGTTATGAAAGACATATTATATTAACGGCACTTATTGGTGCAGTGTTACTCGTTTATTCAGATGCGTTATCACATATTATCGCATATCCTTATGAATCGCCCGTCGGAATTGTAACAGCTTTAATAGGCGGACCATTCTTCCTTTACTTATGTAAAAATGGAAGGAGTGTTCAAAAAGGATGAAACTTAAATGGAAATATATCATCGTTTCACTCGTACTATTGGTCGCATTATTCATTAATCTACAAGTAGGTTCTCAGTTTATAGGTATATCAAAGATTATATCTACATTAACTGGCTTTTCAGATGATTATGATTTTGTCGTTTATAATTATAGATTGCCAAGAATGATTATTTCATTGATTGGTGGATGTTTATTAGGTGTATCAGGTGCAATTGTCCAAAGTTTACTGAGAAATCCTTTAGCATCACCAGATATCATCGGTGTCACAAAAGGTGCAGGATTATTTGCAGTCGCCCAAACATTGTTGTTACCAGCACTACCATTTTATTTCTTAGGTATTGCTTCATTTATTGGTGCAGTTGTACTCATCATGCTTATAATGCTTATCGGTAAATTGTTCCAAGCAAGTACATACACAATAGCATTAATCGGTGTTGCTTTAAGTGCAATATGTCAAGCAGGTCTACAATATTTCATGATTAGATATCCAGACAATATTAATACGACATTATTATGGTTGTCAGGAAGTGTATGGGGACGTAATTATGATGACTTATGGTTCTTTATACCTGGAGTATTGGTGTTGCCACTTATTTTCTTTTTTGCTCGTAAAATTGACATATTAAGTTTAGGTGATGAATCTGCTGTCAGTTTAGGAGAAAAAGTATCGCTCATTAGAAATATATATCTTGTAATGGCAGCAATTTGTGTTGGTTCTGTTGTGTCAGTAACAGGAACAATTAGTTTTATAGGCTTAATTGCACCCCATATTGCAAGGTTATTAGCGGGACCGAAAGCCATTAAATTGTTACCATTGTCAGCTTTAATAGGTTCAATATTCTTATTAGTAGCAGACGCAATAGGTAAAGGATTGTTTCCTCCACTCGAAATTCCTGCAGGTGTTGTAACAGCCATTATAGGTGCACCTTATTTCTTATATTTATTAAAAAAATCTCAAAGTGTATAGAGAGTTATTTAGCCGGAACAGTCAGGGTTGTTTCGGCTTTTTGATAGGCAAAAATATTTCTTGAGAAATATTGCTGTGATAACATTGCATTAAAAAGAATATTAAGGAAGTGTAAGTATGTCTAATCAATCTGCTTTACTAGTTATGGATATGCAAAATGGTATTGTTGGTAGCTTATCTAATTCGAGTGAAATCATCGATAAAAATAAAAAGGCTATCGAAAGTGCTAGAAAACATCAAATCCCAGTTATTTTTGTGAGAGTAGCTTTTTCAAAAGGATTTTATGAAGTGTCGCCTTACAACAAATCATTTTCACGTATTAAAGCAAGTGGACAACAAATGAGAGTGAATGATGCATCAACTCAAATTATAGACGAACTTGCACCAAATGAAGATGAAGTCGTTGTTACAAAACATCGCTTTAGTGCTTTTACAGGTAGTAATTTAGAAGTGTTATTGCGTGGTATGCAAGTTGACCACCTTATTTTAACAGGTGTTGTAACAAGTGGTGTTGTATTATCTACTTTAGTTGAAGCGGCAGATAAAGACTTTGAATTAACAGTCTTATCAGATGCGATGACAGACAGAGATATTGAAACACATCAATTTCTAATTCATAAGATTTTTCCTAGGTATGCGGAAGTAACTGAGACGATAGAATGGTCAAATACAATCGTATAGATAGGAGATAATTTTTATGCGTCAAGTTTCGAGTGAAGAAGCCTTTAATACGAAACTATATCCTCCAATGATTTTAGGGTCAATATTGAATCCTATCAACTCTTCTATGTTAGCTGTTGCACTTATACCAATTGCACAAGCCTTCGGTATACCTTTTTATCAAACAACATGGCTTGTGTCATCGTTATATTTAGCAACAAGTATTGGTCAACCGGTTATAGGTAAACTTATAGATATATTTGGTCCAAGAGGATTATTTTTATTTGCTACAAGTTTAGTAGGAGTAGCGAGCTTGATTGCGATTTTTACACCATCTTTTTATGGATTAGTATTAGCAAGATTTCTTATAGGTATTGGTACTTGTGCAGGTTATCCTTCAGCAATGTATTTAATCAGTTATGAGGGCAAGCGTACAGGTAAAGATAGTCCAAGTAAAATATTAACAATGCTATCTATATCCAATCAGACGATTTCTGTTATTGGTCCAACAATCGGTGGTTTGTTAATTCATAGTGGCGGTTGGCAAGCTATATTCTTAGTCAATATTCCACTTTCCATTCTTTCATTCGTATTTGGATTTTTATATTATCCAAAAGTTGAAAGTCCAAAGAAATTAAATGCATTAAAAGAACAGATAGACTTTATAGGTATAACGTTGTTTACAATTACTTTAACAACATGGATGATTTTCTTTATGGAGCCAGATCAATCCATTTTTTATCTATTTATAATTGGACTGTTCAGTTTATTAGTTTTTGTCATTGTGGAACTCAAATCTAAGAAACCATTTATTGATCTAAGAGTACTTGGTCACAATGGTGCTTTAAATAATACTTATATAAGATCACTTCTTACAGCTGTTATTTCTTATAGTGTGCTATACGGATATGTTCAATGGCTAGAAGAGGGGAGAGGATTGACTGCAGCACATGCAGGACTCATGATGT
Organism: Mammaliicoccus sp. P-M58; assembly: GCF_022386165.1. Classification (NCBI taxonomy): domain Bacteria; kingdom Bacillati; phylum Bacillota; class Bacilli; order Caryophanales; family Staphylococcaceae; genus Mammaliicoccus; species Mammaliicoccus sp. P-M58. The sequence continues at coordinate 94,158 of NZ_JAJNJI010000008.1, forward strand.
TACCTCAATTCTTGGTTGGGATTTTTATGGCACAATTAACAGGTACAAGACTATCAATTAAGTTCAAACTATATTTAGGCACAATTTGTGCACTCATAACAATGATAGGCTTCCAATTTATTCATGCCGATACACCATTATGGATATTAGTATTATTAGCTGCAATTTTTGGTGTGCCACAAGGATTATTAAATTTAGCAAATCAAAATGCACTTTATCATCAAGCACCAAAATCAATGATAGGCATGTCAGCAGGATTATTAAGAACTGCAATGTATATCGGTGCAATCGTATCATCCACTCTCATTAGTACTTTATTCAAAGGTGACCACATCACAAATGGTATACATGAATTAGGTCTATTCTGTATGCTGATAGGCATAGTTATCATCATTCTAACCTTTGTCAGTAGACGTTCATTAAGCACAAGGTAGACTGCGGGTTGTCTGAAGTTAGAGAGAGGGGAGGTTGAGTTTTGGAGTGGTTGTTTAGAGTTAGATGTCATGGCTTAAGTAGTGAATAAAGCCACAACATCACCCAATTTCACATTCCCCATCAAAAAAAGAGCTAGGACACGTATCCTAGCTCTTTTCATATTTATTTCATTTCTTTAAAGGCTTTTAAGAATATCTCTCTTTGTTTTTCTAATGAAATTGGATCGTTATATTGTGTTTCTGTTACATCAAATTTAACGACGTGATTATTTTTCTTAGCTTCTGTATTTGCCCAAACATTTGTATCTTCGAATGGTGCTTTCTGATTTCCGTTTGCTGCGATTACAACAAAATCACCTAAATATTTATCGAATTCTTCAGGTGTTATTGTGATAGCATTTGTTTTTTCTGTTGCTTTTTTTAGGTCTTTTGGTTGTTTCAAGCCCCAACCGCTATATAAAATTTCAGTACCTCGACCTAATTCATCACTGAATGCCATAAGTCCTTTTGGTGTTTGTTGTAAGACTGTTGCTGTTTTTACTTTGATAAGTGGTTCTAAATCTTTTTTATCATCTTTAAGTTTTTGATCCCATTCTTTAATCCACTCTTTAGCTTGGTCTTCTTCGCCGACTAATTCTGCTAATTTAGTTGTATTATCTTTATATGTAGAAGTCATTGCATCAAAAGTAACTGTAGGTGCAATTTTTTTAAGTTTATTAAGGTTTTTGTCTTGTGCACTCGTAATAATTAAGTCAGGCTTAGATTTCGCAACTTGTTCCACATTTGTTTGATCTATTTTCTTAGCATCTTTCGTAACATCTTTAAGTACCTTGTTTTGATTAATAAATTCTGGTACTGCTACTGGTGTGTGATCAAATTTAACTAATGCGCCGACATATGTTGGGTGTAATACTGCAATTCGTTTAGGGTTTTTTGGTACATCTACTTTCTTACCATTATCCATCGTAAACGACTTTGTATCAGAGCTTGAATCTTTCTTACTACTTGAATCTTTATTGTCATTGTTGTTCCCGCATGCTGCAACAAATAAAATTAACGTTAATACTAAAATTAATACCTTTTTCATTAAAAAGCCTCCCCAATTAATTGATATTGATAATCTTTCTCAATTGTATCAAAGTATAGTGATAATACAATAGGTTTTGCAAAATTTAAAGAGTGCAATTATTTGAATATCATATTTTTACCATGTATATTTAACGTAGTAAATTCGATTGGAAAGGAGTGAAGGCGTAATGGAATGGCTCATAGGGTTATTAGGTGAAGAGATATTAATTAATTATGTTGCATTTAGCATACATTATTTCATTCCTGTGTTATTAACGCTTTTGTTTGTTTATTTGCAGATGCAAGCAAACATCAAGCTCCACAAAGATTGGATTGTAAGGTTTTCAACTGAAGTAGAGGATCAATACATTTTTGAATGGATAGTCCCTATTTTAAGGTGGAGAACACGTTGCTTATCCAAATCCGTCGATGAAGAAGACGCTAGTCCAATATATTAACGCATAATTAATATATTGGAGGAGAAATTTTGAAAAAATTATATACATTTTTAGCATTTTTAGCAGTATCGATATTACTAAGTGGATGTGCACCACAAGAAGGTGGTGTATTTTATAATTCATTAGTAGAACCATTCATTTATTTGATTAAATTCTTTGCATCATTCTTTAACAATAGTTACGGAATTGGCATTATCATCGTTACCATATGTGTAAGACTAATTGTCATGCCGTTTATGTTGCGTTCTTTTAAAGGACAGAAGAAAATGCAATTTAAAATGAAGAAAATAAAACCACAAATGGATGAAATTAATGAGAAGATGAAATCAGCTAAAGATGAACAAGAACGTGCGCAATATAGCCAAGAAATGATGGCTTTATATAAAGAACATGGCGTAAATCCTTTAAATATGGGATGTTTACCAATGATTATACAGATGCCGATACTAATGGCGTTGTACTTTGCAATATCTCATAATGATGCACTAGCAAGTCATAGCTTCGCTTGGTTTAACTTAGGTTCACCAAATATATTTATGGCACTGATTGCCGGAGCACTCTATTTATTACAAGCATATTTATCAACAAAATATTTACCAGAAGAATCAAATGGGCAAATGAAATATATTATGTATATTAGTCCAATTATGATATTTATTGTGAGTATGAGCACACCAGCAGCACTGCCATTATATTGGAGTGCAAGTGCAATCGTACTTATCATTCAACAATATATATCTAATAAGTACTTTAATTATCACGAAGACGATCTTCAAACAAGTTCATAAATAACAAAAGACGCTCAATTCTTGAGCGTCTTTTTATGAATAAAAACAAAAAAATAACCTTCTATTCGCTTTGACATGTATAGAAGGTTATTAAATTAATTATATGCAGTCACCGTCACTTAAACGGGCTTGTAGAGGTAACGTGTTACAGCACGTTACCTTTATTTGATTATAGAATATCATGAAAAAATACAATTTGTCTAGTGTCTTAAACACCTGAAGCTCAATTCTCGAGCTTCTTTTTCTTTCTTCTCTTAATGATTTCATATGTAATCAAAATAACAACAATCACCAGCATAGGGTATATTCTGTAATCGGGAGAAACGAAAAATCTAATCAAGATGAATGCGATAATTAATGAGCTAAACTGTATTAAGTATTCTTTAGTAAAGATATTATATCTATCTTTTTTATATTTATTATTTTCTAAAACTAGTGGTATAGCTACTGATATTCCTATTATTGCACCAATTAATGACGCTAAATCCACTTTATTGAAGATAATAAGTTGGGTTAATACAATAATTGAAATCATATACAATCCATACGTCACACTATAAAACAATTTCTCCTTCATTCTTCTCAGCTCCTTAATTTAAATGGATTTTGAAGTTTACACCTTTTGTAGTGGGCATAATTTTAAAGGTTCCGTTATGAAATGTGATGCAATCCATAATAATCGTTGAACCGATACCGTGTCCTTCTTTGTTGTCTTTTGTTGTGTAATTTGAATGAAGCATGTGTTTCTCTGTTGTCTTGCTTATGCCGACACCGTCATCTTTGTAGTTAATTTCTAAACCTTCATTTATATTCTTAATGTTGATTTCGATGTTTGGATTGCGTTTATTATGATCGATACTATTATCTATAAGGTTCATCATCATACGTTCAAAATATAGTTTATTGCCATAAAATTTTTGTTCTGTTAATTCATTGATAATTTCAAGCTTGTCATATTGTATCGTTCTTCTCAGCTGCTTTAATGTTTCTGTAATATCGAATGATTCTTTATGAATGGTCATTTGATCTGTTTCATATCTGAAGTTATTGTTTAAACTATCAATCAATTCAGTCATATATGCAGCTTTATCTGAAATTAAAATCGCATATTTCTTAGTGTCTATTTCTTCTGATGATAATAGTTTGGCGTAACCATAAATAGATGTTAAAGGTGATTTTAAATCATGAGATAGCTGATTAAGCCATTTCTCGCGATAGTAATTAATTTGATTTTGATAAATTTTATCTTCAGTCAGTTGTAAGTTTAAGCTTTCTACAGAATCATTAAGTTCTTTAAATAATTTTTTGCTTCTTTTGTTGTAGTGTTTAGAGCTTGGCTTAAACAATTTACCTTTAGAAAGATTTTCTATCCAATCCGTATAGAAGAATAATGGCTTAGAAAGTCTTTTAGAAATGATAAATGCGAAAATAATTACTAAAATCATGTTGAGTAACAGCAATAATAAATAAGATAGTGCTAAAAATTTAAATGTCTTATTTTCAATATCATTAAACTCATCTGTATATTCTACTTTATGATAGGCAGGATTATCTATAAATGTTAATTGATTATCCTTTTCGACATGATAATATTTATTGTAATTATTGATATACAAGCTACTTATCAATTTCTTTGTATCAATATTTTCTGTTGATTGAATAGCATGTCTATGTGATTTTGGGTAAATTAATATGACGCTATAGTCATCACTGCGAAAAGGAATAGCTTGTGTATTATATAAGTTTTCAACAAGTTTATTTTTCAAATTCAATTGTTTTTTAGGATAAAGGACATTGGCATTTTTATCGATAATATACAACTGAACATGATTGTCTTTTAATTTTTGTTTTAAATCATCATTTAATTTATAGCCGTTTTCTTCATTTGATATTGAAAAATCCATATAAAAATCATCAACATCATCTAAATCGGAATAAGAAATTTTTATAACATTTGTAAAGAAAAGCCATATGCCAATAACACCTATAATAAAAGTAATAGTAAGAAAAATAAAAATATATTTCGTGAATTTCCATGTGAATCTTTTATTCATTTCATTAACCTCTATATATGTAACCTTTGCCTCGAACTGTCTGTATAAGTTGAGGATTATTCGGGTCATCTTCTATTTTTTTGCGTAATGTTCGAATGTGAACCATTAATGTATTGTCATCCACACTGACTGAATAACCCCATACACGTTCGTATATTTGGCTCTTCGTCAAAACTTGGTTTTTATTTTTAATAAAATAAGCGAGAAGGTCGTATTCTCTTGATGTCAGGTTAGCTTTTTTGTTATTTGTGATAACGTCAGTTGTATCTAGATTGACTTGCAAGTTCTTATTGTGATGTGTATTGATATTTTTAATATGTACAGAGACGCGATAAGCGAGCTCAATAGGATCAAATGGTTTCTTCACATAATCTACAGCACCATTTTCAAATCCTTTATAAACGTCTAGATCAGAATCTTTTGCTGTAACGATAATAAGTTTAGTATCTTCATGTTTAATATATTTGACGAGTTCATAGCCATTTTCTGATTTTAAGTTTAAATCAAGCAACACGACATCAAAGTGATGTTCTTTTATTTTTGCTTCAGCTTCTGGTTTGTCACTTGCTAAATATATGTCACCTAATTGTTTATTCGATAAGGATATTTTTATCAATGTTTGTATATCTAAATCATCTTCTACTATTAATATTTTGGCAGTCATTTTTACACCTCTATATTATTGTATATTTTCATTTTATATGTATCCACACGTATATGTAAAATTAAGTCAGATTTAAGGTTTATATAAGTCGGATTTTATTTTAACTTGTTAATATAATATGTGAGGTGAATAGAATGAACAGAATAGAAGTTGCTGATGCACTAAGGGGATTTAGTTTATTTGGCATATTTATGGCCAATTTATTAATTTTCCAATTTGGTTTAACAGGGCAATTATACATAGATCAGTATCATTTAAGTGGTTTGAATCAAACAATTTATCATGTAATTAAGATTTTATTTGAAGGAAGTTTTATGCCCATATTTGCGATTTTATTTGGTTTTTCTTTAGATAAGCTTTATCAATCTATGAAAAGTAAACAAATTAAACGTCCAAGAATAAAACTGTTAAGAAGAGCTATATTCTTATTAATATTAGGTAGTTTACATGCTTATTTTATATGGGAAGGAGATATCTTATTTGGTTATGCATTATCGATGTTAATTGTGATTCCATTCATTTCATTGAATCGTAAATTTTTTAAATGGATTACGATTATTGGATTTGGGTTGATATTAGCAATGTCGGTTGGTTCTTTGTTTGATACTTCAAGTCCTATTATAGAAACGAGTGATAAAGCTTCATATGTGCATGAGGTTAAAACATTATATAGTGAAGGTAGTTATTGGGATATTCGTGAAGCAGATGACACGATACAAGATCCGAAATTCATGCAATTACAATCAATGCTTGGCGATAATATGGGATGGTTATTTGTAATGATTCTGTTTATAGAAGTTCCGTATTTTACTTTAGGTATATGTTTATCAAAATATAAATGGTTTGAAAAACGTATTAAAGATCAACACATTTCAAAATGGTTTATATATTTAATACCAGTATGGATATTAGGAAAGTCCTCTTATTTATGGTTATCGAATGAAAATGCAGCAGAGAGCATTGCCATGATATTTGGTATATTGTTGGCCATCAGCTATATTTGTTTATTTAAATATTTATATCAAACGTATCAACAAAACATCATATTTAGAGGATTTGAAAGTCTCGGTAAAATGTCGTTATCGATGTATATTTTACAAAGTATTATTGGAACACTCATATTATATGGCTATGGATTAGGATTCTTCGGAAAAGATGTACTTTTAGTGACGACGATTAGTTTTATTTTAATTTATGTATTACAAATGCTTTTAGCAACATGGTATCAAAAGCATTGGCGATATGGTCCGCTAGAATATATACTTCGAATGTTTACACATTGGAAAATTAAAGTAGGAAAAAGGAGATGAAATAATAATGATAGAAATAGTTAAGAAAGTCGCACGCATATTATTTGTCGTATTTTCAGGACTATTAGTCGCAAGATATGTCATTCAGCAGCTGAATCAATTTACTAATTTGCATTTAAGCTGGTTCTATTTAGAACATGTGCCATATAGTTTCATCATCATTGTTATTTTATATTTCATCTGCATTGTCGTTTATAGTTCATTGCGTACATATGGACAAAGTGATTAGTTTAAATATATAAAGAAAGGGAGCAGGACGTATTGTCCAGCTCCCTTTTTTGATTGCTATTCTTTTGGCTTAATAGATTTAACATTTTTAAATCCACTTTTCATACTTGCAAGGTGTTCCATAAAATCATGCCACTCTGTACCAGCTTCTTCGAACGTTTGCTGTAATAATTCATTTTGCGCTTGGTTCAATTTATGAACTAAAGCACTACCTTCTTCTGTAGGGTATAAATGTTTTACACGTCTATCATTGTCAGAGTCTACATATCTAATTAATTTTTTTTCTTTTAATTTTTTTAATGAAGCGTGAGATGCTTGTTTAGATATTTCAAGTGTATCTAATAAATCTTTAATTGTTATACCTGGCATTTGATCTATAAAAAATAAAAATCTATGATGCTGTCTGTTCATGCCATGATTTTTAATAATATCGTCAGCTGTATTGATAAATGTTTTGTACGCGAAATAAAAAAGCATATGATCATAATTGTTTTTATTATCCATCGTGTCGACTCCTTTTCAACTATTATAAAGGATAGTTGTTAAAAATTCATTTTTAGGTCAATGATGTTGACTTAATTTTAAAGTAGGTATATACTAAGAATTGTTATAGGGATTATTAAACATTTGATATTTAATCAAACGTTTATTTTTTACATTAATAGGTCAACTATATTGACTTAAATTGATTCGTAAAACTAGAAAAGGAGAATCGGATATGAAAAAACGTGTTGGGGAATATTTAATGGATTCATTAAGTACGGTAGGAGTAGAAAAAGTATTTGGTGTTCCTGGAGATTTTAATTTAGCATTTTTAGATGACATTGTAAGTAGAGAAGATATGGAATGGGTAGGCAATACGAATGAATTAAATGCAAGTTATGCTGCGGATGGATATGCAAGAATGAATGGTATCAGTGCAATGGTCACTACATTTGGAGTTGGTGAACTAAGTGCAGTTAATGGTATTGCAGGATCTTATGCAGAACGTGTGCCAGTGATAGCTATTACAGGTGCACCAACAACAGTTGTTGAAGAAGCGGGTAAATATGTTCACCATTCATTAGGTGAAGGTAAGTTTGATAGTTATAGAAAAATGTTTAAAGAAATTACAACTGCTCAAGGTTATATAACAGTAGAAAATGCTCAGACTGAAATTCCAAGATTAATTAATGCAGCATTAGCTGAAAAAAGACCTGTCCATATACATTTACCAATCGATGTAGCACAAGCAGAAATTGAAGTTGAAGAAGCTTTCAAACCAGCTGACGTGATCAATCAAGATGTTTCTCAATACATCGAAATGGTACAACAAAAATTAAAAACAGCACAGCAACCTGTTATCATTACTGGTCATGAAATTAATAGCTTTAAATTACATGATGAATTAGAGCGCTTTGTTGAACAAACACAAATTCCAGTTGCACAACTTTCTTTAGGTAAAGGTGCATTTAATGAAGAAAGTCGTTATTATATGGGGATTTATGATGGTAGTATCGCAGAAGAAGATATTAGAAATTATGTAGATAACAGTGACGCTATTTTAAATATTGGTGCTAAATTAACAGATTCAGCAACTGCAGGTTATTCTTATGGATTTGATATTGATGATGTCGTAATGATCAATCACTTAGATTTCAAATTAAACGATACAACTTCATCAGAATTTACATTACCAAGTTTAATGAACGGATTACTTGATATTGAATATAAAAACGAAGCACATTTCCCAGAAAATAATCGTCCTGAAAAAGGTGATTACACAGTTGATAATGCGCCACTTACACAAGAAACTTACTTTAAAATGATGCAAGATTTTATTGGATTAGATGATATAATTTTAGCAGAACAAGGTACTTCATTCTTCGGTGCGTATGACCTTAACTTATACAAAAATAATACATTTATTGGACAACCATTATGGGGATCAATAGGTTATACATTACCAGCAACAATAGGTACACAAATGTCTAATTTATATAGAAGAAATATCCTATTAATTGGTGATGGTTCATTACAATTAACAGCACAAGATATATCAACAATGATTAGAAATGACCTTAAACCTGTTATTTTTGTTATTAATAATGAGGGATACACAGTTGAAAGAAAAATCCACGGCGAACACCAAGTATATAATGATATTCAAATGTGGGACTACAAAATGTTACCAGCCGTATTTGGCGGTAAAGATACAGTAGCCGTACACGACGTAGAAACATCTGCCGATTTAGAAAATGTATTCTTAAAAATTGACAATGAACCTAATCAAATGCATTTCATAGAAGTTAAAATGGGCGTTTCAGACGCACCAGAAAAACTAGACGCAATTGGACAAGCATTCTCAAAACAAAATAGTTAATATAAAACCCCCTAAACCATCAATCATGGATTAGGGGGCATTATTATGTGAAGAGGATGGAGAAGGTTTATACGGGTGTAGCAATTTCTTCAACTAATTTATTTAATTCTAGAATATTATTTTTACAGGTTGATTTCAGTTTGTTTTTTGAGGAATTAATACCATCTTCTACATATGCTTTTGCAGCATCACTCCATGTAGCTCTACCACATAATACACCATTAAACTTAGACCCTGACTTATATGCGAAGTTTAATGTATCTATAAATAATTGTGATGACACGCCAGCACTTAAAAATATAAACGGTAGGTTGGTAGCATTAGATTGTTCCAGGAAGAATTCAGCAGCTTCCTCTTTTGTATAAACATATTCATTCTTAGCATATCCCTCTACAAAGTTCATATTAACTGGAACTTCTACTTTTAGTACATCAACATTAAATCTTGATTCACTGTAAAGACGCATGGCATTAATCACTTTATGTGGCTTTACCTTAGCAAACTCAATTCCCTTTTCATCACCAATAGAGTCATCATATGTTAAAATTTCTAGGAAAAAAGGTAATGATTCTGATACACATTCACTACCAACTCTTTCTACAAAAGCTTCTTTTTGACTATTTATTTCTTCTGACTCATTTATGTCTACATAGATAAGAAGTTTGATGGCATCTGCACCTTTAGATTTCAAGTTTTTTACTGAACAATTTGGAATTAAGTCAGGAAATCTTCCTGGTGTTTTTTTATCATAACCTGTTTTTTCATATGCCATAATTAAACCACAATTTGCATCTCTTATATTAGCTGCTTCTTTACCAAATTCAGGATCTAATAATATAGATGATGCATAAGGTGTTAATTCATTTGAGACTAATTCTTTAAAATTAGATATTTCAGTATTTGAAATATTTTCGCCCATCATTCTTTTTAAAGCACCTCTTTGGTCTATAGCTAATGCAGTAATAATGCCTTTATTGTTAGTTAGTTTTTTTAAAGATTTCATTTCTTATTCACTCCACTTAATAGATTTACGATTTCTTCTTTTGAATTTGAAGATATTAATTGATTTGTAAATTCTTTATCCATTAATTTTCTAGATAGGTTCGCTAAAATATTTAAATGTTCCTCACCATTATTTTCAGGTACTAATATACTTATTAAGAAATTAGTAGGTTTCCCATCTAAAGATGGCCATTCAATTTCATTATCCATTTTAATGACAATTAGACTTGCGTTACTAATTGATTTATCTGATACATGAGGTATAGCTATACCATTCTCCATGCCCGTACTACTTTCTGATTCACGTGCTTTCAAACCTTCAAAGACAGAATTGAAATTATCTGAAACATTTGTTTCAACTGATTTTTGGGCAATAAACTCTAAAGCACTTTCTTTATTGTTGAAAGATTTATTTAAGAAAACTCGTTTACAGTCTACTAAGTTGTTAGTAGATATGATTTTAGGCTGTTCATCAGACACATTACTTTTAGTAACATATCTTTTTTGTTCGATTGACATCAATATTCCAGCAACAAGAGCACCAATAATTATTGATACTACCCAGAAAATTGGATGAGTAACTACAGGCAATACTATAAATCCACCATGTGGAGCTGGAACTTCAACTTTCAACATATATGTGAGTATTGCAGCTATAGACGAGCCAACCATAAGTATTGGGATAATAATAAATGGTCGTTTAGCAGCAAATGGAATCGCACCTTCAGTGATATGTGTTGAACCAAGTAAAAAGTTGACTAATCCAGCACTCGTCTCAGATTGACTGTAATATTTTCTAGATAGTAATACTGAGAATCCAGTTGCTAATGGTGGGACTATACATGCAGCTGATACTCCAGCCATGAAAAGATGGTTACCTTGTGCTAATAGAGCAGTACCAGTAACATACGCTGCTTTATTTACTGGTCCACCCATATCAAATGCACACATTATACCGACAATTAAACCTAAAATTATTGGATTTGAGTTTTGGAAACCTGCTAAAAATTCCATCATACCTTTATTAATAAATTCCATAGGTATTGATAAATACCACATTATAAAGCCTGCAATAAAGATACCCAAAACAGGTAGTAAAAATATTGCTTTCAAACCATCTAATGATTTAGGTAAGTTTTTTAGAGATTTTTGTAATAATAATACGATACCACCAGCTAAGAAACCTCCTGCAATACCTCCTAGAAAGCCTGTACCATTTGTATCAGCTATCATACCAACGATAAAACCTATAACTAGACCTGGCCTATTGGCTATTGATTGTGCTATATATGCACTAAGTATAGGAACCATTAGACCCATAGCTAAGCCACCTATTGTGTTCATTTGTTCAGCGATAACATTGTATTGATCAGATTTTGGATCAGCAGAGTATATGCCAAACATGAACGATATAGCAGTCATAACTCCTCCTGCAACTACGAAAGGAAGCATATGCGAAACACCATTCATTAAATGAACATATATTTTATGCCACATATTAGAAGAAGTATTTTCTTGATGCTCAGAATTATCAAATTGATTATTCACAGATTGATAAATTGACACATCACCTGAAATAGCTTGATCGAGTAACTGATTTGCTTGCTTAATACCTTTAGATACTGAAACATTAATAACTTTCTTCCCTTTGAATCTATCGATATTTACATTTTTATCAGCTGCAATAATAATGACTTCTGCTTCGTCAATTTCTTTTTTACTAAATTCATTTTCAGTTCCTCTTTGTCCATGCGTTTCTACTTTAATTGTTACATTTTTACTTTTAGCAGCATTTTCTAGTGCTTCAGCTGCCATGAAAGTATGTGCTATTCCCGTTGGACATCCTGTAACTCCTAAAAATTGATATTTCATAAATATCACCCCTGTTTAGTAACGTTTAATGTTGAAATTTGAATCTCTTTCAATAATTCTTCGGTATCGCTAAAATCTGTGAGTCCTGATTTAAATGCCGTAGAAGAACCGGAAACAACAGCTTTTTTGAGAGCGGTAGCTTCATCTAAAGTCTCTTGAAAAGTATGATAAAATGTTGCTAAAATTGTATCTCCAGCTCCAGCTGTATTTAAAACTTCACCTTTAGGAGCAGTACAATGATAACTACAATATTTATTGAAAAAATATGCTCCATTTTCTCCAACAGATACTAAAACATTTTGACAACCCTCTCTAATAAGTAGATTGGATACATATGCGATGTCTTTATCAGATTTTAGATCATGGTTAGGGAAAAGGTTTTGTAACTCTTCTTCATTAGGTTTGATTAAAAACGGTTTGTATTTAATAATTTCTTTTAGAATAGGATGGCTGGTATCAATAATTAATTTAAATCCTATTGATTTTGATAATTTTGCAATTGTTAATAATATTTCACCATCAATACCTTTGGGAAGACTTCCAGATACAAAAAGAATATCATTACTATTCAAATTTTTTATTTTGGCTAATAGTGTATTTATCTCATTTTTCTTAATGGTAGGTCCCGAATTAACAATTTTATATTCACCTTGGTTTGATTTAAGAAATACATTAATTCTAGTATTACCTTCTACTTCAATAAAATCTGTTTGAATTTTCATTTTTTCTAATTCATCTTTGACAAATTTCCCACTAAATCCTCCTACAAATCCTGTTGCGATATTAGGAGTACCTAATTTACTTAAAATTACAGATATGTTAACTCCTTTTCCATTAGGTTGAAACTCGTCATAAATACTTCTATTTACATAATCAGGTTTAAAATCATTCATATGAACGAACATATCAATAGCTGTGTTTAATGTACAAGTGTATATCATAAGCAAACATCCTTTCTTAATAATGATTATGGCATGTGCAAGAATGAAAATGTTTACACTTTCTATGATATAGTAAAAATAAAGTGAAAATATTTACATAAGGAGGGTTAACATGAATTTTCAACAACGTGTACAATATTTTTATAGTAAGTTAAGTGATAGTGATAAATACTTAATAAACTATATAGAAAAAAATTATCTTGATATGGTAAATCTTTCTATTATTAAATTGAGCGAAGATGCTAATGTATCTACTTCAACGATAGTAAGATGTATGAAAAAACTAGACTACAGTGGTTTTACGGATTTTAAGTTTCAAATTGCAACAGAGATTTCTAATACTAATCCAAAATCATTGGAACAAGTAGAATACATTGATAGTCAAATTCAAACTGCGATTATTAAAAATAAAGAAGAAGTTGATAAGACTATTAGATACATTCAATCTTCTATAATAGAGGATGCTATATCAGCGATTAAATACAGTAAAAAAGTTACTATATTTGCAAGAGGATTTTCAGAACATATATCAAATGAAATGACAATCAAACTGCAATTACTAAATAAATATACTGAGGAGCATAATGATCCGAACATAATTCGAATAAAATCAAAAACATTTACAAAAGATGATTTAGTAATATTTATTTCTTTGAATGGTGAAACAGAAGAACTGGTGGAAGCTGCTGAATATTGTAAAAACTTAAACGTCAAAACAATTTGTTTAACAACAAATAAAGAAGGTAGACTATATGAACTATGCGATATCATTTTATTAGGATTTAAATCTGATAAAAATTATTTACCTGAATATGAAGTTAGGTCACGGTTACCATTACAAGTTTTATCTAGAATACTTTTGGATGCATATGTAATAAGAAATGATCAAAACAGTTAATACAATACCCCCTATACCATCAATTATGGATTAGGGGGCATTATTATGTGAAGAGGATGGAGATAGCAGTATATACGAGAAGTAGGGCCATTATGATATTAAATGCTAATTCATGTTGATTAATAAACTTTTTAAAGATTGAACCAAAGACACTCCAGCTGAATGAGGATAGAAATCCGATGAGCGCTAAATATGTAATTAAGATGATTTGGATAGAGAAATGTTCAAAGTTTGGTGTTATAAATGCAGCTACAACACTTAACGCATAAATCACACCTTTAGGATTTACGAACTGTAACAACATACCAAATTTAATATTATTGTATCTATTACTAAACGATTGAGCATCCGTACCTTTACTCGTTCCAATTTTATATGCTAAATAAAGTAAATAAATTGCCCCGAAAATCTTCATATATAATTGTATTTTAGGGAATAGGTGATACAAAGCAGAACTAAAGAAATTAGATACGAGCAGTAATAAAAAGAAGCCAAGCGCAACACCGATACAGAAACGTACTGTACCTCGCAGACCAGTTTGTTTAGAATAATATAAAGACATAATGTTATTAGGTCCAGGCGTGAAACTAGAAACAATCGCATAAATCGTCATAGATAATAAAGTCATATAAAACACCCCTTCAAATTAAACTATTGAGAGTATTGTATCGGTAGATGAAGTGATTGTAAATGGTTGGTGGTGGGGGATGAGAATAAGAAAATTTTAGTTTATCTTTTCCTGCGCATTCTCTATAATAATTGTAAAGAATTATGGAGGTGCATCGATGAATAGTCAAACATACTTACTGGCTCTCAAAAATCGTATCATTCAAGATAAACTTGATGAAGATACGAGGAACTATATTAAAGGTCTGGAGGGTGAACTTTTCATTAAAGGTATTCTTGATGAATATCCAGATCTTCATTATTTATATGATTTTCATATAAGTCACAAAAATCGCGTTCAGATTGATTTTTTAATTATAACGGATGATGCTATATGTCACTTTGAGGTTAAACATTATTCTGGAGATTATACGATTAAAGATGGTCAGCTTATGAACGAATTTGGAAATATGTTTTATACACCTTTTCAGCAACTGCGACGAGCCAATTATGAATTGAATCATTTAATATCCCATTTGAATATCAACAAACCCTTACATTCCTATCTTATTTTTTCAAACCCCAAATTTACTTTAAAAGGTACAATGCCAAATCATTTCAATATTCTATTACCAACAGAATTACACAAACTTAAATATATGTTCAAAAATAATCATACTATAGAAAATGCTAATATCTTACATATGTTTCAACAAGAGCATAGTGACTTTTCACATCTTTATAACAATATTAAAAAAGTCCCGATGGCTAGTCTAAGACCAGGATTGAAATGCCCGAAATGTAAGAGATTGAATACAGTTGAGGTAGAAGAACGAAAGAAATATCTAGGTTGTAAATTCTGTCACTTTGAAATTAGTAGAAATAAATTGTACTTGTATAATTTAATGGAATTCTATATCTGCAAAGGGGAGCCTTTTACTTTATCAGAAGCCCAAAAATGGTGTGGTGTGGAGAATAGTTTAACTATTAGAAGGGTGCTTGATAAAAATTTTAGGTTTATTAATAAGAAACCAAAGAAATATTATCTTGATAATAAATAAGTATCATCTTTAAGTTTTGAAGAGTATTTATCAAGACTGCCCAAACAAGATAAATAGGGCATCGTATTTATCAAGACTGGTCAAACAAGATAAATAGGGGCCTCGTATTTATTAAGACTGCCCAAACAAGATAAATAGGGGCCTCGTATTTATCAAGACTGGTCAAACAAGATAAATAGGGGCCTCGTATTTATCAAGACTGGTCAAACAAGATAAATAGGCGCCGTACTTTTATTAACATCCCCCAATCTCCCATACCCAACCAAAAAACAGGGGCGCCATACGCGGCGCCCCTGCCCCTGTTCCTTCTTAAGGTATTATTGATATATGGTTATGTTTATTTATGGGTGGAAGATTACTTTATCGTACTGTTTCTTTCTGTTTACTAAGTTTTCAAATGTTTCTGGTCCTTTTGATAAAGGAAGTACATCGGAGATAATGGGTTTCACATCAATTTCTCCTGTAGACATATAATGTAGTGTAGCTGCCCATTCTTTTCCTGGAAATGGGGCGGATAAACCGTTCCATGAACCTATGACATTAAGCTCATTTCTTAATATCTTTTCGAAATGTTGACGATGAATCTCGATATCTGAATATGGAATACCTAATAGTAAGACTTCGCCACCTTTAGTAGGTAATGTAAGTACTTGTCCTATTGTAAATGGTGATCCTGCTGATTCAACAGCAACATCAATTTTTTCAGGTATTGCAGATATAGCTTCATCTAAGTCTGTTTCTTTAGAATTAATCGTATAATCCGCGCCGAGTTCCTTAGCGATTTCTAACTTATGGTCATCAATATCTATTGCGATTATTTTAGCTGCTCCGAATATTTTCGACCATTGAATGGCTAGTAATCCAATGCTTCCACATCCCATGACTGCTACAGTTGCACCCGGTTTCATACGTGTTCTGTAAAATCCATGTGCAACGACTGCAGAAGGTTCGACCATTGCTGCAGTATTTAAATCTACATTGTCTGGTACTTTAAGTACATTGTTTGCTGGGAGTTTCACATATTCTGCAAAACAACCAGGTTCATATGATCCAATCACATATAAATTTTCACAACGTGAGTATTCACCTTTTTCACAGTAATGGCATTGATGGCATACGACAGCGGGGCATCCTGTTACAGCATCACCGACATTTAACCCCGATACGTCGCTACCAACTTCCTCAACAATTCCTGAAAATTCATGTCCGAACGTCATACCTTGTTTGTAAGGTCCAAGCTTTTTGTAGCGGGAGGTATCTGATCCACAGATACCTGTTGCTTTAACTTTAATAATGACATCATTTGGTGCATCTATCTTTGGTACAGCTGTTTCTTCAAATCTTAAATCTTCAATACCATATAAATTTAAGGCTTTCAAAAGTATTATCCTCCCCTCTATTTATATTATGAGGTTTGTTCTGAAGTCAATTTCTTCTTCTTGAAAAGTTTAGAACCGAAATAACTTAAGAAGACAGCACTATTACATACGAGTAAATTATCCATATAGAATTGTGTAATACCTCTCATTGGCCCAAGCATAAAATCTAACATGTGTTCAACCATAATCAACATTCTCCTTTTTTATCTTTAAAAAGATTATTTGTTTATTCGATAGGGCGAAGTAATACTTTAATACCTTCGCCGCCTTTAATGTGATTGTAACCTTCATCCCATTCAGTAATATCAAGCTCAGCAGTAACAAGTGCTTCTGCATTTACTTGTCCAGTACTCATGAGTTGTAATGATGGTTCCCAATCGGCAGGTTTCTGACTTCTACTACCAACAACTCTAATTTCTTTTTGAACGATTTTTTCCAAATCAAAAGGTATTTCTGAATCTTTAAAAATACCAACTTGGACATATAGACCTTTTTTGCGTAATAGATTAAGACCCTGTTTAGCAGCAGGTACAGCGCCAGAACATTCTAATACAACATCTGCACCGTATCCGTCTGTAATGTTGTTAACATATTCTTTTAAGTCTGTATGTTGAATATTCACAACATGATCTAAATTTAATTCTTCTGCTTTTGCTAAACGCGCTTTATCGTTATCTAAACCAGTTATAACGACTTTTCCACCTTTACTTTTAACGACTTGTGCGACGAGTAGACCAATTGGACCTGGTCCCATAACAACAACAGTATCACCTTGATTAATTTCAATTTTAGACACTGCGTGATGTGCACAAGCAAGAGGTTCTGTCATAGAAGCGGCTTTATAAGAAACATTGTCAGGCAACTTGTGAACACTTGCTGCTCTTGCTACAAGATATTGTGTGAAGCCACCATTTTGTTGCGTACCTAAACCTTTACGATGATTACATAAATTGTAGTCTCCAGATTGACAGTATTCACATTCACCACAAATATAATATGTTGTCTCAGACGTTACACGATCACCAATTTCAAATCCTTCAACTTTATCACCAAGCGCAACGATTTCTCCAGAAAACTCATGGCCAAGTGTTACAGGGAAGTTTACATTGTAATGACCTTCATAAGTGTGAACATCTGTACCACAAATACCGGCATAATGAACTTTTATTTTTATCTCATTTTCATTTGGTTCTGGAATTTCTTTATCTAAAATTTCTAAATTACCAAAACCAGGTGCTGTTTTTACTAATGCTTTCATTTAAAGTCATCCCCTTAATGTTAGTTGAACAATGCAAAGAACTTGAAGATAATATAGTTTAAGATGTTACCACCTTGGTCAAGACTTGAGATTTGTGAAGATCCTGATGGCATTTTCACATTTGTACCGTCAGCCATGCTTGTGAAGATAGGTGCTACATCTGTTGCGATATATAGTGAAATAGCAATCATAATTGCACCAACGATAACTGAATGTATGATATTACCGCGTGCTGCACCTACGATAAATGCGACGATAAATGGAATTGTTGCTAAGTCACCAAAAGGTAATACTTGGTTACCAGGTAAAATAACAGCTAATAATACAGTTACAGGTACTAAGATTAAAGCAGTTGAGATAACAGCTGGATGACCTAATGCAACCGCAGCATCTAAACCAATATAAATTTCACGATCTCCAAAGCGTTTGTTTAACCAAGTACGAGCTGATTCTGATACAGGCATTAAACCTTCCATAAGAATCTTAACCATACGAGGCATTAAGACCATAACAGCAGCCATTGACATACCTAAGTTAATAACGTCACCAGCATTGTAGCCAGCTAATAAACCAATTGCTAAACCAAGTACTAAACCTACGAAGATAGATTCACCGAATGCGCCGAAACGTTTTTGAATTGTATCTGGGTCAGCATTTAATTTGTTAATACCAGGCACTTTTTGAAGACCTTTAACAAGGAAGATACCAGGTACATAAGAAATCGTACTACCAGTTGCAATAGATACACCTGGTAAATCATAGAATTTACTCATCATTGGTGCAGTCCAGTCAGCTACTTTTAAGCAGACGATTTGGAATAATGCAGCTGCAACTAATGATTGCCAAATGCTCCCTGAAACGGCATACACCATCGCACCACAGAATGTATAGTGCCAGAAGTTCCAAATATCAACGTTCATTGTTTTAGTTGTTTTAGTTAATAACATAATGACATTAATCACAATACCTAAAGGAATAATAAATGCAGCGATAACAGATGCCCATGCAATTGATGATGTAGCAGGCCAACCTACATCGATTACATTTAAACTTACGCCTAAATTTTTAACCATTGCTTGTGCTGCAGGTCCTAAATTATTTACAAGTAAATCAATTACTAAGAAAATACCTACAAAGGCAACACCAATCGTTAAACCAGATCTAAATGCTGCGCCAACTTTCTGTCTGAAAAATAACCCTAATAAGAATATGACAATCGGTAAAATCACCGTTGCACCTAAATCAAGAAATGCTTGAATAAAATTTACAAAACCATTCATTCCCTACACCATCCTCTTTTTAGAAGAATGAGGATGAAATATGATTTATTCCAACCTCATGCTAGTTTTTAATTTTGAATTTGTTTAACTTTGTAAAGCGTCTAAAATTTCTTTCTTAGTATCTTCAACACCAATTCCAGTTAAGAAGTTACGTGCGTTAATAACTGGGAATTTGTATTCTTTTTGCGTCATTGCTGTTGTGACTAATAAATCGGCTGTATCAGCGTATGCACCAACTTCAGAGATTTTGATTTGTTTTAAATCTACTTTAATGTTGTGTTCTTTAGCCATTTCCTCAATTGCGTTGTTAACCACTGTTGACGTTGCGATTCCTGCTCCACATGCTACTAATACTTGTTTCATAATAATTTCCTCCTAATTTGAGTCGATGTGTACATCGAACTCTTCATGTTAATTTTTTATACTTCGCTTAATTCTTTATCTATTGCATCTACAATTGTTTGTTTATCTTGTGCATTGGCAATCAATTCAAGTAATTGATTGTTTTGGAAGATTCCCATCAGTTTTTGTAATAATGATAGTTGAGCATCTTCTTTATCCATTGCTAACATGAATATTAATTTCACATCTGTTGTTTCTTCAATTTCTCCCATAATGACAAATGGAACGGTTTCTTTTAGTACTGCAATACCTATTGATCTCGTCTGAACGTGTTGTATGTCGGTATGTGGGATTGCCACTGAGCAATATACAGTTGGTAAACCAGTTGCAAATGACTTTTCTCTTTCTATCACTGCGTCTTTGTAAGTGTCTTTAACATAATTATTTTGATACATAACATCTGACAACTTACTCAACGCTTCAACATTCGTCTTAGCTTCTAAATCTAGAATGACGTTAGAAGCATCGATCTTTAAATCTTGCATATTATGCAACCCCTTTGACTTAATCTATTTTTGAAAAGTGTTGAATGATTTTATATACATCAATTTTTGAATCTGTTTGAACAATTTGTTGTATAGCTTCATCGTCTTGAGACATATCTCTCAGTTGTAGTAGTGGTCTTAAATGTTTGAACTTATCTGTAGCAGCGATTGCGACAAAGATATGAACTTTTAATCCAGTACTCAACTCGAGTGGCTCTTTCAGAATCAACATACTCATTGCAGTTCTATGAACGACTTGATCACCATCAGCATGAGGGATTGCGATATTTTGGTTAATAACCATATACGTATCATCAAATGCTGCATGCATCTTATCTACATAGAGCGGGTCGACATATTTCATTCTTACTAACGGGTTAGCCGTTAATTGAATGGCTTCTTCAATATCAGCTAAGCGCTCTACAAAATTAATATGATTGGTTGGTAATAAATCTTGTAAGTTCAAAGTACTATTGATAGATAATGTTGATGCTTTAACCGATGAATATGCATACGTATCTTCAAATTGTGCTTTTACGATTTTGAAAAGCTCTGATTCATTATGAATTGTTGCATGTTCTCTTATAGCCGAAATCATTTTTTCGACTTGTATTTCTGTTTTCATCGTATTATTTAATTGACCGAATACATGTTGCCGTAGTTCATGTTTTTCTTGAGCAGTTAATATCGTTTTCGTGATATACAATTTTTTAGGTGTCATGATATGCATCGGTGAAAAGACGATATCAAAGTCTAATTCATACTGATTGAAATCGCGTAATGATAAAGCATCAAGGAATATAAATTCAGGGAATACACTTCGCAACTCTTGTAACATAAGCTGAGAAATGGATGTACCTTGTGTACAAACAACAACAGCTTTTACTTTTTGTTCAATTTCTTCATCTTGCCTTCTTAAACTGCCACCAATCAGTATGGTTAAATAAGCAATTTCATTTTCGGGTAATGATTGCCCGAAGAACTTTTCTAAAGGTTTTGAAGATAATTTAACGAGATGAAAGAGTTCTTTATAATCTTCTTTTAAGGAATTTTCCAAACCTTCTACATCAGATAATTGATATCGGATTCTGTAAAAAGCAGGTTCCATATGAAGCATTAATTGGTTTATCAAAGAATCTCGATCTTTAAATTTAATAAAAGTAATTTTTTCAAATTGAACAATCATGTCTATAAGTGCTTTTTTGAGTTCTGGGATGTGTTGAATATCACTGACATCTGACCACTGAACACTCGTTGACAACAACTGTAAAGTAATGAATAACTTTTCTTGTCTCGGAATATTTGGATAGTTCGATGTCAAAATTTCTGTTGCTTGATATTCTTTCGTATCCGATAAATCGTCATATCCTATAGAAAATGATGAAACAATTTTGTCATGCTTAATTCTTCGTAAAATTAAATAAAGTTTATAAGGTAATGTTTGTGTACTTTGATCAATGAATTTCCTGTCTAAATATTGTTCGATTTTAGTGATTTGTTTATTGATTAATTCAATTTTTTCATCAATAATACTTAAACTTTTGACGATATCAGACTGAGCAATATGCATTGTAAAGACTTTATCGATGAGCCTCATAAGAAGCCTTCGAATTTCAAATTCACTACCAGCTAAGTAATAACCATTTGTACGACTATATTTCAAATTAACTTCGTATGGTTGTAGAAGTTCTTTCAATTTCTTAATATCATTTAGAATCGTATTTTTACTAACTTCTAAATCGATTGAGAAGTGATTTAATGAAAGACCTTCTTCTTCACTAAACAACATCAATAAAATGAGGTGTGCACGTTGGTATGCGGTATATACCTGCTCATTCTCTTGATAGGTGGATTCAATTGGAACATTTAGAAAATCTTTAATGGTGTCATCAACGATAAAATAACCTTGGCTAGTTCGCTCGATTTCCGGATAATCATGTTCTTTAAACCAGTCATTTAACTTTTGAATCCTGTACCCAAGTTGTCTTCGTGAAATGTTAAACATTGATTCTAAGTCTTTGCCTTTTACTTTTGGATTTTTTATCATTTCTGAAATGATATTAAAGTTTTCTTTTTGTATTTTGAATACCTCCTTTGTTGTTAGTCATAATTTAACACAGGTCATCAAAGAGTTGTACAAGCTTTAATCACAAATGTTATTAATTTTTGTGTACACCTTTGTGATTATACTGATATGACAACGTTTGTAAGATACAACGAATAATTTTAAATGCATGAATATTATTAAAATTGAATACATAGTAGATTTAACTTAAGTAAGAAAAGGGGTAATAAGGGGACAAGAACATAAAAAAGCAATCGCTCGATTAGCGATTGCTTTTAATTAATAATTATTCTTGAGATTCATCTGGTAAGTTTTCTTTCATTTTTTTATTAATTTTCTTCGCGCGTTTGAAATAAATACCTTCAAAGTAGCTTGTTGTACCTAATTTATAGAATACAAGTGCAACAACTGCAATAACGATGAAATCATATGGGTAGTGGATCCAATTAAGTCCGTTAAATTCTTTACTTCCGATAAATGATAAGAAAGCAAGAATGATAAGGTATGCGATGATCCAAATACTACCACCGATTTGTTTTTTAGTATTTGTCCAATTTGTCTTATATTCATAGAAGAAGTAAATTGGTAAACCTAAAATGATAATAAATATAACTTGTGCTGTTGTTGGCCACATAGCCCAATATATTGCGAGTGATGCAACAACGAATGAAAATGGCGCCATAAAGCCGAGCATTTTCGCACGGAATGGCCTATGCATATTCGGAGCCATTTTTCTTAACGAAATAACAGTTGTTGGTCCAGTTAAATATGCAACAAGTGTTGCTGTAGAGATAACACTTGCTAATACTGCCCAATCTCTAAATAATGAAACCATGATCATACTGACAATAGCGTTAAATACAATTGCGACACGTGGAATATTGTATTTTTCGTTCATAGAACCTAAGAATTTAGGAATATGACCGTTTTTCTCCATTGCACGTAATACACGACCAGTAATCGCTACGAAAGAAACACCTGTACCAAATGGTGATACAACGGCTTCTAAATATAATAGAATAGCTAACCAGTTTAATCCTAATATGATGGCTAAGTTAGCAAATGGTGAGTCGAAATTAATACCGCTCCAACCACCACTTTCAGAAAGCATGTCTGCTGGCATAGATGTGATAAATGTACTTTGTAAAATAATATATAATGCAGCACTTAAAGAAAGTGAAATTAAGATACCTTTATAGATATTCTTTTCAGGATTTTGAATTTCAGATCCCATGTTAATAATTGTTTGGAATGCGTTAAATGAGAATATAATACCAGAAGCTGTAGTAGCAGCGAATATTGGTGCACTACCATATGGCATAAATTCTCCTATTGATGAACCATAGTTTCCTGTATCGAATCCAGAAATAATTAACATAATAATCGTTACAAGTGGCACACCTAATTTGAAGAATGATATTAAACTTGTAAATGATGTTAATAGTTTAACTGACCAATAATTTAATAATGAGAAAATAATAATGATAATAAATACTGCAAATAATCCAATATTACTAATTGAACCATCTTGCATAAGTTGACTAGTAGGTTTAGCCCAATCCCATGGCCAAGAGCTGATGTATTGAACAGCTGATACAGCCTCGATAGGGATAATCGTTACTAATGATACCCAGTTAGCCCATGATGCTATGAAACCAAGCAGTGAACCATGTGTATACTGCGCGTAGTTACTCATACCACCAGATTGTGGGAACATTGTTCCAATTTCAATATAGTTATAAGCTATAGATCCTATAACAATAAAGCCTATTACCCAAGATATAATTGCGGCAGGACCTGCAATTGATGATGCTTCCCATGCCCCAAATAACCATCCAGAACCGATTAAAGAACCAAGTCCTAATAGTACGAGTTGGGTCAGGTTAATTTTTTTGTTTTCGTTATGATTACTCATCCAATCTCCCATTCTAATTTTTAATCAATTTTTGTTTGTTTTTATTGTTAAAATTAAAGCACGGGACAATATTATACGCTTATAAAATTAATAGTCAAATTCCGTTGTAAATATCAAGCGTTTTCAAATGGCTGTATATACCAATTTTATGGAGATGAAAGATTTTTAGAGTTCCGGCAGTCTGACCGGCTATAAAGTAAATTAATTTGTATTTTTAAGTTGATTGTGACGCTACGTCATAAAATAGAATATAAGTATAAAATCTATTAATACGAGGAGTGGTTAGTATGCAAATGACTACAGGACAAGTAGCCAAGGTATGTCATGTAACAGTTCGTACAGTACAGTATTACGATAAGAAAGGAATTGTCAGTCCAAGTGAAACATCAGAAAATAATAGAAGATTATATACAGAAGCGGATTTGAATCAATTAAAGATTGTGTTGATTTTGAAAGATATGAATTTTTCTTTGAAAGAAATTAAAGCTTTGTTGAAATCAAATGAGTCTATCAACACACTCAATGTACTGTTAAGTGAAAAAATCATTGAGCTAGAGGAAAATATTCGAAACGAAAGTGACCAATTGAAACAAATTCAGTTTATTAAAAAGAATATAAGTGAAGAAAGCGAATATCCAGTATCTAATATCTTGAATTTAAAAAATAAATCTAAAAAGCATCAACTAATGAAAAAATTTAGAAGTAAATTTATGTTTGTATCTATGATTGTCGGTATTGGCCAATATACAAGCATTGCCATGGCGATAACAAAGAAAAAATGGAAGCCAGTTATCATCGTTTATCCGTTCGTACTATTGTATGCAGCATTTGCCGTAAAAAAATATTATGCTGTTGTAAGTTACTTATGTCCAAATTGCCAAAATGAATTTAAACCGTTTTTCTCAGAATGGTTCAAATCTAATCATACTTATCAAACAAGAAAGCTATTATGTCCACATTGTAATGTAGAAAGTTTTTGTATCGAGACACATGAATAATAGTAGAATTCGATTAATAGAGTCGCGTAGTTAAAGAAGATTTGAGAGATAAGTATAGAAAAATGAGGAAGTTATGGCTTAAGTGATGAGTAAAGCCAAGAGTCGACCCAACTCACATATCTCATTGCTCTTATCACCGCCATCCAAACCCCCCCTCACTCTCCGGTGTAAAATTTCAAATTGACTAATCTCGAGTACGATGATAGGATTAATAAAAATAATAAAAGACTCTTATCAAGAGTGGCTGAGGGATGTGCCCTATGAAGCCCAGCAACCTTCTATTTGGAAAGGTGCTAATTCACATAAAGTTTGTCTAAACTTTTGAAGATGAGAGGAGGTTTATCTAACTTTCTCTAATTTTTTAGGGAAAGTTTTTTTATTTTTAATTTTATTTTTAATTTTATTTTTAATTTTAATTTTAATTTGGAAAGAGGCGTGTATACATATGAGCAAACTCGTAAAGTTCGTTAGTTTTATCAGTATTATTTTATTATTAGCTGCTTGTGGGAAATCTAGTGGAAATGAAAATACAAAGATTACGGTAGCAGCTTCTCCGGCTCCGCATGGCGATGTGGTTGAACATGCGAAGGAAAAAATGAAAGAAAAAGGTTATGACTTAGAAGTTAAAACAGTAAATGACTATAAAGTGCCAAACAAATTATTGGATAAAGGTGACGTAGATGCAAATCTATTTCAACATGTGCCTTACTTAAAAGCTGAAAAAGCAACACATGGATATAAAATTGAAGAGGTAGGAAAAGTTTTCACAACGCCAATGGGTGTTTATAGTAAAAAACATAAAGATTTGAAACACTTACCTGATGGCGCAACAATTTATGTGTCTAACAACCCAGCAGAAGAAGGAAGATTTTTATCATTCTTTGTTAATGAAGGATTGATCAAAATAGATCCAAAGGTGAAAATTGAAGATGCTAAATTTGATGATATTATAGAAAATAAAAAGAATTTGAACTTTAATAACAAACAAGGCGCAGAATTTTTACCTAAAACATATAACAGTGGTAAAGGTGATTTAGTGATTATGAATTCAAACTATGCAATTGATAATGGACTGAATCCAGTAAAAGATTCGATAGCAATTGAAGATAAGTCATCACCATTTGCGAATATATTAGCTGTAAAAGAAGGTCATAAAAATGATGAGAAATTCCAAGAACTTCTGAAAGTACTTCAGTCTAAAGAAATGAAGAAATATATTAAAGATGAATATGGTGATAATGTTATCCCATATGAAAAAGAATAATACATGAGCCCAGGCATATGTCTGGGTTTTAATTTTATATATTTGTGTATTTATTCACAATGAAATAATATTATAAATCTTTAAAATTTATGTTGTAAGCGTTTCCTGTTTGTGCTATATTCAACTTATTAATAAATAGAGTCATCATATGACCACATGAATTTGAAGGGAAATTAATTAAGAAAGTTGGATATTTATGAAAGAAAAAAGAACTAATATAAGATGGTTTTTTGCAATTGCATTCTTTATTATAGGAATTATCGCATATATGGATCGTTCAAACATCTCTATTATCGCCGGACCTATGATGGAAGATTTAAATATGAGTAAAGCTCAATTCGGGCTATTAGCATCATTCTTCTCACTTGGTTATGCTTTAATGCAAGTACCTTCAGGAATATTAGCTGAAAAGTTTGGTCCTAAGAAAATGTTAACAATCGCATTATTATGGTGGAGTGCTTTCACAATTCTTACAGGTATTGTGAAAAACCATGGCTTACTATACTTTGTACGTTTCTTATTTGGTGTAGGTGAAGCGCCTATGTACCCATCAAATGCTGTATTTAATAGTTACTGGTTTAATAAGAATGAAAAAGGTCGTGCATCTTCTGCATTATTAGCAGGTTCATACTTCGGTCCAGTAATTGCACCAATCGTAACAATCGCGATTATGAACGCGTTTGGTTGGCAAGCAGTATTTTATATTTTCGGTTTAGTTGGCATATTAATTGCAATTTTATGGGTGATTATCGCTAAAGATTTACCAGAGCAACATAAAATGGTTAATGAAGCAGAAAAAAGATTTATTATGGAAACACGTGACGTTGTAGATACAGGTAAAACAACTGCCCCTTGGAACATCTTCTTCAAACGTTTCAGTTTCTATGCAATTGCAGCACAATATTTCGTTGTACAATTTGTCATTACATTATTTTTAATTTGGTTACCTACATATATTCACGAAGAATATCATGTGGAATTTAAAGAAATGGGCTTTATCGCTGGTGCACCTTGGTTAGCAATGTTTATATTGATTATGCTAGGTGGTACAATTTCAGATAAAATTTTATCTACAGGTAAATCTAAATTTGTTGCACGTGGTGTAATCGCAATTACTGGATTTGTAGTATTCTGTATATCACTATACTTTGCGTTAGCTACAGATAACTTATATATGAATATTTTCTGGTTATCTTTATGTCTTGGTGGTGTAGGTTTATCAATGGGCATGAGCTGGGCAACTGCTACAGATTTAGGACGTAACTTCTCAGGTACAGTTTCAGGTTGGATGAACTTATGGGGTAATATTGGTGCATTATTAAGTCCAATATTAGCTGGTTTATTAGCAGATAAAATTGGTTGGACAATGACACTACAATTAATGATGGTTCCAGTAGCATTCGCAATCATCATGTGGTTCTTTATTAAACCTGACAATCCTTTAGTAAAAGAAGAAAATGTATAATATTTTAAGAGTCTAAGGCACAATATGTGCTTTGGATTCTTTTTTTATAACAAAAAGTTTAGGTTAACCTAATTAAAATGTTTACAAATTAGATAAATAGGTATATCCTCTTGATATAGAGGTGTTAGAAATGGGCAAAAGTTTAGAAGAAATTAATAGTACGGTCTCATTTGATGCTGAAGCAAATGCTTTTAGAAAGTTCCTAATGTATTTAGGTCCTGGTTTGCTTGTGGCAGTCGGATATATGGATCCGGGTAACTGGATTACGTCAATGTCTGGTGGGGCTCAGTACGGTTATATATTATTATTTGTGATTTTAATATCTAGTTTATCTGCAATGCTATTACAAAGCATGTGTGCAAGATTAGGTATAGCAAGTGGGATGGATTTAGCACAAGTTACAGAGCATATGACTAATAAGTCTTTAGGCGTATTTGCTTGGATTTTAGCAGAGTTAGCAATTATGGCAACTGATATTGCTGAAGTAATTGGTAGTGCTATTGCTTTAAATTTACTGTTTAACATTCCATTGACTTTAGGGGTAACGATCACAGTATTAGATGTTTTACTTTTACTTTTAATTATTAAACTCGGATTTAGAAAAATAGAAGCAATTGTAGGTGTACTTATATTTACAGTTCTTATTATCTTTATGTTTGAAGTGTATCTATCTTCACCTGATGCTAGTTCCTTAATGGCAGGATTTTTACCAAGTTCTGAAATTGTTACGAATAAAGGCGCTTTATACATTGCGTTAGGTATTATTGGTGCAACGATTATGCCACACAACTTATATTTACATTCATCAATCGTTCAGTCTAGAAATTATGAAAGAACAGATAAAGGTAAAAAAAGTGCGATTAAATATGCAACAATAGATTCTAATATTCAATTAACAATTGCGTTTATCATTAATTGCTTATTATTGGTATTAGGCGCAGCATTATTCTTTGGCAGTCATGAAGCTTTAGGAAGATTCTTTGATTTATATGATGCTTTAAGTCACTCTCATGTAGGTGGTGCAATAGGTGGCGCTGTTATGAGTACACTGTTTGCGATAGCATTATTAGCTTCAGGCCAAAATTCTACAATAACAGGTACATTATCAGGACAAATTGTTATGGAAGGTTTCTTAAAAATTAAACTTAAACCATGGGTACGTAGAATCATTACAAGAGTTATCGCAGTTATACCAGTATTTCTATGTTTGTGGTTATATGGATCAAGCGATACAAAAATAGAAGATTTATTAATTTTCACACAAGTATTTTTAAGTTTAGCCTTACCATTTAGTATTATTCCATTAATCATGGCGACAAGTAATCCAAAGATCATGGGTAAACAATTCGTCAATAAAAGATGGGTTAATATTATATCTTGGATACTCGCAGTAGTCCTAAGCGTGCTTAATATATATTTAATAGTAGAAACAATATCAGAATTTATGTAATTCATATAAAGCCAAGGCAATGATTTTATTGCCTTGGCTTTTTCTCTGCGTCTATTAATAATTTGATGGGACCTGTTGAATTAAGTGTGATTAATCTTTGTGCCATTTCTTCAGGAGGAATGTCTAATGCTCTAATGACCCAGCCTTGTATCATGCCTGCATAAGCCGATGCAACGTATTCAGCGACAATATCTTTATCTAATATCATGTCATTTTGAACGCCAGTATCTTCAAAAAAGATAATATATCTTTGATGAATATGATTTTTAAGCAAAATATAGAAATTAGGATAGTATTTGAACATCGTTTGATAGAAATATGCGTTGTGGGATATATGGCTAAAGATATTATTAGCAATATAGAATTGTGATTCGCTAATGCTGTGATGCTTTAAATAAAATTTATAAGGTTCACCGAATAGTAATTGAAAGTAACTTGTTATCGTATGAGAAGTTAATACTTCAATTGAAGGATAATGTCTATAAAACGTTGAACGATTGATTCGAGCTTCTTCACATAACTGTTTAACCGTTATGGATTGAATGCTCGTTGTATTTAAACATGTTAATAATGCATTCTGTATTTTGTTTCTGGATTGTTTTTGTTTCTTGTCCAAATCATTCACCTTCTTATGAATGCAACATAATTTGAAAATGTGTTGCTTTTCTCATTTTACACACATTGTTTTTTAAAGTCGAACATTTTTATAATAATAATATGAAAAATATTGGAGGAGAACAAATTGAAACAAGATGCCGAAATGTTGAAAGAAACGTTGTTAAATAATAAACGAAATAGAGTAACTGACGATCATTTTGATTTAAATGCAGCTTTAGAAGAAATTCTTAATTCAGTTGGTTATACGACTGCAGATAGTGGTGGTAACGTTACATTCTATGGTAAAGATCCAGTATTACCAAGTACATTGCGAATTGCCGGATTAGCAGGATTAGGATTGGCAGCTAAATCAGTAGCTTTAGCTCATTTATGGCAAGTTCGAGGTGGTAAAGGACAAGACATTCATGTCGATATTAGAAAAGCATTAAAAAGATTATCACCTTTTTACGAACGAAAATGGGAAACATTAAATGGATTTCCAGCAAAAGGTCAAGAAGATCCACATACACCATTTAGATTTAATTTTTATGAGACGAAAGATAATAGATGGGTAATGCCATTAAACCCTTATCCAAATGCTAAAGAGCATGTATTGGATTTATTAGATTGTCGTGGAACGAAAGAAGCGGTTACTAAAGCGATTAAACAGTGGAATGGTAAAGAATTAGAAGAAGCGGGTTCTAAAAAAGGTATCGTTATGCCACTCGTACGCTCTGTTGAAGAGTTTGTTGAAGAAGAACAGTTTAAATATATTGCAGAATCAGAACTTATTGAAATTAAGAAAATAGGAGAATCTGATCCAATACCATTTACTGAGAACCCAGAACAACCATTAAGTGGTATAAGAGCATTAGGAATGGGACATGTTATAGCAGGAGCAGGACTAGGTAGAGGTTTAGCACTTCATGGAGCAGACGTACTCAATGTATGGCGACCAACTGAGTTAGAAGTAGAAACAATGTATTTAACTTCTAATGTCGGAATGCGTTCAACTTATTTAGATATCACTAATCAACAGTCACATAGAGATAAATTTGATGAATTGTTAAGTGATGCAGATATATTCTTCATCAATAAAAGACATGGATTTATGGAAAAATATAATGTGACAGCTGAAGCATTAGCAGAGAAGAAACCCGGTATCATACATGCGTCTGTTAATTTACATGGACATGCAGGACCATGGTCAGATAGAAATGGATTTGATCAGACGGCAGGAAGTGTCACAGGTGTTATGAGTTTAGAAGGAACAGATGAACAACCCGCATTGCCACCAATTGTTGTTGTAAATGATTATGTTATT
Organism: Mammaliicoccus sp. P-M58; assembly: GCF_022386165.1. Lineage (NCBI taxonomy): Bacteria > Bacillati > Bacillota > Bacilli > Caryophanales > Staphylococcaceae > Mammaliicoccus > Mammaliicoccus sp. P-M58. Next base: position 125,786 of record NZ_JAJNJI010000008.1, read on the forward strand.
TCATGGTTGTTAGAACTCGGTACAATTAAAGCATTAGAAAGAAGAGCAGTAGAAGGCGGTAGTTATAGTGTGTCTGTATCATTAAGTAAAGTGTCTGCGTATTTAATGTCTCTAGGTATATTTGATAAAGATTATGCACAAGAAGTAGCAAATAGTAATGAAGAACATCGTGCAGTAGCGCCAGAACAATTTGAAGCAGAAACACCACTTGGAACTTATGTAGGTGTGACAGATCAAGTAGAAATGAGTGAAACACCAGGACATTACGATACAGTCTTGATGGTCAGAGGATCAGATAAACCAGTTTGGAAGTAGAAATTGGTTGAATTTAGTTTGATAGGCGTGTCATTAGGGACAAAATTCCGAGAAATGTCCCTTAATGAGTATCTTCTAATTACCAGAATTCGAAATAATGGAAGTTAGCTCAACATAATCACACAAAAAATAAGCATATCACTTTATTTTCTGAGTTTCTCAGATAAGTGATATGCTTATTCGTTTATTTATAGGATTCTTCAGCTATGAGTAAGTTCTATTCTTTGCTTGCACTTACTTTAATATCTGAAGGTCCAGCTAATAATGGTTTGACACTTTTAATAAATTGTTGGAAGTGTTCGCTATTATTATGTGCTTCTATAGCTTCTTGGCTTTCCCAAATTTCATACATTAAATAAGTATTGTCTGACTCTGTTGATTTGAAGTGTTCGTAACCGATATTTCCGGTTTCTTGTCTTGATGATGCTACTAAATCTTTAATCAATGCTTCATATTGTTCAACTGCTTGTGCTTGAACTTCAAACTTCGCATTTATGATTAACATAAGATAACCTCTTTCTCTATATCAATTTGATTTCTATATTTGAATCATGACAGAAAGCGATAGAATTGTAAATTTTGAAATCTTGGAATTGAAAATTTTATTTGGTTCTTAATTTTGAGTGTCTTATTCCGTACGTAAAGTACACGATAATACCTAAAATAAACCATATAATAAATGCAATCCAAGTTGAACGTGTTAAGTTTGTCATCAAGTATAAACAGATTATAAAGGATACGATTGGTAATACGGGATATAAAGGTACATTAAAACCTTCTGATGGTAATGATCGATTTCTTCTTAAGAACAGAACGCCTATTGAAACTGTACAAAATGCAAATAATGTACCGATATTAATTAGTGAAGCGAGTTCTGATAAAGGTACAAGCCCTGATACGATTCCCATAGATAACGTGAGTATGACAGTATTTTGTACGGGTGTTTGTTTTTGATTCGTTTTAGAGAAGACTTTTGGTAGTAAACCATCTCTACTCATCGCGAATATTAAACGCGTTCCACCATAAGACATGACGAAGATAACTGTTGTCATACCAACGATAGCACCTAGTGACAGGAATCCAGCTATCCAATTTTGATTAATGGATTGTAATGCAAATGCAACTGGTGCACCGACACCTTCTAAATTTTGATATGGTACGACACCTGTAAGTACAGCTGAAACAATAATGTATAAAATAGTACAAATCGTTAATGCACCAATAATTCCGATTGGCATGTTCTTTTGAGGATTTTTAACTTCTTCAGCTGCAGATGATACTGCATCAAATCCAATATACGCAAAGAACACCATTGAAGCACCTGTTAACACACCATTGAAACCAAATGGTAAGAAAGGACTCCAATTATCAGGTTTAACATAAAAAATACCTACTATTATAAAGAGTAGGACAACCATTATTTTGACAATAACCATAATATTATTGATACGTGTAGATTCTTTTACGCCAATAATTAATAATGCGCCAATGAACATAATGATAATAAATGCTGGTAAATCAAAATAATGACCACTAGATGGGTCACATGAACCAGATAATGCTTTTACAATATGGATATTCATACCAGATAGTAAATTAATGACGTATGAAGACCAGCCACTTGCGACTGCTGCGATTGCTAAACCATATTCAAGTAATAATGCCCAACCTAATATCCATGCAATACCTTCACCAAAAACATAATAACTATATGTATAGGCACTACCAGCTTGAGGAATTTTTGATGAAAATTCAGAGTAACATAAAGCTGCTAAACCGCATCCGATTGCAGCGATAATAAATGAAAGCATAATTCCAGGTCCAGTTATTGTTGAAGATATTTCACCGGGTAAAATAAAAATACCACTACCAACAACAGCTCCGACTCCAAGCATGGTTAAATCAAAAGCGCCGAGTGTTTTTTTAAGTTTTTTATTTGATTGAGAAGAATGGTGTTCTTTCTTCTTGAAAAATTGATTCATGTTGCACCTCCGGCAGACAATTATACAGAGATTTGTCTAAAAATTCTATATGTTTAAATAATTCGATTAGTGTAATTTTGTTTTAAAAAAGGAATTATTATGTATTTAATTTGAAAATTTAGTGAATTATAAATAAAATATGATAAAAGTTATAAAAAAATTAAATTACGAACAGACTGTTTGACTCACTTCATAATCATGTTTAATATTTACAAGCGTAAAGTAAGTAATTACTTTTTATAAATGAGGAGGATAATCCATGAAAAATGAACAAATTGTATTAGCTAAAAGAACTGAAGGTATCCCTCAAGATGATGTATTTCGTTATGAAGAAATAGAAGTGAAAGAACCAAATAATGAAGAAGTGTTATTAAAATCAATATATGTTTCTGTAGATCCTTACATGAGAGGACGTATGAATGATTCTAAAAGTTATACGCAGTCTTATGAATTAGATAAACCATTTAACGGCCATATCGTTGCAGAAGTCGTTCAATCAAATGCTTCTGACCTTAAAAAAGGCGATATTGTAACAGGTATTTTACCTTGGCAAAAATATATAACAATCAATGAAAAATATGTTACTAAAATTCCATCAAATGAAGTACCGTTATACCTATACTTAAGTGTACTCGGTATGCCTGGTATGACAGCTTATCAAGGACTCTTAAAAATTGGTAAACCTCAAGAAGGCGAAACAGTTGTAGTTTCAGCTGCATCCGGTGCGGTTGGATCTGTCGTAGGACAAATTGCTAAGTTGAAAGGTGCGCACGTAGTAGGTATTGCAGGTGGATCAGAGAAAGTAAATTACTTAACTGAAACATTAGGTTTTGATGAAGGTATAGATTATAAGAAAGATAATTTTGCTGAAGCATTAGAACAAGCAGTTCCAAATGGTATAGATGTTTATTTTGAAAATGTTGGCGGTGCACTTTCGGATGAAGTGTTTAAACATTTAAATAAATTTGCACGTATACCAGTTTGTGGCGCAATTTCTTCATACAATCTTAAAGGCGAAGACATTGGACCACGTATTCAACAAACATTGATTAAAAGCCAAGCATTGATGCAAGGATTCATTGTTGCACAATTTAATGAAGATGTTAAAGAAGCAAGTGAACAGTTAGCACAATGGGTACAAGAAGGGAAAATTAAATCCGAAGTTACAATAGACGAAGGGTTTGATCAAATTCCAAATGCATTCCGTAAGTTATTTACTGGTGATAATTTTGGTAAACAAGTTATAAAAGTAGCCGAATAAATAAGGTTAAATCAGTTTAGGATGAACATGTCCTAAGCTGATTTTTTTTATGCGCTCATTTAGACGAGTATAATCTAACAAAAAATGACAAAAATATCCATTTATATATTCCTAAAATTTTGATTAGATGGTATAATTTTGAATTGACAAATGATAATGATTATCATTATCGAATTTAATTTACGGGAGAGATGAATATGACAACACAACACGAGCACAACAAGAATCGTTCAACAATCAAGAAGCAACATCATTTTTCTATTAGAAAATTGTCGGGAGGGATAGCTTCTATTGCTATTGGTGCGACTTTATTTTTGGGAGCAGGTCAAACAGCTAATGCAATGGAAGATAAAGTTGATACAGTAAATGAAGCGGCGGCTACTACTGAAGATAGTCAAAGTGAGCCAGTAGCAGCAGACGATGCTTCGGCTGCTGAAACAGCAGAAGCACCAGCTGCAGAAAATGTAGATAATGAAACAGAAAGTAATGACGGTGTAACTGAAGAAATTCAAGGTTCTGATGCGACTGACTCAACAGATGTAAAAGCAGATGATGGAACAAGTTCGGGAGAAGAATCTGAAGCAAAAGAAGAACCTGATACAACAGACCCAAGTAAAGAAACACAAGTATTTCCTGAAGATGAAACATTAGAATCAGCGGTTGGATCTGATGGAGCGGCAGACAATGCAACAACTGAAGTGACTACCGATAAAGAGGAAAGTGCTGTATCCGAAGAAAACGAAGCACATGACTTTGGATTTATTGTAAAGAAAGAAGCAGAAGATGCAAAATCAGTAATGGATGATTATTTAGAACATCCTTCAAAAGTAAGCCATGAAAATGGAAAAACATATGTGAATTTCACATTATTAAACCCTAATTGGTGGAAAATATTTGAATTATATAATGGTGACGAAAAACTTAATATGACAACATTAGAAGAAAATGATGATAAACGTGTTGTTAAAGTTGAAGTACCATCAGGCGTTTCAGAACTTACATCAAAAGTACATATCGTTGTACCATTTATTAATTATGATAACAAATATACAACACGCGTTATTTTTGATGAAGCTGTTCCAGATGCATCTCAAGTAGTTCCAGAAGTGCCTAAAGGAGATGCAGAGGCACCAAAAACAGAACCTGAATCACCAAAAGCAGATGCAGAAACTCCTAAAGCGGATCAAGATCAAACTTCTAAATTAAGAGAAGATGTTAAAAATAAAGAAATCCACAATAAACAAGTTGATGGAGAAAAACGTCCAATTAACTTTAAAGTGATTAACCCAAAAGATAATTCAGAAATATTCTATTATGCTGCTATGATTAAAGATCCAGCAAATATTGTTTTTGATGGCGAACAACCTATTTTAGAATTACGTGTGGATGCACCTTCAACATGGGGTGAGTTTGATTTATTTGATGGTTATAAAAAGTTAGACTACGATGTTGTTTCATTTGATCCTGAAAATGAAGTAGCAACTATTAGAGTTAAAGTTAATGAAAATACGAAAGAATTAAAAGTAAAAGGAACTTCATTAATATTTGGTAAAAAGTCTGAACATGAACTTGGTCATATAGTATTTGATAAACCAATTACTAAAGACGCATCTAACTATGCAACAGCAGATGATTATAAGAAACAAAAAGATAGAGAGAAATATGATAAAGCTGTTACTTTAGAAGATAAAGTTCGTGAGCTTGAGAAATTAATCGATAAAGTTTCTGATGATGAAAAACCGCAACTTCAAGAAGTATTAAAAGGACTTAAAGATAAATTAGCTAAAGAATTAGAAACTGCAGTTACAGAATTTGAAAAAGCACCAGTTACCAATGTAAATACTTCAAAAGCAAAAGACAGAAACTTTAAAGTTTTACATAGTTCTAAAGAGGATCAATCTCATATGGACTTTGAAGTTGAACACCCAGCTAAATTAGTTGAGTATAATGGTAAGAAGATGTTAGCTATTACATTAAAGCATGATTCAATGTGGAAAGATTTCCAAGTAGAAGGTGAAGATGGGTATAAACGTCCAATTACAATTAGCAAAGATAGTGAAAAAGATACAAGAACAATCTTATTCCCTGTTGTAGAAGGTAAAGATTTCTATAATGCAATCATTAAAATCCATCTAATAACACCACATATTGAATATGAAGGATCATACCATGTAAGAATTAAGGACTTAGGAGATGCAGCTGAAACAGCAGCGCCAGAACCAACGCCAGAACCAACACCTGCACCAAGTCCAGCTCCAGATAATAAACAAGAGCCAACAAAAGATCAGCCATCAATAGCAACACCGGATCAAAAACAAGAGCCAGCAAAAGATCAAAAACAAGAACCAACTAAAGACCAACAACCAACAGTTAAACCAGATCAAAAAGCTGAGCCTGTTGTTAATGTAAGCACAAAACCAACAACTGAGCCAGCAAAAGAACAAGTTAACACAAATAAAGAAGAACAAAAATCAGTTGATCCAGTAGCAAGCAAAGATAAAGTTGAAGCAACAAATCAAGAACCAAATAAAGAAAAAGCAGAAACTGAATCAACAAAACAAGAATTAAGTAAAGATAAAGCGACAACTGAGCAACCAACAGAACAAGCTAAGAAACAAGAAAATAAAAATGAATTACCAAATACAGGTGAGCTTGATAATACACAATATGCATTATTTGGATCACTTATAGCTGGATTAGGTTCATTGTTCTTCATAGGTAGAAGAAAAACAAAAAATAGTAAATAAAAATGAGACCTAAATAATAGTCTCGTATCATGCCAACAAAGTCACAAGTGTGATTTTGTTGGCTTTTTTTATAAGCAGTTCTGGCTGAAAGTGCAAATACTGATACCGTTACGAGCAGTTTTGGCTGAAAGTGCAAATACTGAGTGTGTTAGTTACACTTCAGCCGAGTTTTGTAATTAAGGCCGCCCATAGTAACACTTCGTTCGAGTTTTGTAACTAACGCCCCCGTTACGAACAAGTTTGGTCAGAAGTGTTCATAACGCCCCCGTTACGAACAAGTTTAGCCAGAACTGTTCACAAGAGCCCTTACTACACTCATTACCAATAATTCTCCTCATTTTCCTCATCTTTCTGCTATAAATTCATCTTGTATATTAATGCTATGAGTAGGATAATAATGTTTAAATATAGAAAATGAGGTGCATAAATTGTCAGCAAATAAAGCATATAAACAATTACTACTAGGAATGTTATCACTATTTATTGTCATGGCAATTGGGCGATTTTCGTACACGCCTATTTTACCTTTTATGCAAAAGGCGACTCATTTAACAAACCAAAATGCTGGTTTACTAGCTACGGTAAATTACTTAGGATATTTAATTGGTGCGATGATTCCGACCTTTTTAATTATTAAAAGTAAAGTGGTAGATTTAAAAATTTATTTATTAATCAATATTATTTCTGTTCTATTGATGGGTGTTACGCAAGGTTTTCTTGTATGGAATATTTTAAGATTCATTGCTGGCATTACAAGTGGTACTGTATTTGTGTTAGCTTCAAATGTTGTGCTCGAGTCTTTAAATAAAGGTGGGAAATCTCATTTATCTGGATTCTTATATAGTGGTGTAGGGATTGGTATATTTACAAGTAGTATATTTATTCAAATTTATACGGATTATAATACTTGGGCATCAACATGGATTATCTTAGGCATCGCTTCATTAATATTAGGTTTTATAGTTATATTCTTTATGAAAGAAATTAAAGAACCTGTCAACTTAGAACAAAAGACAATACATATAAATGATCAAAATAGCGCATTATATACAAAATGGTTTATGGTATGTTTTTCAATTGCTTATTTATTAGAAGGTGCAGGATATATTGTCACAGGTACGTTCTTAGTTGCGATTGTTGAATCTATTCCCGATTTAAAAGAATACGCAGCACTTAGTTGGATGTTTGTTGGTATGGCAGCAATACCTTCATGTGTATTGTGGTCTATTTTAGGCAATAAGATTGGATTTATTAAAGCGATATATTTAGCTTTCATTCTTCAAATTATCGGCGTGATTTTACCAGTGTTTTCGCATAATATTATAGCCTTAATCATAAGTTCATGTCTGTTTGGTGGGACATTCTTAGGATTAACGACTTTATTTATGTCTCGTGGTCAACTCATGAGTGCTGTCTCAGGAAGAAATTTAGTCGCTTTACTTACATTTATATATAGTCTCGGACAAGTTATGGCACCATATTTTGCAGGTATCCTTATCGGAAGTTATAATAACTATAACGGTGCATTGATATTTGCATCTTCTTTATTAATACTCGCTCTTGTAGCGATATTTATAAGCATAAGACCATATCAACCTAAAAGTTAGAATAGTGCAAATATACATTTTTATAAAGCGTTTACATTTTAAAGAGAATGATTTATAATTAAAACTGGTTATAACCAGTTGGAATAGGAATGATTGAGATGTTAAAAAATACACATTTATATTATCAAGTTTATGCAAAAATTAAAGATAAAATTATTTCAGGTGAATACAAAGAAGGCGACAAGTTACCTTCAGAACGAAAGCTTTGCGATGAATACGAAGTTAGCAGAATAACGATTAGAGAAGCGTTAGATAACTTAGAAGCAGAAAGTTTAATTCAAAGAGAACATGGTAAAGGGTCTTTTGTATTAGGTAATCAATATAATCAGAAGATGAACAATCTTTATAGCTTCAAAGATGAAGTTGAAAAAAGCGGCGACAAAGCAAGTACAAAGGTAATAAGTATTCAAAGAGTAAAGCCTAGTATTTATATTCAAGAAAAAATGCAGCTCAAATCATTTCAAGAAGTGTATGAACTTAAAAGATTAAGATTAGCCAATGATAAACCGTTAGTATTTGAGACTAGTTACTTACCTTTAAAGAATTGCGAAGGGTTGGATCGATTTGATTTTAATGAAGTTTCATTATATGAAACATTAAACAATCATTACCAAATTCAAATCAATCATGCTTATGAAACATTAATAGCAAAAAATATAACTAAAGAACAAGCGCAACATTTAGAGAAAAATGTTAATGATCCATGTATGTTTATAGAAAGATATAGTTTTGTAAATGATGAGATTATTGAATACACAGAGAGTGTTGCAAGCGGTAAAGACTATAAGTACACAATAGACTTAATATAGTCTTTATATAAACAAACTGGTTATGACAACATTACCAATATTGGAGGGGAAAGTATTGTTAAACACTACAGACACATATTCGGAGATAAAACAACAACCTGAAATGTGGCAATTAACAGAAGAGATTATTAGAGACACTAAATCAGATTTTGATGAATTCATTAAAGATATAGAGAAAAATACAACTGGGAAGTTAAAGGTACTATTTACGGGTGCAGGGTCATCTGCGTATGTTGGTGATATTTTAAGAACAGCAATTGATACGATACAAATGCCTAAGTGGGATTTTGAATCTGTGCCAACGACACACTTTGTTACGAGTCCAAATACGTATATAGATTCAGAAACGACGTATTTAATTGTGTCATTTGCTAGATCTGGTAACAGTCCTGAAACGAAAGCAACGATTGATTTAATCGAGCAGTTATCAGATAACGTACATCATTTATTTATCACAAATAATAAAAGTGGTTATTTAGCAACAGAAGAAAGTTTAAAGCATGTTTTTAAAGTCATACTTCCTAAACAAACAAATGATAAATCACTAGCCATGACATCAAGCTTTTCTTCAATGCTTGTAGCAGGTTATTTATTATTTAACGGATCGATTACGAATGGCTTTTATGATACTGCAGATTCGCTTTTCGAGTATTTGGAAGAACTAGCAGATCAAACATTACAAAAATCATTTGAAAAAGTATTCTACGTAGGAACTGGCTTATTAGGTGAGCTTACTAAAGAAGTCAGCTTAAAATTAAATGAACTAACAGGTGGTCATGTTGAGATTGCTAGAGAAACGACATTAGGGTTTAGACATGGTCCTAAAGCAGGACTAAAGAAAGGTTCTATTTTTATATTGCTTAGAAGTAATGAAGCTTATAAACGTGACTATGAAAGTGACTTATTAAATGAAGTGAACAATGTTAAAGATAAGTACCAGTTGCTGATCTTAGATGCTCAATCTTCAGATGAAAGTATACAAGTACCAAATATCGAGGATTATAATGACTTTGAAATAGGGCTGATTTATTTAATGTTTGGTCAATTACTAGCAAGCAAAAAATCTATAGAACTTGGTTTGAATCCTGATAATCCAAGTCCAGATGGCTTTATTAATCGTGTTGTTAAAGGGGTAACAATATATCCATATAGCTAAAGGGTGAGAAGAATGATTTTGACAAATACATTAAATCCATCTATCGATATCAGCTATCAAGTTGAAAGTCTTGAAATTGGGGCAGTGCATAGACCGACACAAATGATCAAAAATGCTGGCGGTAAAGGTATAAATGTGACGAAAGTTCTGGATGATTTAGGTGCAGACGTGACAGCTACAGGTTATTTAGGTGGAGAGAATGGACAATGGATCCAAACTCAACTCGAACAAAGAAATATTCAACTTCAATTCATAGATATAGAAGGTAATACAAGACAGTGTATCGCGATTAACGATGGTGAACATCAAACTGAAATTCTTGAAGGTGGACCCGAAGTATCTGAAGCATCGCAAGCATTGTATCTTAAACAATTAACGGATATCGCGCATCAGTACAAAGTTGTAACAATCAGCGGAAGTACACCAAAGTTAATGAATCAGTCAAAGACCGCATATATAATCAAAATCTTAAATACATTAACGCATAGTTACAACATTGTCGATATAGATGGTCAATCGTTAAAAGCTATTTTAGGACAGACTACACAAATTCATGCAATAAAGCCTAATCAGTCAGAATTTGAAGACTTAGTTAATCAAAAGGGATTAAGTCACCAAGACATTATCAAGATTCTAAAAACGAATCAGTTATTTAAAGATGTGGATGTATTAGTAACGCTTGGTTCTGAAGGTGCGATTATTAAATTGAAACAGTCGATTTACAAAGCAACTTTACCAAACATAAATGCGGTTAATCCTGTAGGTTCAGGAGATGCTACTGTGGCAGGTATCGCTTATAGTGTGGAGCATGATTTAGATCCTGTAACGACAATTCAAACAGCTTTAGCATGTGGTACTTCAAATGCGATGCAAGCTGCAACGGGAAAAATCATTCAACAAGAAGTGGATGATTTAATCAAAAAAGTGGGAGTGGAAAAATTAGGATGACAAATAAAGATATTAATAAACTCGTCGATGACAAAGGGATATTCGCTGCAATTGCTGTTGACCAAAGAGGTGCACTCAAAAGATTACTAGGTGAACAAGGAACGGCTGACAACATTGCATTATTTAAAAAACTTGTATCTGAAACACTTACACCAAATGGTTCTAGTATTTTATTAGACCCTGAATATGGTAAAGATGGCATACAAACCAAGGCTAAAGATGCTGGATTAATTTTAGCTTATGAACAAACAGGATACGATAAATCAGTAGTCGGTAGATTACCAAGATTAGTTGAAGGTTTATCTGTTAAACAATTAAAAGAGATGGGTGCTGACGGTATTAAATTACTCATTTATTATGATGTTGATGAACCGGACGATATTAACAATGTAAAGAAAGATTTAGTACAACAAGTTGGACAAGAAACGGTCGAAGAGAATATTTCGTTCCTATTAGAAATCTTAACTTATGATGATCAAATAGGTGATGAAAAAGGTCAATCATACGCTAAAGTAAGACCACATAAAGTGATAGAGGCAATGAAAGCTTTTAGTGATGAAAAGTATAACGTCGATGTACTTAAAGTTGAAACACCCGTTAATATGAACTATGTCGAAGGTTTTGCAGAAGACTATGTGTTTAGTAAAGAAGAAGCGGCATCATATTTTAAAGAACAAGACAGTGCAACTTCAATACCTTACATATATTTAAGTGGAGGCTTAACTTCACAACAATTTAAAGATACACTTGTCTTTGCACATGAAAGTGGTGCGCATTTCAATGGTGTATTATGCGGACGTGCAACATGGCAAGGTGGAACTGTTGTACTCAAAGAACAAGGTCAAGAAGCTGCTAAAGAATGGTTGAACAGTGAAGGCATTCATAATTTAGAGACGCTCAATAACATCATACAGAAGACAGCAACTCCAATAAGATAAACAAAGAACAGGTGGTGTAAAGATGCATAAATTTGAAATTAACACTGATTTCTTATTAGATGATAAGCCTATTCAAATATTGTCTGGTGCTATTCATTATTTTAGAGTACCTAAGGATGACTGGTATCATTCATTATACAATTTAAAGGCACTCGGTTTTAACACAGTTGAAACCTATATTCCGTGGAATTATCACGAGCCTCGGGAAGGACATTTTGAATTTGGTGGCGAAAAAGATATTCAACACTTTATTCAATTGGCTGTAGAATTAGGTCTATACGTGATTATAAGACCATCTCCATTTATATGTGCAGAATGGGAGTTTGGAGGTTTACCTTCATGGTTGCTCAATTACAAAGACATGAGAATTCGTTCGTCAGACCAAAGATTTATCGATAAAGTAGACCGATATTATGCACAATTATTTAAAATATTAAAGCCTTTACAAATTGATCATAATGGACCGATTATTATGATGCAGATTGAAAATGAATATGGCTCATTCGGTGAAGATAAATCATATTTAAATATGATTAAAGATTTAATGATTAAACATGGTACAACAGTGCCACTATTTACATCTGATGGCGGATGGGCACAAACTTTGAGGGCAGGCAGTATGGCTGAAGATAATATTTTACCAACCGCTAACTTTGGATCTAAGACTGATATAAACTTTCAAAATTTAAAATCATTCCATGATGAATTTCAGAAAAAATGGCCGCTCATGTGTATGGAATTTTGGGATGGTTGGTTTAATCGATGGGGCGACGACATTATTAAACGAGAAAGTGATGATTTAGTTGCTGAAGTAAGAACTGCCGTTCAACAAGGACATATCAATTTATATATGTTTCATGGTGGTACGAATTATGGATTCTGGAACGGTTGCTCAGCTAGAGGTATGGTAGACTTACCTCAAATTACTTCTTATGACTATGATGCACCGCTTAATGAAATGGGTAATCCGACTCAAAAGTATTATGATTTGCAAAAAATGCTCAAAGAAGAAATACCACATATTGAACAAGGAGAACCGTTAATAAAAAATTTTATTGAATTGAAACACATTCAACTACAAAATAAAGTCAGTTTGTTTAATGTTCTAGATGAAATATCGTACAAGACGACTGCTAAATATCCAGAGACGATGGAAGAAGCGGGTGATGGGCTAGGTTACATGCTTTATCGTACGAAAGTACACAAAGATTCATCCATTGAAAAATTTAGAATTGTTGATGCAAGAGATAGAGTAAAGATGTATATAGACGGTGAACATGTTTATACGGGGTATCAACAAAAAATCGGGGATACTTTTGAAGCTGAATTACAATCAGAAGACCCTCAAATTGATATACTCGTTGAAAATATGGGACGTGTAAATTATGGATATAAATTGCTTGCGAGTACACAAAGAAAAGGTTTAGGACAAGGTTTAATGCAAGATTTGCACTTTGTTCAAGATTATGAACAATTCCATATTCAATTAGAGCAACTAAATAAGGAGCATTTTGAAGAAGAGTGGATTAAAGATACACCTGCATTTTACAGGTATGTGTTTACGTTAAATGAAGTAAACAATACGCATATTGATGTAAGCGCTTTCTCAAAAGGTGTAGTATTAGTGAATGGCGTGAATATAGGTAGATATTGGAATATTGGACCAACAGCATCCCTATATATATCAAAAGCACTGCTTCATGAAGGGGAAAATGAAATTATTATTTTTGATACTGAAGGGACATATAACCAAGAAATTAATCTGGTGAAAGAACCTAAATTTATTCAAAAAAAGGGAGAGATTTAAATGACAATTATAGCGAATAGAATTGATGGTAGGCTGATTCACGGGCAAGTAGCAAATTTATGGACGACAAAGCTAGATATTACAAGACTTATGGTTATTGATGATGTTGTCGCAGAAAGTACAGTAGATAAAAGTGGCCTTAAATTAGCAACGCCAGCTGGTGTTAAATTAAGTGTATTACCTGTTAAAAAGGCAGCGGATAACATTCTAAATGGTAAGTATGACTCTCAAAGATTAATGGTGATTGCCAAAGGACCTGATCAATTTTTAGAACTTGTAAACTACGGTGTGAAAATTGATGAGTTAAATGTTGGTAATATGTCTCAAACGAATGAAACAAGATCAATTAAACGTTCGATTAATGTTACAGATAAAGATATAGAAACATTTAAAGAGCTTAACGACAAAGGTATTCGAATTATTTCGCAAATGGTTCCAAATGATAACAGTGAGGATTTCATGTCATTGATTAAATAATATTCAAACAAAAAGGGGTTTTTAATTATGGAAATATTATGGTGGCAAGTTCTGCTTTTAACATTATATGCGGGTTATCAAATATGGGATGAACTTCATCTTTATTCGTCAATAAGCCAACCCGTATTCGCAGGTTTAATTGCAGGGTTAATAATGGGAGATGTAACAACTGGTTTAATTATCGGTGGTAGCATGCAGTTAACAATTTTAGGGGTTGGTACATTCGGAGGTGCATCTAGAATTGATGCGAATTCAGGTACAATTTTAGCGGTAGCTTTCTCAGTTGCATTAGGTATGCAGCCAACTCAAGCAATTGCAACATTAGCTGTACCTGTTGCGAGTTTGATGATTCAAACAGATATTCTAGCTCGATTTACAAACACATTCTTTGCACATCGTATAGACGCAAAAATCGAACAAATGGATTATAAAGGCATTGAACGTTATTATATTGCAGGTATTATTCCATGGGCATTATCAAGAATGATTCCAGTATTCTTAGCATTAGCTTTTGGGGGTTCTGTCGTTAAAACAGTTGTGAATTACTTGAACGCTGACTTAAAGTGGCTTGGAGATGGATTAACAACTGCAGGAGCTGTATTACCAGCAGTCGGTTTTGCAATCTTATTAAGATACTTACCTATTAAGAAACATTATATGTATTTCATTTTAGGATTTGTATTAACAGCGTTATTAGCTACAGTATTTGATGGTATGAGCGGTTTAGGTACAGCTGTATCAGGACTTGATAAGAAATTTGATACTGTATTTAATCCTCTACCTATGTTAGCCATTGCATTAATTGGCTTTTCATTTGCTGCAATGGAATACAAACGTACTTCTTTAGCAAAACCAGTACAACCTGGAGAAATGAATACTTCTAATTCTCAAAATGATGATGAAGGGGAGATTGAAGATGACGAACTATAATCAAAATGTTGATCCTAAAGAACAAAATGCCTCAACAGATGGACAGTATAAATTAACTAAAAAAGATTTTAGACAAATTAATAGAAGAAGTTTATTAGGATTCCAAGCCGGATGGAACTATGAACGTATGCAAGGATCTGGCTATTTATATATTATGCTTCCACAATTACGTAAAATTTATGGTGACAATACACCAGAACTAAAAGAAATGATGCATACACATGCTCAATTCTTCAATACGAGTAACTTTTTCAACACAATTGTGACGGGTATTGATGTCGCGATGGAAGAGCAAGAACAGATTAAATCTAAAGAATCTGTAAGTGGTATGAAAGTAGGTTTAATGGGACCATTCGCAGCAGTAGGTGACTCTATATTCGGTTCATTAATTCCAACTATATTTGGGGCGTTAGCTGCCAATATGGCAATTAACGGAAATCCTTTTGGTGCTTTTATATGGTTAGCAGCACAAATTGCCGTTATGGTCTTTAGATGGAAACAATTAGAATTTGCATACAAAGAAGGTATATCTTTAGTAACAACGATGCAACATAAACTCGAATCATTAACAAATGCTGCTACATTGCTCGGGGTATTTATGGTCGGAGCACTCGTCGCCACGATGGTTAAAGTTCAATTTGCATGGGAACCAAAAATTGGTGATTTAACCGTTAATATTCAAAATAATGTCGATATGATTTTACCAAAATTATTACCATTAGCAATTGTACTAGGTGTTTATTGGTTATTAGGAAAAAAACATATGAATTCAACACGTGCAATCTTTATCGTTATTATTGTAACGGTTATATTATCTGCATTAGGCGTATTAGCAAAAATTTAATCAATAGGAGTTTTCACAATGGGAAAATTAATTTTAGCAAGTCATGGTTCAATGTGTGAAGGTTTAAAAGAAAGTGTTGAAATGATATTAGGACCACAAGATAATATTGAAACTGTTGCACTTTTGCCTGATGAAGGACAAGAAGACTTTGAAAAGAAATTTCTAGCAGCAATCACTGATGAAGAAGTAACTGTATTTACAGATTTACTAGGTGGTACACCAGCCAATGTCATTTCTAAAACTTTAATGACTGGAAAACAGTTTGATTTATATGCTGGAATGAACTTGCCTATGGTTATTGCATATTTAAATGGAGAAATGCTGAATCAAGAAGCGGACATCATTAATGAAACACAAAAAAGTATCGTAAAAGTAAATGATTTACTACAAGGCTTAGATGAAGATGATGAATAACGATAAAAATTAGTCAAGAAATGCTGTTACCTTTATAATAGAGTAAAGATAAAAATGAGGGATGCATAATGAAGAATGAAAAAATATATGACATGCCAGTATCAAATGTTTATCCACACTACGTCACAAAAGCTGAGAAAAAAGGTAAAACAAAAGCAGACGTAGATGAAATCATCATTTGGTTAACAGGTTATAGTCAAGAATCATTAGATCAGCATTTAGAGAACAAAACTGATTTTAGAACATTTTTTGAAGAAGCACCAAATATGAATCCAAATAGAAAACTGATCAAAGGCGTCATATGTGGCATAAGAGTTGAAGAAATCGAAGAACCACTTATGCAAGAAATTAGATATTTAGACAAATTAATAGATGAGCTAGCAAGGGGAAAGAAAAAAGAAAACATATTTAGGTAAATATGTAGTAAAAGCATGGGAGATTATCCCATGCTTTTTTAATGATATGCTATCCAAAGTGTCCACTGATCTTTTTCTATTATCGGAGAATTGTCTCCTACATATTTGTGAAATTGTGCTATAAATGATTTTAATTCTTGGTCTGATAATTCAAATAGAATACTACGACCTTTTCTTGATAAATAATCATGCTGTAAGGATTCTATCGTTGCATATGATTGTCTAATTTCATTAATTTTTAAAGTTTCAACATTATTAAATCCAACATCATACAATGCGTTTGTAACATCTACTTCTGAATGTCTTCTCTTTGAATCAAAATCACGAAGTCTTGGAAAATGTTCATATAAATATCCGCGTAGATTGGTTGAAGAAGCAGGAATCGCTAAATCTTCAATAGTTCGATCTTGAATAACAAATATGCTGTTATCTTTTAGAATACGCTTTGTTTCTAAAAAAGCTTTTTGTAAATCTTGAATATGATGAATCAGCGCTCTTGAAAGGATAAAATTCTGGGACTGGTTGGCTAAATGATTATTGAATATATCTCCAACTTCAAATTGTATATGGTTATTGTAAGCTTGTTCATTAGCTGATGCGATCATTACTTCAGATTGGTCTATACCTAAGACATGATTGAATCCAAATTCACTTAATTGATTTGTATAAATGCCGCCACCACAACCAATGTCTAGTGCATCATCCATATCAATATTAGATTGTTTGATGATGCTACTTATCAAAGATACCCATTTATAATCAACCTTTCGTCCACTATACATATACTTATTATGCTCATCATTAAAAATATTATTCAAAATATCATCCCCTTTCCTTACACCATACACCTAAATGAATGGTTGTAATAATACACATAACTTATGAATAGCTATAACAAGGTGTTAATTTCAATATGATAAAATATGATTACTATGATTACGGAGTGGTGAGAATGGAGAATTGGGATTTATACGATGAAAATAGGCAGTTATTAAATGAAACGATGACAAGAGGAAATGAAGTGCCTGCTAATCGATATCATCTTGTGATTCATGTTTGTATTATTAATAAACAGGGACAATTGCTAATACAAAAAAGAAGAGATGACAAACAAGGATGGCCAGGTAAGTGGGACTTTTCAGCAGGAGGTAGTGCTGTTCAAGGTGATACAAATAGAGATGCAGCAGAACGAGAAACATATGAAGAACTAGGTATTCAATTAGATTTAACTAATCGAAGACCACATTTCACAATTAATTTTGACGACGGATATGATGATTTTTTCATAGTGCATCAAGATATAAATATAGAGAAACTAAGCTTTCCAACAGAAGAAGTACAAGAAGTAAAATGGGTTACAAAACATGAATTATTAGACATGATTGAAGAAGGTTTATTTATTCCATATAGGAATAGTTTTATAGAATTTATATTTGAAATGAATATCGGTTTAGGAACAATCCGTGAGTAAGAAACAGTTTAGCTGTTTCTTTTTTTGTAAATTTTATTATTCAGATAAAGTTTTCAAAATAATATGATTATTGTTATTTAACTTATTAAACTAGTGCTCACTCGTTCAAAATATATCTCTCGCACAATTTGTATAATACAACAATTCTTTGTAACTATATGAAATTATGTATATTTTGAAATATATAAATACTATTAAATGGTTTGATTTATTTTATTTACTCCTTAAATGTAATTTTATAACAATTAAAATAACTTATATAAATATAGTTACATTGTATAATGTTAGTTTTGCAATAAAAAAATATGGTGCAAAATTAAAATTTTATAGTAATATTAAGTTGTATTTAAATAATTTGGGAGGAGTAATATATGAGAGAAAAGAGAAGATACTCAATACGCAAATTCACAGTAGGAGCAGGATCAGTTTTAATAGGTTTAACGCTGTACTCAGGTTTAAATACAGTAGAAGCAAGCGAAAATAATTATGAAACATCTTTCAAGATTTTGGATAATTCATCAGATGATTCTGATGATAGTGATTCAATAAAAGAAAGGAGTTTAAATTCTGAACAACAACAATCGACTTTAAATTCCACTGAGCAAGATTTGAAAGTCGATGTTACGAGTAATAATACGGGAAATGAAAGAAATGAATCAGAAGTTCAAGAACTAACTTCACAACAAGAGAATAGTAATACCTCTGATGTTGCAGATGGTTCATCCGAAGCAATAAATAATGAAGAAGTAACGAATGATCAAGGGGAAGCTACATATGACGGTCAACCGTCTCAAGAGCATCCATTAAGTGATAATGACTTAAAAGATTCAAATAATCAAAATTCAGAAGAAACAACAGTAAATCAAACTGAACAAGGGAATGATTCAGAAGATTCTTCAACTGATGAACAAAATGTAGAAGAAAATACTGAAGATGATATTGATCAATCAAATAATGAACGTCCTTCAGAAAATAGTGAGAATGTAGAAGATACTACATCAGAAGCAGATGAAGATAGTGCAAATGACTCTGAGGAAACATCTGAAGAAGATGCAACAAAAGAAGACATAGATGCAAATAAAGACTCAGAAAAAGATGTTCCTTCTGATAATAAAACCAAAGAAGATGAGTCTGTAAAAAATACAGCCGAAAAAGTAGAAACATCAAAAGATGAATCTTCATCAAAAGGTATAACGAATAATACACAAACCGAAGCTTCAAATAAGAGAATAGGGAATATTAGCACAAATGCTTTAATTGATGTAAATTTACTTGGTGACATGAATTTAGATGCATCCCATAATGATGGGAAGTTACAATTGAAATTAGAAGGGAGTCCACTCTTAAATGTAGCATTAGGCTCTACTTATCCGACTTTTCAATTGCCACCTCAATTTAGAACATTAATGTCAGACCCTAATTTTAGAAACGCTGTAAAAATTGATTATGATTTGCCTCCCACATTGTTACTAGGGCCAAGAAGAACAGGATCAATAACAGGGAATGATATAAATATTGATCCAAACACAGGGGTAATATATGGTCAAGCACCAAGATTAGCAGCAATATCTTTGGCTAGTAGAATAACTTATACTTTAACTTTAGATTTAAATGCACTAACAGCTGGTGGTATTTTGCCAGATTCTGATCAACCAGGAAGACATGAATATAACTTTAGATCAGCAGTTGGATCAGGGATCATAAATGTTGATTTATTAGCAAGTAGTGGTGATTCGGATTCAATAATTATTGAGGATGACGCAGATGCCGACGCCGATGCAGATGCCGATGCGGATGCCGACGCTGATGCAGATTCTGACGCCGATGCAGATGCCGACGCCGATGCAGATTCTGACGCAGATTCTGACGCTGATGCCGATGCCGACGCAGACGCAGATGCCGACGCGGATGCCGACGCAGATGCAGATGCAGACGCCGATGCTGATGCAGATGCCGACGCTGATGCAGATGCCGACGCAGACGCAGACGCGGATGCTGATGCCGATGCCGACGCTGATGCCGATGCCGACGCAGACGCCGATGCGGATGCAGACGCTGCTGCCGATGCCGATGCAGATGCAGGCGCCGATGCTGATGCCGATGCCGACGCTGATGCCGATGCCGACGCAGACGCTGATGCAGATGCAGAC
>NZ_JAJNJI010000009.1:0-138704 GCF_022386165.1 Mammaliicoccus sp. P-M58
TAACAATATCGCTTATAGCACTATACGCATTTATCAAACGATCATATAAGTATGCGAGTGTGCAGGATGAAGTGGAGGCACCAAATAGTTTTCAAGGATTAAAGCAAGGTGATGTATATAAAGATAAAAGTGGTAATCAAATCATGCTGACTAACCAAACACCGTTAGATTATGAGTCAGATAAGTATAAAGAGGCAGAAACATGGTTCAGTGGAGTTGGTAGACATTGACATTCGGATTAATACTATTCGCAGCAATACTGATAGCACTAATTATTATGGCAGTTAAGGAGTGATTAGATGTTGAATAAAGATATAAAAAATATGATGTTTGAGTTAACTTTAGAAGACTATAAAAAACAAGTACAAACCGAAGAGAATAGATTAGGTTTTTGCCAAATGAAAGTACTCTTTGATGAAATAGTAAGTGTAGGTTTTACTGAAGAACAAGCATTTAAGTATATTATCACGATGATGAAGATGGAGGATTAATATGACATTACCAATTATAGCTTTAATAGCATCTTTGATAGCATTAGTGATTAACCTTACTTTCGTGATTATCAATTATAAACATGAGAAAGCATCTGATGTTTATTCATTTGATGACAAACCTTATGTAACAAAAGGAGAATTATATTCATTACAAAATAATTTGAATTTACTACAAAACAAAATCATTAGTATTTAATCTAAAATATTACCTCTTACAAAAAGTTATGAAGAGGAACAACAAGAAAAATTAATTGAAATACGCAAGGCTCACTGGAAATCATTTAATACATGGAAAATGCAAAAAGAAAGAATGAATCGTGATGCAGGAGATACACCAATATGTGGCGCTTGCTATAACAACAGTTTGGAATTGGATGTTGAGTATAAGACAGTTGAAGGTGAACCATATTGTGCATCGTGGGGAGACGTTGTACATTTAGAGTCAAAGAAAGATTATCCATTATCAGCAGAACAGAAATGTACCATATGTGGACATGTAGCTGATAAGTGGAAGTGTAAGGAGTGTTAATAACATGTGGATAATTATATCAATCATACTAGCCATTAACTCAATGTGGTTACTTAAATTAAATAAAGATTTAATAGAACGTAACGAAGAACTGATAGCAACTATGGTTATTAACAGCATTAATAAGGAGGACGATGAATGTACACACCATCAGAAGTCAGACAAATCATAACGGATTATAATTGGATGAAGAATATAATAGACTCTAAAGTATATGAAAATGATAGTACAAGTATTGGTCAATATGGTATAGAGTCCTCAATGCCTAAAGCGCAGGGTACTACTGGAGATAAGGTATTAGTGAGGGTATTGCGCAATGATAAAGAATATCGTAAGCATCAAGAGTTGATAGATAAAATGGCAGTGATAGATGATAATGAAGAGCTTATCACAAACAATAAAGATTACCACATACTACAGTTGCTCAAGCAGGGAGAGAAACATAAACGTATCATGTCCATAATGAAAGTAGGGAGAGATAACTTCTATGATCGTTTAAGAGATATCGTCATGATTTTATCAAATGCCCAATACGACAGAACCGACACATCGGACACATCGTACACTTCGGACAGTATTAAACAAACGGGGGATTAAGTATTATACTTACCGTATAGGAATAGTTACGGGGTTATCCCGTAGTAAACATATGAAGGCATGCCTAATAAGGTGTGTCTTTTTTATATGGTGCTATAGCCACATACCCATTATGCGAACACTCTGTATACAACGGTACTAGATACCCGACCTTAACAAATATATGCTAATGGGTTATGGCTGCACTAGAAGGAGTGAACACATGGTTAAAGTAAAGGTAGTCAAATACAGCAAGAACAA
This sequence comes from Mammaliicoccus sp. P-M58, assembly GCF_022386165.1. NCBI lineage: Bacteria > Bacillati > Bacillota > Bacilli > Caryophanales > Staphylococcaceae > Mammaliicoccus > Mammaliicoccus sp. P-M58. The sequence continues at coordinate 1,861 of NZ_JAJNJI010000009.1, forward strand.
ACTCATACCATTTGAAGAACAAATCAATGAAGTATTAGAAGAGTTACAAAGTGTAGTAAATGATTATACTATTGTTGACTTCAAAGTAATCAATGAATATAAAGTTTTAATTATTTATAAGTAGAAAGTATGTGATGATAATTCCAGTTCGTAAATGCTTTAAAGTAAATTGTAATAATCTTATTCCATTTACTGAGACTTATTGTGATGATCATAAAGATATGAAGAACGAATCAACTAAGAGTTATGAAACATATAGATATGAAAGAGATAAACAATTCATTAAAGAATATAATTCTAAAGTATGGAAACAGACTAGAAAGTCTATCATGTTACGTGATGATGGATTGTGTCAGTATTGCTTAGCTGAAGGTATCATATGTAAAGCAGAAGTAGTTGACCATTTTATACCAATGAGAGACGACTTTGACAAACGTTTTGATGCCGATAATTTAGTAGCAAGTTGTATCAGACACAACACATTGAAAGAGAAAGATGAACAAAGGTTGCGTAATAAACAAATCACCCTAGAAGAATATAAAAACAAATGGAAGTACGGGGATGATTGAACAACTATTGGTTGACAAATCTTCCGAACTAAACTCGAATAAATTTTGATTAACATTCGTAAAAGGGGACTAAACTTTCTACGCCTTGATGTGAAAGGCTTTGAATAACGCCCCGAACTCTTCTTCGAGCAAATGTTGAAAAATAATTTGAAATATTTGTAACTTTTAGTTGATTTAATAGTAAATATACGAACTTTTGGTTATAGTTCGGAATTAATTGAAAGGGGTGAGCCGTTAAAGTGGGTAGACCAAGAAAAACATTAGAAAATCAAAAGGCGCGTTTAACAACTGAACAGCAAGAAATAAAAAAGCAAACTGAAGAAGCTCTTAATGAGCTCACACCTTTACAAAAAACGCCGCCTAATTGGTTAGACAATGTTGCAAAAGCAGAATATAAAAGAATATATCCATTGATACTTGAGTTACCAATTAAGAGTTTGGATTTAGCTTTACTTGCTATGTATTGCCAAACATATTCAAACTACATTGACTCAACTAAGAAACTTGCTCGTGAAAAGGTTGTAGAAACTGAACGAGGTTCTAAATTATCACCATACTACACAATTCAAAGAGATAGTATTACAGCTATGAATTCAATAGCGCCTAAATTAGGGTTAACTTTAGACTCAAGAATGAAAGTTCTTACACCAACTAAAGAAGAAAAAGAAAAGGACATAATGAGTGATTTCTTATGATGGATAGAACAACAGATTATGCCAAAAAAGTAGTTAATGGTGAGATATTGGCAAGTAAAAAGAATATTCAGGCAGCAGAAAGACATTTAAGAGATATGAATCTAAAAGTACTTAATTATCACTTTGATGTTGAAAAAGCAAATAAAGTAATAGATTTTATAGAAGTTTTACCAGTACCTAAAACGATGAAAGAAATGAAACTTAAACAATTCCAGTGTTTTATAATTGGATCGCTCTTTGGTTGGGTTGATGACTTTGGAAATAGAAGATATACGGAAGCCTATATAAGTATGGCACGTAAAAATGGGAAAACACTATTACTTGCTGGTATAGCAATGCATGATTTAATACTTGGTCAAGAACCTAAGTATGAAAGAATGATTGGTATTGTATCTAATACACAAAATCAAGCTACTAAGGCTTGGGGTGATGCACATACGCAATTAAAAGCCTTAAGAGAAAAATCAAGTATTGTTAAAGATATGACGAAGTTAAAACCTAGTGTATATGAACTAATAAATAATGATGACAGAAGTGTTATTAAAGCATTCAGCCGTGAAGCGGATAATCTTGAAGGTGAGCAAATAAGTACAGGTATTATAGACGAAGCTCATTTATTAAAAGATGCTAAGGTGTATGAAGGGATAAAACGAGGACAAACTTTACTTAAGAACCCAAGTCTTTATTTTATTTCAACAGCAGGTACTAATTTAAACGTTCCCTTCTTTGATGAATATCAGTATGTAACTAAGGTGTTAAATGGAGATATTGTAAATGATAATTATTTTATCTTTTGTGCTGAGCAAGATAATGAAAAAGAAATACATGAGCCTGATACATGGATTAAATCAAATCCATTAATTGAAGATGAAGAGCAAGGTGAAATTATAAAATCTAACTTAGCAAAAGAAGTTAAAAAAGGTTTGGAAAAAAATGAATTAAATTCATTATATGTTAAATCATTTAATCTATGGAGGCAAGCTAGTGAAGATACTTTCATAGCATTTAATGATTGGGATGAATGTAAAACAGAAGCAGAACTTGATATTAAAGGTCGTGAAGTATATGTTGGTGTCGATTTATCAAGAAGTGATGACTTAACGGCAATATCTTTTGTATATCCAACTGACAATAAGAAGTATTTTGTCGATTCTCATGTGTTTGTTGGGACTAAGAATGGTATTGAAAGAAAAATTCAACAGGATAAAATTAATTATCACAAATTAGTTGATATGGGTATGGCAACTATTACATCAGCTGAGAGTGGGATAATTGATCCAGAACAACTTTATTATTGGCTTAAAGACTATATAGAAGAATATCAATTGGATGTTAAAGCAATATGTTACGACAGTTGGGAATCTAGTTACTTTGTGACAAAAATGGAAAAAGAAACAGATTATCCATTAGTTGAGGTACCTCAAGATTATAAAAACATGTCACCAGCATTAAAACAATTTAAATTAGATGTTTTAGAAAAAAGAATATTACACAATGGTAATCCAAATCTTAATCTAGCAATTAATAATGCTATTGCTAAACCAGATAATAATAACAATATCATTTTATCTAAAAAGATAAATAGAAATAAAATCGATGCTTTAGTTGCCCTAGTAACAGCATTTACTCAAGCTAGGAACCACGCATTTACAAGTGATATGCAAGATTATATATTATCCGATGATTTCGGATTTTAGGAGGTACCACATGAACAAAAAGAAAAAATCATATATAACGATGGCTACAGAATTTATAACATTTAATTTAGTAGCTATTTTGTTTTTACTAGGACTTATAACAATTGACGTAGGTGCTTTTTTACGTTTTGGATTAGAAATAGGAATGATAGTGGCAGGTGTATCAATTATCTTAATTGCGTTAATCATTCAACATGAAAAAACACTTAAGAAATGATTTAAGGAGGTGTGAATAAAAGGTGGGAATATTCTACGAGACGAGACATAATTACAGTGATAATTCTGATATGAAAGAAGCATTGGGTGTATATCCATTCCAAACCGTACCTTTATCAGCTCTTGATTGGCATGATTTTAAAGCATTAAGAAATAGTGATATATGGACAGCAGTTACTTTACTTTCACGAGACATTGCAAAACTCGATATAAAAGTTAAAGAGAATGGCATATATAAAGATAAAGATTTATTAGAACAACTGATTAATAATAGACCCAATAAACAGTACAACGGTTATATGCTTAAATATATTGTTATGATGAATGCTTTATTAACGAATCATGGTTATATCTATATTGAGAGAAACCCTAAAGGTGGCATTTTAGAATTGTATCATGTAGCAACTAGCAGGGTTAACTTACGATATGATCAATATAAAAATAAGCATTATTATGATTTAACAAATGATGGAGATATTTTAAAAGTACCCTTTGAGGATATTATTGATATCAAACCTTTTTCAACTGATGGACTTAATGGTTTGTCTGTATTAGATGCTTTAGAAGATGATTTAAATGCACAAACATATTCTAAGAAGTTCTTTACTAACTTCTTTACGAATGGCGCACAAGCAGGCTCAGTATTGAAGATGAAAGACGGTAAATTAAGTCGTGAAGCAAGAAACAAAATTAAAGAAGCGTTTCAGAAAGAAAATTCAGGTCAAAATCAAGCAGGTAAAGTTCTTGTTATGGATGAAACGATGGAATATGAACAACTTGAGATATCTACAGACATTTTAGAAGCCATTAATAAGAATACAAGTTCTACTAAAGCAATTGCTAAAGCATTTCAAATTCCTTTATCTAAATTCGGTATGGAAATGACTAACAGTTCTATGAAAGATGTAAACAATGACTACTTGATGAACTGTTTAGGTGGGTACATGAAAATGTGGGAAGCGGAACTTAACTTTAAGCTCATTCCACAAAAGGATGTTTACAATAAAGAATTTAAGTTTGATACGAGTTCGTTTAAACAGATTGATTGGGAAGCATATAAAGAAGGATTAAGAGCTGATTTGGATAAAGGCGGTATTACTCATGATGAATATCGTAACGCAATAGGATTAAAACCTTATCCAAATAATATGGGTGCAATTCCACGTTATGACCTTAATCATATCAGCGCAAATGTCGCTGACGATTACCAATTAAGACAAATATCAACCAACAACTCTGCACCTAAACCGATTGAGGGAGGTGATGATAATGAATAATAAGGAATTTAGAACGTCAGAAAATCTTATAGCAAAAGATGACGAAAAAATGATTGTTGAAGGTTATGCATTACGCTTTAACACAGAGAGTCATTTATTAGGTGAGTTTGTAGAAACTATATCTCCTAAAGCGTTAGAAAATGCTGACTTATCTGACGTAAGATGTTTGATAGATCATAACTCAAGTTATGTATTAGGTAGAACAAAAGCAAACACACTATCATTGAAAGTTGATGATGAAGGTTTATACTTCCGTTGTCAATTACCTAACACATCTTATGCAAGAGACTTATATGAGAATGTAAAATTAGGTAACGTTAATCAATGTTCATTTGGATTTACTGTAGATGAAGACGGAGACGTATTTGAGAAACGTTCAGATGGGTTATTTAAACGAACAGTCAATAAAATTAAAGCATTATTTGATGTAAGTGTTGTGACTTACCCAGCATACGAAGATACAGACGTTGCACCTGCACTAAGAAGTATTGAAAACATTAAAGAAGATGAACATCGTAATAAGATATTAAAGGATAAAGCTAAAATCGAAGTTGAGTTGTTAAAACTTAAGAGGAAGTGATCCATATCTCGGTGAAGGTTAACACCGTTATCAAATAAACTCTGAAGGCATGCCAATTGAGGTAATGCCTATTTTTTATGACTAATTTTAATTAAAAAAGGAGCGATATACATGGATACAGAATTATTAGAACTTCGCACACAACGTGCTAACCTGATTAATAAAGCTAATAGAGCATTAGAAGAAGAAAAAACAGAAGATGCTAATGAAATTATTTCACAAATTAAAGAATTAGATGAACGTATTACGAAAGTAGAAAAAAAGGTCGCTGAGAATGAAAATAACGACGGTGATAATGATGATGAAACAGGAAATCAACAAAAAAATAAGGGAAATGAGGGGGAACAGCGAAATATGAATCCAGCATTCGCAGTACAACCAGGAAATCAAACAAAAGAAGATAGTCAAGAAGTAAGAGATTTTAAAAATTACATTGAAACACGAGCAGATATCCCAGGTGGATCATTAAAAACTGACTCAGGGTTTGTAGTTATCCCAGAAGAAATTGTTACAGACATCTTAAAGTTAAAAGAAGTTGAATTTAACTTAGATCAATACGTAACAGTAAAATCTGTACAAAATGGTTCAGGTAAATATCCAGTCGTACGCCAATCTCAAGTTGCTGCTTTACCAGAAGTTGAAGAATTAGCAGAAAACCCTGAGTTAGCTGTTAAACCATTCTTCCAATTAGCTTATGACATTAAAACGCATCGTGGTTACTTCCGTATCTCTCGTGAAGCTATTGAAGATAGCAAAGTTGACGTGTTAGGTGAACTAAAACAATGGATGGCACGTACAATCGCTGCTACTCGTAACCAAGCAATCATTAATGTTATTAAAAATGGTGGGCCTGGTGAAGATGGTGAAAATACTAAAATCCCAAATGAAGTTGTAAATGGTTCAACTTCTAAGGAAACGATTGACGGTCTTAAAGATGCAATTAACAAGCATATCATTCCTAACTATGAACACAATGTGGCTATCGTGTCTCAAACTGGTTTCAATACGTTAGATAAATTAGCTGATAAAGAAGACCGCTATTTAATCCAACCAGATATTAAAGAAACTTCAGCTAAACGTTTATTAGGTGCAAAAGTAGTTGTATTACCTGATGAAACATTAGGTGAGAAAGGTTCTAACACATTAATATTCGGTAACTTAAAAGATGCTATTACGTTATTTGACCGTTCACAATATCAAGCAGCATGGACTGATTATATGCATTTCGGAGAATGTTTAATGGTTGCAGTTCGTCAAGATGTGCGTTTATTAGACCACAAAGCAGCAGTTGTTATTGACTTAAACGGTGGTTCAACTGAACCAGAAACACCCTAAGCAACCCCAAAACGTTGAGGTAACAGCTAATGCTAAATCTGTTGTTATCTCAGCAGAATAGGGGGTTATACAAATGGAACTCGACAAATTGAAATTGCATATGAAGATATTTCACACAATTGAAGATGATTTGATTAAGGAATATCAGGAATGGGCTGAGGAAGAGATTAAAGATTCTGTTTGTACTGCTCCAAATCGTAATGAAGAGTATTTTGAAAATAACAAGATTTACGACAGAGCAGTTGTTTTATTAACTACGTTTTATTATCAAAATAGAATTGCTTATGATAACGAACAATACCATTCAATGCCTGATGGTGTTTTAGGTGCAATTCAAAAATTAAGGGGGTCATATCATGCAAAGGATGAATAAAATGCACGATATTATCTCCTTTTTTGATATTGTACAAAATGGACCTGAACCAGGTGGGACTATGGTAAAAGTTTTTGACTCATTCGCAGAAATCTATGAACCATCTCAAAAAGACGTTCAACTTGGAAACTTAGAATCATCAACTGTAAATATTACTGTAATTATCAGAAATGCTTATCCAGAATTCGTGCCAACTGTTAATCAACAATTCGAAGTATTAAGTGGAATCTATAATGGCATGAAATTCGACATTAAGCATATCTCGCCTAAAGACAATATTTATTTGAAAGTTGTAGGTGGTCAAAAATGGGAGTAGAAATTAAAGGTTTAGACGACATTGAGAAGACATTAAAGAAGAAATATAGTCCTAAATCCATTGAAGAAGCGGAAAAAAGAGCCGTAAAGTCTGCTGGTAATATGATGAGAAATAAAATCGCAACTGATCTAGATAGTGTTAGAGATACTGGAGAGTTAGCTATTGGAACAGATATTACTGAACCAGAAAAAGTAGGTAATAAAATACAGTCTAAAATATACTGGAGAGGCGAACATAGGACTTTAGCAGCTATTAATGAAAACGGGCATTATGACCGCTCGGGAAAATGGGTTAAGCCAAGAGCTGTTGGGAAAGCTAGCCGACAGTTAAATTTGAATAAGGACCTTTATTTCAAAATAGTCAAAAAGGAACTCGACCGATGAAAGACCTAATGACTGAAATGTACAATGTATTTCTCAAAGATGATATGATTTCTCAATACGTCGATAAACAAGCAATTAAATTTATAACTTATCCAAATGCAAATGATATTAAAAACACAATGATTGTTATTGATGATTTACAAAGTCCAGCCCCTAGAGACTATGCAGATAATGACAATTTAACGTATGAATACGCATATCAAATAGATGTGTTTGTAAAACAGAATAATAATTTCAACAGTCGTTTACTTTGTGAACGGCTTATTTTACGTGTTCAAAAACTAATGCGTGATGAGTTGGGGTTTGTGGTATTAAACACACCTAAACCTAATCATGATGAAGAACACGCTTTGTTTAGACAGACAACAATTTTCAAAGGAAAACAATACTAAAATAATTAGGAGTGAATATAGATGGCTAAATCATACAAAAGTTTTACAGGCCTAACAGGTTTTTACTATAAAACTGAAGGCGGAGAAATTAAAAAAGCAGAACGAATTAAATTCTTACAAGAAATTTCAGTATCAAAAGAACAATCTATTGAAAAAGCTTACGGTGACAATGGAGTTGCTGAGATGGCAGTTACGAATGGAACAGTTGAATTAGAGTCAACATTCCATCACTTACCACTAGAAGACAGAATTAATTTATTTGGATTAGAACAAGATGAGGATGGAATTGTAGCGGTTGGAAATGATACACCACCATATACAGCAGTTATTTTTGAAAAAACAACTGAAAATGGTCCAACCGAATATGTAGGGCTTAAAAAAGGCTTGTTTACATTCCCTGAAGTATCTGGTCAAACAAAAGAAGATAGTGTTGAGTTCTCTCAAGACCAATCAACTGCTGAATTCATGGAAACAGAAATCGAAGGATTTAAAGAGCCAAAAACAATGTTACTTGCAAAAGATGAAAAAGGTTCGACTAAAGGTCGTGACATGTTATGGCAAAAAATCTTCGGAGAAACTTTTGAAGGTGGATCTGAAGAAGAAGGTAATACACCCTAGCACTCCCCAAAATGTAGTAGTAGATGCTAACTCTAAATCGGCATCTATTACTGCAGAATAGGGGTAATCATATGATCATTAAGGAGGTCGTGAAATGGCTGATACATTAAAAATATACAAAGGCGATGATGTAGTAGGTACTGCTGAACGACAAGAGGATGGTAAAGCAAAAGTCACAATTGATGGCTTGGAGGCAAATACCGATTATCCTGCAGGAACTTACAAAGCATCGTTTGAAAACGACAATGGAGAATCAGAAAAAGTTGACGTACCCTCATTCAAAACTAAGCCTATCTCAGTATCAGGTGTGGCATTATCACCTAAAACTGCAAGTATTGAAGTAGGTGGGACAACTAAATTAGAAAGTACAGTTTCACCCTCAACAGCAACAAATAAATCAGTATCATATAAAAGTTCTGATGAAGCAGTCGCTACAGTATCAAGCAATGGAACATTAACAGGCGTTTCAGAAGGTGAAGCAACTATTACAGTTACAACACAAGACGGCAATAAAACTGATACTGCAACAGTAACAGTTAACCCAGTTGAAGAACCAGAAGAACCAAGTACAGAAGAATAACTCTAAAGAGGACGTATAGTCCTCTTTTTTATCTATGCGCATATATAAAAACAAAAATTGAAAGAGGTAATTAAACATGACTAAAAAAACAAAAAGAAATTTTATTGAATTAATTAAAGAAGTAAATGATAAAGGTGAAATAACAAAAACTAAAGTATATTTAACACCTGTATTCATTCCGTTCTCAAAATTTACCAAAAAAATGAAGGAAGTAATTGAGTTAGAAAAAGATACAAAACGTTCCGAATATGAGAAGTTACCTGAATTCTTTGCAATCATTTCAGATTTATATAGTAACCAATTTACTGTTGATGAAATGTTAGATGGATTACACACTCCAGAAGCAATGACAGAAGTTCGTAATCAATTAGAATTCTTCTCAGACGGTATTGTACAGGAAGAAAACGAAGCTAAATTAAAAGAATTATTAAAATGACTGGTGGTGTAAGCCATGAAGAAACACTTTATCGAACTTGTAACTCATTATGATGAAGTTGGAAACATTATTGAAAAGCAAGTTTTTTTTACACGTCCTAATATTAGCTTATCGCTTGTTTACGAGTGTGTGGATTATCTAGAACACTTTGATAATAAAAATGTTGATCATCAAATGTTAGCTGATATTGTATCAAGAATTTATGATAGTCAATTTAGTAATAAGCAACTATTAAATGGTTTGCAGTCATACGAAGGATATAAAATATTAATGGATCAGATTGTTTTTGTTGCTACTGGCAACACTGTAGATTCAAGTGATATCTCTAAAGAACAACAAGAAGAAGTTTCGTCATGGGGAGAATTAAAAAATAATCTACGAAGTATGATTAAAGAAGCAGTTAAGAAAGGAGATAAGGACATTAATGATGTTCTTAATACTCCTTTTTATTTTTTTGTTCAAGAGTTAAATGAAGAATCAAAAGTTGTAAAAAAAGAAGAGTCTATGTTAGATGCATTCATGTAATTTAAATCTCTAATGAAAGGATGGTGAAATAATTGTCAGAAGAAGTTAGAAGTATGTCCATAAGCTTGTCAATGGAAGATGCCGGAATTGATAGAACTTTAGCGCAAGTTAGGCGGTCTTTTAGAACTCTCACAAATGATGTGAAACTAGTTAATAAAGAGTTTCAATATGGAGAAAAAGGCATATCAGATTATGAGAATAAAGTCACAGAGTTAAGTAGTGCTGTCAAGATAGCGAAAGGTAACGTTGGTGATTTAGAAAAACAATATCATACAATCGGTAAGGAACAAGGATATACAAGTTCAGAAGCGTTAAAATTACGTCAAGAGTGGGCAAAACAAAAAAATGAACTTAATTTTCTTCAACGTGATTTAGAAGCTGCAACATCAGATTTAAAAGCATTCCAAAAGCAACAAATGATAGCTAATTCAAATTGGACAAAATCAGGTAATGCTTTTAGTGGTATGAGTAAAAGTCTTGATTCAATTTCAAGTAAGTTAACTTCAACTGGTAAATCACTTACTAATAGTATTACAAAGCCTGCATTAATAGCTGGTACGGCTATAGGTGGTATAACAGCAAAGCTTGGTTTTGATAGGTTAGTAGGACTAGATAGTGCTCAAGCTAAACTCGAAGGATTAGGATATTCTACAAAAGAAGTTGGCGAAATTTCTGATCAAGTAACTAATGCTATTAAAGGTGGAATGACAACAATGGCAGAAGGTACTGACGTTGCAGCTGGTGCTCTTGCATCTGGTGTTAAAGAAGGTAAAGAACTTGAGCATTATATCAAATTGGTTGGCGATGCTGCAGTTGGTGCTAATAGACCAGTTTCAGACATGGCAATGATATTTAACCGTGTACAAGGTCAAGGTAAACTAATGACTGAAGAATTAAACATGGTTGAAGAAGGCATGCCAGGTTTTTCTAAAGCAATGGCTAAACATTTAGGTGTTTCTTATGAAGAGTTCCGAAAAATGGTAACTGAAGGTCAAGTCACTTCGAAAGACTTCTTAACAGTTATGGATGACTTTGCTGGTGGTATGGCAGGAGCCTATAGTAAATCATTTAAAGGTATGGTCTCGAATACAAAGGCTTATATCGGAATGATTGGAGAAAGTTTATTAAGTGGTGTATTTGAAAAATCAAAAGACTCATTGGCAGAGTTTGAAAAATTATTACAATCTCCTAGTGTTCAAAAGTGGGCACAAGAAACTGGAGATAAACTAGGAAACGCTGTAAACAGTATAAGTAATGCAATCGGTGGTATTATAAGTTGGTTTAATTCACTTGATAAAGGCACGCAGAAGTCTATAGCAAGCATCATGAAATGGAGTACTTTGATACTTATTGGTATTGGTCCAGTATTAACCATATTAGGCAAGCTGACCGGTGCACTTGCTGGTACATTTGGAACATTTGGTAAATTCTTAGGATTTATGGGTAAATTATCAGTTGAATCTAAAACAGCAGGGGGACTAATAAAAGGTTTTACTAATTTAATGCCAAAAACTGGCGCAGTAATTGGAGCGGTTGCAAATCCTATTGGTTTAACAGTTGTAGCTATCGCAGCTTTAGCAGCTGGATTAGTTATAGCTTATAAAAAATCAGAAACATTTAGAAATATTGTCAACGGAGCTTTTAATGCAATTGTTTCAGGTTTAACAACTTTGTGGAATGGTATTAAAACATTACTGACACCTGTTGTGAATGCAATTAAAGAATTTGGCGGAGAACTTAAGAAAACATTTAGTACTTTTTGGTCTGAAAATGGACCTCAGTTCATGCAAGCGCTCAATAATATTAAAACTGGTTTTGCTACATTGTGGAATGTAATTAAACCTGTAATAGGAGCAATCGGAGTTGGATTTTCTAAATCATTTGAAGCAATCAAAACTATAGTTACTGCATCAATGCCTGTTATTACTCAAATATTTAAAATAGGTTGGACTTTAATACAATCCATTATTGTTTCTGTATGGAACAATATCAAAGGTGTTATTAATGGTGCTCTAAATGTAATTATGGGAGTAATCAAAGTATTTAGTGGTCTTTTCACAGGAAACTTTAAGTTAATGTGGTCTGGCGTTAAACAAATATTTGTTGGAGCTTTCCAATTTTTATGGAATTTAGTTCAGTTATGGTTTGTAGGTAAAATATTTGGTGTATTTAAACTAGGTTTCGGATTAATCAAAGGAATTGTAAGCAGATCACTAGGAAGTGTAAGAGGAACATTCACAGTTGTGTTAAAAGCGATATGGATAATTGTTAAATCAATTTTCACGAACATATCGACATTTATGAAATTTATTTTTTCAAACATCCTTAAAGCAACTAAAGCAATATGGGGATTTATAAAACTAGCAGTAACAAATCCTACACGAGCAATTCTTACGATAGTACGTAGCACATTTAATATTTTATCTAAAACAGTCCGTACAATCTTTACTGTACTTTCTAAGGCGGTTAAGGCAATTTGGACTGGATTGAAAAATGCAGTCGTTGCTACAGCTAAAGGTATGTATGCTTTATTGAAAAATAGATTCGAGTTATTAAGAAGTATATTATCCAACATCACAAGAGTAATAGCAAAAACTATTAAATCTATATGGACGAGCATCAAGAATACAGTTATTAATTTAGCTAAAGCTTTGAGCAATACGGTTAGAGCTATTTTTGACAAAATGAGAAGTTTAATTACTGGAATAACTACTAAGCTTAAAAATGCAGTAGTAAATGGTTTTAAAGGTATAAAAAATAATGCTATAAACCTAACTAAGAATGCAAGAGACGGTGTAGTAAATGGTTTTAAAGCCATGTATAACAAAGGTAAGTCTTGGATTGATAAACTTAAAAACTTTCTAAAAGATTCTGTTTCTGGATTCAAGAGCATTGCTAAAAAAGTCGGTAATGGTGTAGCAAACGGTGCAATCGGTGGATTAAATGCCATGATTGACGGAATCAATTCATTATCAAATAAAATAATGAGTAAGAAATTAATCAAGAAAAAAATTCCAACTCTATCAACAGGTACTGGTATTCAAACGGATAGTAACGGCTTATTGAAACGTGGTACTAAGGCAATTGTGAATGATAAAGGTCCAGGAAATGGCAAAGGTCCTAATGGTCACAAAGAATTAATATATCGTCGTAATGGAAAAGTTGAACGTCCTATAGGTAACAATAAAAAAGTAAGGCTAAAACGTGGTGATGGAGTTATCAATGGCGCTCAATCACAATCATTACTACCACAATTATCAACAGGAACTGTAATGGATAGGTTGTTTGGATCAGGTGCTAAAGCTAGTAAGAAAAAGCCTAAAGATAAGAAAAAGTGGTATGAAAAAGCTGGAGATAATATTGGCAAAAGTTGGGATGCTACAAAAGACTTTGGAAAAGACGTAGCTACTACAACTGGTAAAGGTATTAAGTCGGTTATGAAAGGTATTGGTGACGTATGGGATTACGCTAGTAATCCTAGTAAGTTAATTAATAAAGTACTAGGCGGATTAGGAATTGATTTTTCAGGTATCAAAGGAGCAATGGGAGGTTTCATTGGCTGGGGTGCCAAAAAGTTAAAAGAAGGTATGGTTGACCTCGTTACGGGTTGGTTTGAAGAAGAAGGTGGAGGCGGAGGAGACGGTTCGTCCTTTACTAAGTTCGCAAAAGTTACACCTTATAGCCCTAATAAGCCTGTTCCCGGATATCCAACATCATTTAATGGCGGACGACATTACGGTATTGATTACGCAACACCAAGTGGAACAGTTTTAACTGCACCAACAAGTGGAGTGGTTAAAGCGCAATCCAATCATGGTGGTGGTACTGTTGCTAGATTGTTGAGTGGTAAGGTTGCACAATATTTCTTACATTTATCAGATATTCTCAAAACAGGTAGAGTTAAGCAAGGAGAAAAGTTTGCTAAAACTGGTAATAGTGGGGCATGGACAACAGGTCCACACTTGCATTATCAAGTTGAAAATCCTGCAAGTTCAGAACTTACTAACAAAAATACTATGGACCCTGAAAAATTCTTATCTGGTAAAGGTGGAGGTAATAAAGCAGCAAGTAAATGGGCACCAGAAATTAGAAAAGCTGCAAAACGAATGAAGGTTACTCTATCTTCAAGAGAACTCCAAGGAATTATTGCTCAGATAGACAGAGAGTCTAACGGTAATGCAGGAGTTACTCAAGGAAATATAGGTGATATAAATAATCGTAATGGAACTCCTGCTCAAGGGTTATTACAATATGTACCTAGTACTTTTAACTCTTATAAAATGAAAGGTCATGGAAATATCAAGTCCGGCTATGACCAATTACTTGCTTTCTTCAATAACAGTAACTGGCGCAAAGATTTACCTTACGGAAAATCTGGTTGGGGTCCTTCGGGTAGTAGACGTTTTGCTACTGGTGGAATTATTAGAGATAACGGTTTATATAATTTAGCAGAAGAAGGTCACGAAGAAGTCGTTATTTCTACTGATCCAAAACGTGCTGCTGATTCTATGAAATTAATAAACTATGTAGCTAATAAAGTACAGGGACGTTCAAAAGGTAACAAGCGACCTAATCAAGTTAAGTCTGGTACTAAGACCTTATCTAATAACAATAATGCTGAATTGTTACAAGCACTAACTGAGTTAGTTGCAGGACAACAAGAACAAATGAAAAAACAAGATAAACAAATAAGTATTCTAACTGAAATAGCTATGAAAGCAGGCTTTAACGAAGGAGACGTTAGTAAAGCACAAGGTAAACGTGCAGAAATGTTAGCTTGGAATATGGGAGGTGCTATCACTTGAGGAACAAAACAGTAAGAATATTCGATGAAAATATGAATATTGTATTAACAGATGAATTTAGTAAATTGAAATTTTTGAAAGCAACTGAGGAAGGTGTAGAAAATAGAATAACGTCAACTGAAATACAAGGTGTTGACGGTGTGCTGGTGTCATCAACATCATTCGGTCCTTTCCCTTTAGTATTAAGCTTTTTCTATCGTGGATCAGATGTGTTTGATTATAAAAGTGTTCAAAAAAGATTAAGGGGTATGCTGTATAGGCGTACTCCCTTTTATATTACACACTCTGATAACCCTGGCGTAAAATACGCAGTTTATTGTGATGAAAATGCAATTACAGATATGGGCTATCAGAATGGTACTTTTGATATAACATTTATTGTATTCAAAGGCTATTCAGAATCACTTATGACAACAGATGATTTTAGTTTAAATAGTGAATATTGGCAGTTTGGCAATGGTTTAGTAACCGATCAGGATATAGTTTATGTTCATTCTAAACGTAAGTTTAAAATTTTTAATGGTTCATCTGATACCGTTACACCCATACATCGTCATCATTTAATTATTAAAATGAATGTTAAAGCGCCAAATGGTTTTATTCTTCATAATAAGACAACTGGAGATAAGTTTAAATATAAAAAGGCTATACGAGATAATGACACAGTTATACTCAATGGAGTTTATCCTTTTAAGAATAAAAAACGATGTGGGATTGATACAAACTGGGAGTACATCACGTTAGCACCTGGATATAATGATTTTGAAGTACTAGGTGATGGCGCAATAGTTAAAGAAATCAAATTTACATTTAATTATGTATATAGGTAGGTGATGATATTTGTATAACTTAATTGTCATGGATCGTAAACGAACGATGGGTGAGATATTAATTGATTTTGATTATAGTTCATTTAAATATGAATACGAGAAGAACAACGAACGTCAAATATCATTCACTGCCTTAAAAACAAATCATAATGCTGATGTATTTAATATGTTACAGAACGAAGCTATTTTAAAGTGGAAAGGTCAAGATTACATTATTAAATCAACGTCGGTTAAATCAAATAATCTCATGCTTACTAACGACATTGTTGGTAAGCATATTTTTATGGAATTTCAAAATCACTATATTGATAAAGATATTGAAAACGAAGAAATGAATGGCGATGTAACAGAAGAAGAAAAACCAAAATATACTTTGGAACAATATCTAGATTTTGGTTTTAGAAATAATCCATTAGGATTTAAATACGTGATTAAAGGCAAGTTTGATAAACGTATTGTGATAGACGAATTAGGTAATAAAAACGGCTTAGAGTATTTAGTTGAAGGTGCTGAACTATTCGGATATATCTACTTTGCAGATAATAAAACGATTTATATTTATGATGAAGCGACATTTTATAAGATGTCAGATGAAGTGATCATGTATAAATATAATACTGACGAAGTACAAGCATCTGTAAGTACTACAGAAATGAAAACAATCATTGAAGGTTATGGTTTAAAGAAAACAGCAAAAGAAACGAAGAACTATAACCCGATTAAAACGCCTGCACTTAATTTTAAAGGTAACTTTATTAAAACGGGTACATGGCGTACTGAATCAGTTGGGGCATCTTTTGAAGTACAAATTGATTGTCGATGGGGCAATGAAACACTGATGTTTAACTTCAAAAAAGGAGAACTAGGTGGCGTTTGGGACTTTTATTTAGACGGAGAATTCTATGAAACAATGAGTGCATGGTCTAGACGTACAATTACTGAACCATTAGTCATTGCTAAGAACTTATCAAAAGGACCTCATACATTTAAAGGTATATTCAGAGGTAAAGACAACAAAATTGATTATAAATCTAAAAAACCGACAGGTTATGTTGGGACAGAAAAATCAACATTATTTAATATCACGGCAGTTTTAAAAGGTAAAGATATCTATAAATTATATAAACAAGTTAAGTCTAAAAATTATGATGTGTTTGGCCATATGAAAGCTGCTACTGTTTTTGATGACAATGTTGAAAGTCTTGACGAACTTGAAGCATTACTTAAAGAACAACTTGTTGATGAACCTGTTGTTGAAGTTTCGACTAATTACTTAGGTTATGAGCAGATACAAGAAAATCATAAAGTACATCTGAAACACAAACCATTACAATACGACACTGATTTAAAAGTTGTGAAGTTAACAGAATCACACCCAATTATGAATGTACCTGTTGAAATAGAATTCAGTAATTCACGTAAAGATATTGTACAGATACAACAACTCATTAATCGTAATGTGCGTAATGTCAAAAGTGCGCTCAAGTACGGAAGTGGTACTTCAGCTAATGTAGGTAATGGCACTAGTTGGGTTTCAACTGGGGTGGTGACGGTTGATGAGTAGAGATGTAGAAATCAAAATGGCGCGTGATCAAAGTGGGGAACAATTCTATACAAGAGCACATGTTGATGGTTTAGATGGTTTTGAAGAATACTATCAATGGCAATTAGACCTACAAAATAGTATTTACGATTTAGCGACATCTATTAGAGATTCAGGGTGGATTGAGTATCAAGTAGGTCCCCCTAAAAATGGCTTATATGCGACAGACGGTTTTAGTTGTGGTATTCGAGAAATCGTACATCAATATGGTGAACGTGGCGAAAAAAGAATCACAAGAAAAATGATACGTGTTAATATACGTAATTTTACAAACGGTGAACAGATTGCACAGTTACCTAATGGGTTTATGAAATATACGCAAGTTTTTTATTCTAGATCAGGTAGTGGTAAACAACCTATCATGGTTGAAATCCGAGGGAATGGTGCTTTGAATGTCTATATCGATAGTTCGAATCAATCGGGAAGTAGCAACAGTAACTGGATATATGCACAATTTGAATGGACAGAATAAAGGAGGGTTTAAATGAAACGATATAATGACAACTTCCCTAGAGAAATTAATGATCAATTCCGAGGGAATGTGATTGATAATGCGAGAATGTCTCAAGAAGATAGAGAAATATTATATAACATGGTTAAAGAATACCGACAATCTAAAAAATCAAGTGATATTAAACATGGAAATTCTACAGTAGAAAAAGAAATTAAGAAATTAAATAATAGAGTGAAAAATCAAATTATCGGTGCGAATGGTAATGCGACTGCTGAAGTAAAAGATATGCGTGTTGATACACAAGGGAACTTACATGAACTTGCACAAGATAGACTTAATGAAGATTTTGGTCGAATAGATGACATTGCAAGTACTGCTAAACAAACAGCTGATACGTTAGAAACACAAATGAATACGGGTGCTTATTATAATGAGGTATCTCATTTTAGAGGACGTAAATTTGATACAACGTATTATATTACGCATATTCCACATTTAGACAGTCAAGGTAATATCATTAAGTTAAAACGTGGTTTATATGGCAATAATCCTAATAAACCAGCACATATGACACCTTCTGATTTTGCGCGTAAGACAAAGGCTACTTTTGTGAGTAATGCCAGTACTGGTAGTGGTAGTCAATTGAAAATGCACGGTCAACAATTATATGAAGGGCAAATATTAGATAGTGTTAAGGGTGATGAGTACCCAGCATTAAATGATAGATGGACACTAGCGATTGGTGACGATAATACATTGACTTCATTCCCACCAGATGTACAAGCTAGTGAGATAAGAAATAAAGGCTATAACAACACAGTCAGTGGATTTGGTCCTATTATTTTAGATGGCAAAATCATTGTGAAAGATGGTGACTATAGTCCTAATACGATTGTAAGTCATCCTAGACAAGTTATCGCGCAATTACCTAATAAAGATTTAATTTTCTTTAGTTGCGATGGTCGTGAGAATAATACACATACCATGGTTGAAAAAGGTATGACACTTCAAGAAGTGGCTGAGACATTACTAGATCACTATGATATTCAATTTGCCTACAATATGGATGGTGGTGGAAGTACAGCATCAGTTGTACGTTCACATAAACTTAATCGTTCAATGGACGAAAACAAAACAACTGAACGTAAAGTGCTAGATTTCTTATATGTTGGAAAAGAAGGCGTACAGTTACGTGACCAAGATATGCAAAATGCTTACCAAGATATCGGAGAAGTAAGGGACATGGTTCAAGAAGTTAGAGGTATGTTATACAGTCTTCGACGTATTAGTGGTAAAGAATTCGGTACTACTGGATATGATGGATATACAGGGTTGTTAGCATTTGATGATGAAGGTAATCCGCGTAAGAAAATTTACCAAGGACCAGAAGGTTGGCGCTTTTGGGATTATGATGTATCTCGTACTATATTTAGAATTCAAGAAGATGAATTGCAATTTAATAATAGAGCATTGGCTCGTATGTTTAGTGCGCCAGAATCAGTTACAGATATAAATTCAGTAAATTATGGTGGCTTTTATCATGTACCAAATACAGCAAAAGGCTCACCATATCCAAAAGTTTCAAGTGCAATGGTGTTACATTTAAATGTAAGTAGAGCCGATTTTGATGATGCGAGTACCGCATTCCAAATGGCTATTCCTTTCGGTAGAAGCAACAACTTTAAAATCAAAAGAAGAACATACGCTCAAGGTGCATGGTCACAATGGTTTGAATAAAAAGGAGGGATTAAATGTATAACAAAGAAGGTCGAATAAAGCTGGAAACAACAGCACATATTCAAAATAGACTAGATACAAATATACAATTTTATAATACTGATGTAGGGACTGCTGATCTAGTGTTTGATGTAACTAGAAATGGTAGTCCTTTATTAGTAAGTTCAGAAAACGCAGATGTATTTCTAATATTAAAAAATGGTAAAAATTATATCGTTGATAATGTTGAACCAATAGACCCTATGAAAGGACGAATGAAGTATACAATCCCAAATGTATTTTTAGGCTTAACAGGTAATGTAAATGGTCAATTGTTTATTGCAGTACATGGCAAAGAGGATATTGTTACAGAAGTTGAGTTTAGTTTTAAGGTTGCTGATAGTTTAATTAATACAATACCAGCAGTTGATAAACTCAACGAAATACGTACCTTCCAAGAGTTTCGAGAAAGTATAATGAATACAATTAATGAAATTAATGAAGCCTTAGCAAATGGTCAAGATTATGTATCTCAAATGGAAACAGAAAAAGCTAGTGGCTTGAAAGCATTAAATGATAGGTCAACTCAAGTCATGCAAGAAATTGCAACATTAGTGAATACATCTAAAAAAGATATAACAGATTTGAAAAATAACACAATGTCAGAATTAGATAATAAAGCTAACCAAATTAAGGCAGACGTTGAAAAATTAAACAAGTACGATACAAGCGATTGGCAAAAAGCAAAATTGATTCAAGATAATGGTCAATTACAAATTGTTTCATTAGCAGATGATTTAAATAAGTTACATGATTTAAAAACAGGTTTCTATTATACGACTACAACACCAATAACAGGAATAGGTGCAACAAGTACAGCAGGATTTTTAGAAGTACTTGAGAGAAATGGCGGTATCTTAAAACGTATTACATTTAGACCTTATAACTCTACTCAAATTTGGCAGAAACGTTTTTACAATACGTGGGAGGACTGGGAAAGAGTTAACCCAGAAGATTATAAAAGAAAATGGTTAGGTACATTAGGACAAGAAGGTAATACTTATACAGATGTTCTTAGCCTACCGGGTGGTAAATATGAATGTACAATTCCTTCTGATGCTTTTAGTGTTAATGCGCCACAAGACCCTAATGGTGGTTCTTATATTGCAGAAATAGATGTAACAGAGTCTGAAAATGGACGTAAACAGTTAAGATTAATTGCTAGTTCAAGAAACAATGAATATAGAGCGACTATTCATACTAATAATGTATTTAGTGGTTGGAAACGAGTACAAAATGCTGAAGAGTTTGAAACATTAAATAACGATACAGGTTGGATAGATTGGGAAATTAAAAATGATGCCACTAAACGTCAAACAGATGCCCCTAATGCTATACAGTGTCAATATAGAGTTAGAATGGTTAATGGTATTAAGATTGCGCATTTAAGAGTGAACGTCAACAATCTTGTGACACAAACTGCGTTTGGTTCAATTCCTTCACATATGGTACCAAGAATAGAACATTTTTATGCAAGAACACCTGTCACAATGAATCCAGCAGTCGTATTAGTAGACGTAACAGGTGATTTGATGTTTTATGTTAATGAAACAGATAAAGCTAAATGGCTACCTGGTCATTATATTGTTGGCGAATTCAGTTGGATAATAGATGAAGTAGGAGGGAATTAACCATGGCAAAAACCGTATATTTATATGATGGCACACCTAGAACAGTTATAAGTGATTGGGATTATCCTAATGAACCTTATACTGAAATTCCACCTTATGAAGGCATATGGCAACCGTTTTATTTTGATCCAGACTATCAGAGATGGATTGGTTCTGAACCACCTTTGAAGAACAGTGATTTAGAAAGATTAGAAGAAGCTATGAATTCTCAAAACGAAAAACTTAAGCTATTCATTGAACGTAGTAATAAAATAGAAGCGCATAACCATCGTCTACTTAAATATGTAGGCGATATTTTATTTCAAATTGCGAATATAAAACAAAATGTTGACATAGCTGATAATGCCATACAGCTTTCAGATGTTCAATATATGTACGACAATGGTATTTATACCAACTTCACCATTAAATTACTGGTTGATAATGGCTCACTTACTAAAAGAGAATACAAAGAAATTACCGGTGAAGATTACCCAGTAAATATAGATGAAAACGAATAAAATCACAAGGCACTTACTTCGGTAGGTGTCTTTTTATTATAGATAGCAAGACTATAAAGGAGTGAGAATATGGAGGAAATAAGAGTGAAATTTACAGAATCAGAAGCATTTCATACATTCATCTATGCAGGAGACATCAAGCTTATGTGGTTTCTGATGATATTAATGGGTTTAGATATTGTTACAGGATTATCTAAAGCTGTAAAAAATAAATCATTGTGGAGTCGAAAGTCTATGTTTGGTTTTGCAAGAAAGATGATGATTTTTTGCATTATTGTTTTAGCAAATATTATTGATCAAATATTAGGACTTAACGGTGGTTTATTGATGATAACAATCTTTTATTACATTGCCAATGAAGGACTAAGCATTATAGAAAATTGTGCTGAAATGGGCGTGTTAGTTCCTAAGGAAATTGCTGAAAAATTGCAAGTTATTAAAAGTGATAAAGGTTCAACAGTCAAACAAGAAATTAAAGAAGAATTTACAACTAAACACAATAAAGAAAATGATATTAAATAAGTCGGCTAAATAGTCGGCTTTTTATTATGACTTGGTTATGACAGTGCAGTTATAGCCAAGAAAAAACTAAAGGAGAGATTTATAATGAAAGATATTTATTCAAAACACATTCAAGGTAGTAAATTAACAGGTAAAAAGGCGAGTATAGCAGGTATTGTTATTCACAACGATTATGGTTCAATGACACCTAATCAATATTTACCATGGCTATACACGAGAGAACAAAACGGAACGCATGTTAATGGATGGGCTTCAGTTTATGTAAACAAAGATGAGACACTTTGGTATCACCCAACAGATTATATTGAATGGCATTGTGGAAATAACTGGGCCAACAGTAATCTGATCGGATTCGAAGTTTGTCAATCGCACCCAGCAGCAAGTTTAACAGATGCCCAGTTCAAATTAAATGAAGAGGCAACATTTAAAGTGGCAGCAGCCGTTATGAAATCTTATAGCTTACCAGTCAATCGCACGACTGTTAATCTTCACAGACAGTATTTCGGCACATCTTGCCCTCATCGTTCTTGGGATATGCATGTTGGGAAAAATGCACCAGATACGTTAGCTAATCGTAATAAGTTAAAAGATTACTTTATTTCTCGTATTAAACATTATTACAATGGTGGTAAAAAAACAACATGGAAATGGTCTGGTCAAGCAACGGTTAAGAAAGGTGTAGAACCAATCGCAGCTAAGAAGAAACCTGGTTTGAATGAACCAGCATTACCATCGTCAAATAACATCTTAGCAGATCAATATATTAACTTCTTCTCAGTAACTAAAAAAGATGGTTTCTGGTGGGCAGAGTTTGAATACCCAACTAATCCAAAAGCTGGACGTTTCTACTGTGCATTAGGACCAATTACACACAAAGATGAAAAGTTAGAAAAAGAAACAAAATTATGGTTTGACTTGAAGATTACAAGTAAGAAGTAGTATTATATGTTTACCCTATTTAGTTTACCGGCTAGATAGTTCATACACACAAACCCCACTTACATGCATAGTGGGGTTATTTTTTTATGTAAAAATTTAAATAAAAATAATGAAAACACTTGATATATCACGGTATACCGTGATATAATTAATTTATCAAGTCAAGGGAGGGATAAGATGTTAGATAATATAGAAAAAATCGTCAATATTATCTTTACAGTGATATCGACTATTGCACTAGTCAAAGCACTTAAAAAAGATAATAAAGACGATAAGGAATAAAGGAAAGGGCGCTAAGCCCTTCCTACTATATTTATATTCTAACATCAGAATAATATGAAAACAATTGCTATAATTCTCGTTGCTTTGCTTTGGATAAATTTGTTTTTGAATAATGGTTCTTTAAATATTTTGCTTACTGTAGCAACAACTTTAGTTTTACTTAAATTAATGAAAGACAAGTAGGTGGTAATATGATTGACTTTGACGATATAATAAACGACATCAATGAATTATTAAAAAACGAAAATGGATCTCAAATTTCTAAAAATACTGGTATACCATATCAAACTGTACAAGATTTGAGGAATGGTAAAGCTTCATTAGAATTTGCAAGATTTAATACTATAAGAAAGCTATATGAATACGCAAAAGATCACATCAATGGATAGTATATTTACTTATTAAATACTAGGAATAACAATTTACAATTTATTCATAATGTGTTTTAATTAGTTTACAAACTTTTTTATCTTAATTAAGTTTGATATGCAGCCTCACTCTTATGAGTGAGGTTTTTTTATAACAACTTTTAAGTGAAAGGTTATATAAAATTAAGGGGTGATTTTTTTGTTACATACTATTACATCGACACTACCGAAAGTTCATGGGGGTAGGACTAAATCATTATTATATAGGATTAAATTTCTTGAAGAAAACCTTAATCAAAAGTCAGTCATACATACAACAAACTACGATCCAGATTATTTAAATATATATGTAGATTTTAAAGAAAGAGGCATTATAAATGATTCTTTAATAATAAGAAACATTTATGAATGGCTATCTAACAATAACTTGCTAGAAGTGTATTCAAAACCAACTATGTTTAATAAAGGAACAAAAGAAACTAAGGTTAAAGTACCGAATTTAAGAGAAGAAATTGATAAAAATATAATTAGGTATTATAAAGACAAAGAATATGTTCTATATAGAAATTTTTATGAGGGGACTAATGTATTAAAATTTGAAGATTTCATGTGTCCTTTCTCAAAGAAGAAATTAGAAAGGCGAGAATATACTAAAAATGGAGTACTTCATAGAATCACTAATTATTCTGCAACTAAATACTCTAAATTATATGAAGAATATTATAATAAAAAAGGGGATTTATATTTAAAAAAACATTTCTCTGATATAGATAAAAATAAATTATTGTATATTGTGCTTTATCGAGATGATAGACCATTTAAATTTTTTGAAAATGAGAAAGAAATGTTTACTTACTATTTCAATCATGTTCTTGAAGATGGCTCAATCGTATTTAACGATGCTAGGTTATTAGATAAATCATTAATTGAGTGTAATAAAAAGTTGAAAAGGGTATTAGTATTTCACAGTACTCATTTAATTAATAGTGGTATTAGAGGCTCTTACAAACTTGCATTAAGTAAAAACGAGAAAATTGATAAATATATAGTCCTTACTAATTATCAAAAGAAAGATATTCAGCAAGACTTTGAAATTAATGATAGTAAAATAAAAGTCATACCCCACTTTGTTGAAGAAATAAATGACGCCAAAAATATTAATAAGATTGACCAATTTTGTTATGTGGGTAGGATATCTAAAGAAAAACAAATTGATCACATTATACAAGCTTTTAGTAAGTATATTAACAAAGGATATGAATCAAAATTACTTATATATGGAAAAGATGAAGACGGAGAAAAAAACAAATTACAAAACCTCGTTAATGAATTAAATTTAGAAAATCATGTAGAGTTTAAGGGTTATACAAATAACCCCAAAGAAGTATTTAGGAATTCGATAGCGTCTATATTAACGAGTGAATTTGAAGGATTTGGGCTAACTATAATGGAAAGCTTAAATAATGATTGTCCTATTATATCTTATAACATAAAGTATGGTCCCAGCGAATTAATAGAAAATAATCAAAATGGTATATTGGTAGAAAAGAATAATATAGGTGAGCTAGCCATTGCTATGGAAAATGCTAGAAATAATCCTCTTAAAGATGTAAAATTAAGTGAAAACTTTAGTAAACAAACTGCCATCAATAACTATAAAAAATTATTAGATGAACTACAAGAGTAAACAATTTAGAAAATGGAGAGATAAAATTGAATAAGCTATCAATTATTATTACGTATTATAATAATGAAGAACATATTTTAGATTGTATTGAAAGTATGAAGAAGCAAAGAAATCAAAACTTTGATTTAATAATAGTTGATGATGGTTCGACTGATTCATCAGCTAATTTGATTAAAGAAGCAACTAGAGATTACGATAAAAATATTACGTATATTAAATTAGAAGAAAATGCTGGACATGCACATGCCAGAAATAAAGCATTAGAAAAAGTAAACACGCAATATCTTATGTTTTTAGATGCTGATGATCAATTAGCAAGTTATGCAGTTGAGTGTTATTTGTCAAAAGTTAATGGATTAGATGGTTTAATAGCACCTATTCATAAGTTTGCAATCAACAAACCACAATATGTAGACAAAGACAAAATAAGAATTGAGTATTTAACTCAACAATCAAATCCTAATTCATTTTTAAGAAAAAATACTGCATGTAATATTTTATTTAAGACAGCAATTATTAAAGCGCATAATATTAGATTTAATGAAAATTTAAAAATCTATACAGACGCATCATTCATACTTGATTACATTAACTATGTAGAGAGGTTTGTAAGACTATTTGACTTCCCTTTTTATTACAGAGGGGAAGTATACGATCCTTTCAATGGAAATACCCTAAGTGACCAAGATTTTATTTTAACATTTGAAGATTATGTTAATAGTTACATTGATTCTGTTAAGAGAACAAATAATAAAAAAGTACTGAACTTTTTAACTTATAAGATGAAACTAGAAATTAAAAATGGTTTTGACCCTTCTTTAAGAGACATTGAATTAAGGTATAATATGCTTGAGAAACCATTGGTTAAGATTGTTAAGACAATAAAGTGGGATTTATTAAAAGATGCAAAACTACTTTATAATTTAGAAATGCTATTTTTATCTATGAACGCTGTGGAAAATGCTAAATACGTCAACAATTTAAGAAGTGTAAGCAGGCACGTTAAAAATATAGTGCAAAATAATAAAATGAAAAATAGGTCTAAATATCAGTTGTTGGATAAGAAAGAATCTGTTGATTCAAAAACAATTGTATTTGAATCATTTGGTGGTAAGAACTATAGTGATAGCCCGAAATATATCTATGAGTATATGCAAAAAAATTATCCTAAATTAAATTATATTTGGGTATTCAATAATCCAGATAAAAATGTAATTATAGGTAATGCAGAAAAAGTAAAAAAAGGTTCTAAAGAATATTATGCTGCTTATTCTAAAGCTAAATTTTGGGTTACTAATGCTAGGTTGCCGTTGTATTTGAATAAAAAAGAAAATCAAATATATATTCAAACTTGGCACGGTACACCATTAAAACGCTTAGCTAATGATATGAAAGTTGTAAGAATGCCAGGCACAACAACAGCTAATTATAAAAAGAATTTTTATGCTGAGACTTCAAGATGGGATTATTTAGTATCTCCAAATAGATATTCAACAAATATATTTAAAACAGCATTTTGGATGGATGAAGAACGAACTTGGGAAATCGGTTATCCACGTAATGATGTGTTAGTTAACAGAAGTGATGATCAAGAACACATCAATCAAATTAAAAAAGACTTGAATTTACCAGAAGGTAAAAAAGTTATTATGTATGCTCCTACATGGAGAGATGATGAGTTTGTCAAAAAGGGACAATACTTATTTGATTTAAAAATCAATTTAGAAAATCTACAAAAAGAATTAGGAGAAAATTATGTAATTCTATTAAGAATGCACTATTTGATTGCTAATGCTTTAGATTTAAATGGTTATGAAGATTTTGCGATTGATGTATCTAATTATAGTGATATATCTGAATTATATTTAATATCAGATGCACTTATCACGGATTACTCATCAGTAATGTTTGATTTTGGTATTCTTAAAAGACCACAATATTTTTTCGCATATGATATAGAGAAATACGATAAAGGCTTAAGAGGTTTCTATATGGATTATATGAACGATTTACCAGGTGAAATCATAACAGATGAATTTAAATTAGCTGAAAAATTAAAAAATATAGATGAACATAAAGTAAAATATAAAGATAAAATAGAAAAGTTTTATGATAAATTCTGTTCTTTAGAAAAAGGTAAATCATCTAAGTTTATAGGGGATTATATACATGAAAAAACAAAATAGTATCTTGAATTTATTAGGAATAGTTACAATTATAGGATTGTTTATAAAATACAAAGAAAATATAATTAATTTTATTAATCCTTATGATGATGATAAAAATGATTATATAAATATAGATAGAAATGATGATGAAAATTTGATTTAAGTTAATTAATAAAAACTGTTTGTATGTTATAGTGTAATTATACTATAAAAAGGAGTGGTTACAGTGAGTGAAAATATTAAAGATTATGAATTAGTAGATTTAGTTGTTGATGAAAAAGGTAATTACAAAGCTTCAATAAAAAGACCTGATGGTAAAATTATTAAAGTACCACCTGAAAAATAGTATATATAATATAAACACATCTATTATTAAGATAGATGTGTTTATTTTATTTCCACAATGCAATCCATACTTAGTAATACTTTTTCGCCATTCTCCAATACCTCTAATTTATTTCTTTCACTATCAAATTTATTAATCTCACACTCAATCGTTTTATAATATCCATTCTCCCAATACTTAATTGTTGCTGGTGGATCATAAAATAATTTTTGTGCTAATACATCGTTCAAATCACGTAAGGCTAATTCATCGAACGCAGGTTTATCAACTTTGCTTTGGTCTTCGATAAAACCGTTAATCGTTTCATATTGTTGTGGCATTGTTGCAAATGGTGCCCATTTAATCATCTTACGACCTTCTGGGATATTACTGTTTAAATATTCTTTAGGTATCTTACGGTAATCAGTTTCATATTTGTAGGGTTCAGGCATTCCAGGGTTAATGATTTTCAATTTAAACACCTCACGTATAATTAGTAGTTTTATTATACGAACAAACGTTCTGTTTTGTAAAGTGAGACTATTGATAAATTTTTAATTATTTTGGTCACAAACATGTCACAAAATCAGTGTAACAACGGTTATTACAAGGTTTTTAAAATCCCTCCATCTCCGCTCAGATTAATTAGTCACGTATAGTGAAAAGAAAAAACCTTGATAACTCAGGGTTTTTTCTTTTTTTATTTAGGCGGAGTTAATATTTTTGGGCACAACGTGGCTATATATGAATATCCAAAAGCTCACCTAAATGAAATAGGTGGGCTTTTTTAGTTTGTAAACGTGATTAATGTTGACCACAATGTTTAATGAAATATTTGATAATTTGCCACATTATTGTATGTAAATCATTAGTGGAAGTTCAGCAAGTCAAAAACCTGATGATGTCATTCGTATTTAATAATTAATTAAGAAATAGTTAATGGTTTTATATCACTCATTCTATAAAATATACATATACTTTATAGATAGGAGAATACACATGCAATTATCAAAAAAATTACTATTAGCATTTACATCATTAGGATTGGCACTAACAGTTTCGATAGGAGAGGCTGATGCTAAACAAGCTGAACAAACTCAGGTAAAATACAATGCCTATGATTACAAGAAATCATTAGATGAAAAGGTTATGGCAGCTAAACAAGCTGTAAATAAGCTGAAACGCGATAAAACGATTAAAAGCCATAGAGTTGCTCAAAGAGCAGTAAATAGAATCCATGAAACGGCTGGTAAATCGTATGCTGCAGAAAAGAAAAAATTGCAAAAAGAAATAGACATTGTACTCAAAAATAATTACTTAAGATAATATGAAATTTCTTTCACACTTTCATCTTACTAGTTTATTTATTATGTTTTAATATATCTATGTGTGAGAGTTAAATATACATTAAGTTGATTGGCGAGATAATTGTCGCATTCAAGATAAAGACCCACTTTAATTAGTGGGTCTTTTTTTGTGAAAAATCAAATTATTTATTATCAACTATATACATATTTTGGATAATTGGTATATAATGTAAAAAAGGAGGTTTTATAATGAAGTTGCAAAAGTATATTATTTTAATATTAGTATTAGGACTAGTTAGTACTGTCATATCACCATTTGCTGAAGCTAAAGAGAACGAAAATGAGTTTAATGTAGGTGATGTTATAGTAGATGACCAGAAATACATAGAAGTTAGTAATTATGATGAATATATTAATGCCAATGGACCTGTAGCTATAGACCTTGATAATTTAACTGAAGATGATCAAAAGAAAATCATAGATTTTGAAAATAAAGTTAATAGTAATACTTCGTTTAGGTCGGCGGTGCCAGCTGCAAGAAATAAATGTTATAATAAGAAAAATTTAAAGAAAAAGTATTACACTCAACGTATATCAAATAAGCAATTAATAGGAACTGCTACAGCTATAAAAGGAAGTAGGATTAGTGGAAAAGCTATAGCTAAATCATTAGGTAGAAAAGCTTTGGCTAAATTTTTAGGTGGACCAATTACATCAATTGCGCAAGGAGGTTTTTTAATAGCTGGTGGAGGTAATATGGCTCTTGGTAAAAATGGTTTTGTGATAAAAGGCTATAAAAGACATTTATGGCTGAAAACACACCCTAGAGGGTCGTCAGTTTGTTATTATGATAATAGAGTTACATCTGTAAATAGATACTAAAAAAGTCGGGTTAATATGCCCGACTTTTTTAAATTTATATAACTAAAAATAAGATTATGGAAAATATAAATAAAAATATAGATATAAATATATTGAATTTTGCCTTTTCTCTAACGTCTGCTAAAAAAAATAGGGATAAAGATAGTAAAATTATAGGTAAGAAATAGTTACTATCCATATAAATGAAAGCAATTATTAAAGTTAAAAAGCCTAAAACTATAAATGACCAAAAGGCGATTTTTGTTTTGAAAATATTAATAGGTATTACACTCCTTTATATGTTTAATGTTATAATCTATTATTATCATAATTTTACAAATAAAGGAAGTTAAAATTTATATTTGGTTTAAAGAGGTGTAATATTTAACTTTATCTTCACTTAAAAACCTCTCCTACAATTAGTATTTTTCATTATAGGAATAGTCTTTTTGTAAAGTATAGATAAAATTTGATGTGTCAAATGTGTGTCAAAATGATCCAGTTTATTATGTATTTATCTGAAAGTATAAGCGCCAAAAACCTTATAATATAAGGCTTTCTGTTATTATCTGAAAGTATATTAAAGGACTCCATCTCCGCTCAGATTAATTAGTCACGTATAGTGAAAAGAAAAAACCTTGATAACTCAGGGTTTTTTCTTTTTTTATGTATATTTTTATTTCTAGCTCTTATCTTATTTTTCTATTTTTATTTTGTTTGCTAGCATCTAATACCTTTGAAACGAGAAGAGTGAGCATAATTGTAAAGATTATCATGCTAATTACAGCAATTACTCTAGCGATAGGGTTTTCTTTATAAATAACAGCGTAGAATCCTTGTATAAAGAATAATATGTAGATGGGTAATGTAGATAATAATATGTACTTTGGTTGCTTCATATTTTCACTCCTTGTAATGATTTAAATCATAAAAAATAGCCATCTTTAACTTTGGCATGTTAAATGGCTATTTTTATAGTAATTAACAAAGCCATCGTTTTTATAACTGGCTCATTGGACAATGTGTTACAGCACGTTGTTTTCTCGTTTGTATAAAATCATAATTTGGAATATTTTATCTATTATGGTCTTGAATATATATATAACAAATACTGGGAATTTGGTATATTATAACAGAGCAAGTTGTATAGATGGTGGCCGATCTTAGTATAAAGTGAGGTGATGCTTATGAAAGTATCAACTAAATCTTTAGAAAGGAGAAGGCTCTAGTGGTACCAATTGGCGATGCGCTAAACTTAATGTTTAGTTTCGGTAGTTTTATCGTACTATTATTAGGTTTAGTAATCACAATTGTTAAATTAAACCAAAAAAAATAAACCATCTCTTTCAACTATAGACCTGTTAGAGATGATTTATTTAATCATTTGTAAATAAGGTCACCGTCTTTATAACGGGCTCATTGGACAACGTACACCAACACGTTGTCCTTTTTTTCAATTGAATTATAACATAATTTGGTAGAACTTGTCTATTTTATAGTTGAATTATTACATGTGACCTTCTATATAAATATGTATATATCACTTGAATATCTTATCTAGATTTTCATTGTAAAATTTCAAAGCATTTTTATATTCATGAATCTCAGTATTATCAACATTTGTTAGCAATGTATCAATTAATAGAGAAACAGACTCCTGATTATTATTCATATTATAATGTGTAATAGCAAGAAAAATTTTCAATACAGGGCTGTCATCAAATTTTGTTAATCCTTCATTTAAAATCTGCTCAGCTTCTTTGTATTTGCCAATACTTCTATAAGTACTTCCTAAACCTATATAAGTATCTTTTAGATATATTAGGTCTAAATTGTTATTAATAGCTTTATGATAATAATTAATAGCCTCGTGTTCTAATCCTAAATTATCTAGACACCATGCCATTTGATAATTGTAATATGCATTGTTAGGATCTTCGCTTAATATATCTTCCATTTTTTCTTTTGCTTTTATATATTCTTTCTTTGATCTTAATTCGATAACTTCGTCGATCGTATTCGTCATCATAAACCCCTCCAATAAGATAATATTACACTATCTATTTAATATTATCCATACACCTTATTATATCCAATTTATGTAAAATGTATTTACAAATTACAACCAAAAATTATAATAAATAAAAAGAGCTAATTTTCGTTTTATAGAAAGGGGAAGGAAAGTTGAAAAGAAAAATAAATAAAACGGGAATTGTAATATGTCTTATTTATTGTTTTGTTATGTATTTTATATTAAGTATGTATGATCAGCACATTGGCAACCATGACAATAATACACACTACGTATTATTACCAATAGGAGTAGTGATAATAAAAATTATTTTTGAATATATCATTAAGAAAGATATTTTTGATAAAGAACAAAAGTAAAATAAAAACCTTCTCTTAAGACTATCGATTAGTTTGAGAAGGTTTATTTTTTAGATTAGTGTTTGTTATATTCACTTAAAATTTGTTTGAAGGTTGAATGAGCAGAATTTAATGCACCTTCTAAATGACCGCCATTTTTCTGATCGTATTCTGTACCAGCGAAGTATATTCTTTCTGGTGGGTTAACGGGTGGTTCATATGTTGGAAAGCTTTCTATATTTAATTTATCTCCTGAAGTGGTCATATAAGTATCTTGTGACCAATCTTTATAATAAATGGATTGATAATTTTGAATTTCATCCCCGAATAGTGTTGTTAATTGATTTACAACTTTAGTTTTAATTTCTTGTTCTGTAAGTTTACTTCTACTTTCTGGTGAAAGACTAAAGAATCCAAATAATGCAGCGTTACCTTCATCCGTTGTTGCATCGTAAACTTCTCTTAAAGGTCCTACCCAACTAATGACATTACCAGATAAGTTCTGCTCTCTCCAAAATGGCGATTTATATGTTAATACTATTTTAGCTTGAGCACCCATCCATGTTGGTTTATTTAATAAATCTAAATAGGTTTCTTGATTGAATTTGGGTGAGAATGTTATATTTTCTAGCAATAAACGAGGTGGTAAACATAGTACAACTTTGTTTGCTGTATATGAAATTGATTTCTTAGTTTCATTATTAAAAGCATCAATCGTATAATTGTCATTATTTTTAGTGACTTTTTCAACTATTGTATGAGTATGTATCGATTCATTGGGAATATCTTTTTTTATAACATCAATTAGTTTTTTGACACCACCAATAATACGATAACTTTTACTATTTACAGCATCAGAATCAAATGATTTTATATTGCTGTCATTACTCAGCTGTAATAAACTTTTTCCATTATTAAACTGCTCCATAGTTGGGATATTTAAATCTTTAATTAATTGTGTAATCGTAGGTTCTTTTTCTGGCCAATACCAAGTAGGTCCTAAATCGAAGTAATTTTTTTCATCTTCAATTTGTGTCAAAACTCTTCCACCTAAGTGTTCCCTTGCTTCTAAAATTTTATAAGGAATATTCTCTTTTTGTAGAAGGGATGCTAATCTTAGTCCAGCTATTCCGCCTCCAATGATTATGATATGATCATTCATCTTATACATCCTTTCTTTTTGAAAATTAAGATTATTATATCAAAAGGATATATAGTATAAAATACTTTTATCATTCTCTTAAGCGGTTTAGTAATCGCAATTGTAAAAATGAACCAAAAAAAATAAACCATCTCTAACAACTTTTGACTAAAGAGAGATGATTTATTAAATCATTTGTAAATAAGGTCACCGTCTTTAAAACGGGCTCATTGGACAATGTGTAGTAGCACGTTGTCCTTCTTCAAAGAAATAATAACACAATTTGGCAATATTTGTCTATTGTGAAAAATTAATGATTAAGAGGTGTCTTCGATATGAAAGCAAGTATAAGTATTCGTAAAACGACGAAGAAAGAGAAGATTGAATCGCTAGTTGCTGTGAGTATTTTGATTTTAGGGATTTTGTTTATTAAATGGTTAAACAAATAATTGTATTTTTGTTTCTAATTTTTAGAAGTGTATAATGAACCTAAATATAGAGATTGGTGGGGATTATATGACTGTTGAATTAAAATTAATGGAAATGCAGGACTTTAATGATTTTTATGAGGTTTCTTTGAAAGAATTTGCTGATGAACAAGTGAAAAGTGGTTCTTGGTCAGTTGAAGAAGCCGATGAAAGAGGTAGAGCATATTTTAAGAAACTTCTACCTGATGGTTTACATACGGAAGGTCATAAAATTTTTAATATCTTTAATGAAGGGGATAAGGTTGGTATTTTATGGCTACATGTTTTCGAGAAAGATCATGTATTAAAGAGCTTTATTTACGATATTAAAATTGACGAATCTGAAAGAGGTAAAGGTTTAGGTAAAATGACGATGCAAGCTTTAGATGAGTATTGCAAGGAACATGACATTAAAAGTATTCGACTCCATGTTTTCGGTCATAATCAAATTGCATATGAGTTATATAAAAAAATGGGGTTTGAAACGACAAACTATTATATGGAAAAAGCGTTATAATAGGGATATCGAAATTGAAATCGGAGTGATTTGATTGTTGAAATTGAAAGAATCTCAAAATGTATTTTTAAAAGGTGGAGATGAAGCGGTTATATTATTGCATTCATTTACAGGTACAGTAAGAGATGTAAAAGCTTTAGCAGAGTTTCTAAACGAAGCGGGATACACGTGTTATATTCCAGCTTATAAAGGACATGGATTAAGTTTAGAAGGTTTATTAGCTTATACGACAAATGATTGGTGGGAGCAGGTACGTGATAGCTATCACTATTTAAAGGATAGTGGATACGAAAATATTCATGTGCTTGGTGTTTCATTAGGTGCGCTTATGTCTTTAAAACTTGTCGAAACATATGATGTGAAGAAATGTATAGCAATGTCTACACCTCATAATAGAACAAATAAAGATATTAAAAGAAGACTCTATCATTATGGAGAAAGAATTAACCAGATCCAAGATTTAGATGAAGATGAAAGTAAACGCCAACTTGCACTCATTGATGATTATGACGAAGGTGCACGTATTTTCACATCATTTATAGAGGATATTATGAATCATTTAGAAGCAGTAAAAATACCTATATCTATAAAATATGGAGAATTAGATCAAACATTCTATCGAGATAGTGCAGAGAAAATATTTCATGATATAGCATCAGAACACAAAGAATTAACAGCCTATAAAAATGCAACACATTTAATGACAAGAAGTGACGATAAAGAACAAATTGAACAAGATATACTTGAGTTCTTAAAATATTAAGACCATGCCAACATTTGTTGGCATGGTCTTATTTTTATAATCCACCTAATAAACCACTAATATATACACCAAGTGCTAATAACAATCCGAAGATTGTGTTTGCTTTACCTGTAGCTGCCATTGCAGGCATCATTGTTTGTGGTGTGTCATTTTTGTTAAATCGACGTACGGCTTTGATTGGGAATGGTGCAGATATTAAGACGAGCAACCATAAAAGAGAGCCGTATGGTTTAAATAATGCTAAGTAAATAACAAAGACATATGCGAAAATATAAAGAATTGCCATAGTCATGATAGATAGTCTTTTACCGACTAAGATCGCGTAAGTCTTTCTACCACTTTGTTTGTCTTTTTCGCGGTCCCTAATGTTATTTGCTAAGTTGATAAGTCCGATTGTAATAGAAACAGGGATACTTAATAATGCTGGATAAAAGCTTAAAGTACCTGTTTGTATATAGAATGAAATCATGACAATTACAAATCCCATGAAGAATCCAGCAAATATTTCACCGAATGGCGTCCATGAAATAGGGATTGGTCCACCTGTATAAAAATAACCGATTGCCATACAAACTAATCCTATTGGTATTAATAGCCATGTACTTTGCATGCATATGTAAATACCTAATATGACAGCTATAACATAGAATGCTATTGCTAAATTATAAACGGATTTAGGAGACATACCATTTCTTACAATTGCGCCTCCGATACCGACAGAAGTATGGTCATCTAATCCTCGCTTATAATCAAAGTATTCATTAAACATATTAGTTGCTGCTTGTATTAAAATACTTGCGAGTAACATTGCTAATACGACTGAAATTTTAATGGATGCTTCAGCACCTGTTAAAAAAATCTTTGATGAAGCGGTACCCAATAGGACAGGAACAAATGATGCTGTTAGTGTATGTGGTCTCATCAAATGATAATATTTTTTCAAGCCTGAATGCTGTGATAAATTTTGTGACATGTATTTACCTCTTAAATTTATATTTTTGACAGTATTAGTATATGCTTTCGCTATCAATTGGTCAATCACTGTAATTGTGTAAAATTTTAATTTATATTCTGTATTTAAAGTACAATATTAACGCATGTTGACTTAAAAAATGATAAAATAAGTAGATAGATATTTTTCGGAAAGAAGTGGAAGTGAAATGGCCTTGAGGACGGATTTGAAGCAACAGATAATTTCTGAAATCGATGGAAATAAAAATTATATTTCAGTTGAAATTGAGCTTCAATATCAACCAGATTTAATCCATTTATTAAGGGAAGAAATCAATTATACAGGACAACATTTTTATTACAAATCTAAAGATTCTAAATTAGAAATGTGCGGAATTGGATATTTATTAGAAGCTAGGTATTCGCATCTAGAACATGATGATATATATGAATACTGGCAAAATATTAAAGAACAATTAAATACGATTAAGTTACATGATGAAAAGCACCATCTAAAATTCTTTGGTGGCTTTCAATTTTCAGAGCATTCATTAACGAATGAATGGAAAGATTACGGGATGAGTCATTTTGTATTGCCTAAATATTTGGTGACAAAAGAAAATGGTCATTATTATCTTACTTATACGGATCATGGTAACAAATTCGATATCGATAATATTAACGAAGTTATAAGTATTTTAGAAACAGAAAATGAAAAAATCGAATCGAGTGAACCTGTAGTAGTGGATAATAAAGATATTCAAAGTGAAGAATGGAAAGCATTAGTTACTAAAGTTGTTTCACAAATGAATGAATCTGTAGCCCTACAAAAAGTCGTACTATCTCGAAGAAGACAAATTGAATTTGAAAATCATGTTAATGTTGAAGATGCATTACAAAGATCATTAGATTCAAATGAATCAAGCTATTTATTGCTATTTGAATCAGGTAATTCCCAATTTATTTCACAAACACCTGAACAACTTTGCCAAATAGAAGATGGTAAACTATATACAAATGCAATTGCTGGTACGATTTTAAGAACAGAAGACGAATCAAAGAATGATGAATTAAAAGATGAACTTCTAAATGATTCTAAAAATCAATTTGAACATCGTTATGTAGTGGATAGTATCATTCATGACATTCAATCATTTACGAAACAAATTGAATACGATAAAAAGCCAACCATACTCACAAACAAACATTTATATCATTTATATACGAAAATACAAGCAGATTTACTATCTGAAAATGTATTAGAAATTGTTAATCAATTGCATCCAACGCCAGCATTAGGAGGATTTCCTAAAGTTGAAGCGATTAAATTTATAGAACATGAAGAGTTCGGAACAAGAGGGTTTTACGGCGCACCATTAGGTTATATAGATTTAGAAAATAATGGTGAATTTGTTGTATCTATTCGTTCTATGTTAGTGAATAATCATACTGCAACATTGTATTCAGGTTGTGGTATTGTAAAAGATTCTGAAGCAATATCTGAGTTTGAAGAAACAGACTTAAAATTTAAACCAATGTTGAAAGCACTAGGAGTGATGTAGAATTGAGTACACATATTGAAAGTCTCACTAAACAAGTATTTACATTTGTTTCTAAATTATATGAATATGGTGTCGATGATGTTGTTATTAGTCCTGGATCACGATCTACACCATTAGCAATAGCTTGTGAACGACATCCGCATTTAAAAACATGGGTTCATCCAGATGAAAGAAGCGCAGCATTTTTTGCACTTGGTATAATCAAAGCAAGTCAAAAGCCTGTCGCAATCATTTGTACTTCAGGAACGGCTGCATCTAATTATATGCCAGCTGTTTCTGAAGCGTTTATTAGTCGATTACCACTTGTTGTTGTAACGAGTGATAGACCACATGAATTACGTAATGTGGGTGCACCTCAAGCAATCAATCAAGTGAATATGTTCCAAAACTTTACGAAGTTTCAATTTGATATGCCTATAGCTGATGAGTCAGAAGGTACATTAAATGTAATTAATATGAATATGATTAAAGCTGAGAAGCATTTTGTTGGTCCACAAAGAGGACCTGTACATTTTAATTTTCCATTTAGAGAGCCGTTAATTCCTAATGTGAAATTAAGAAGATATTTGTCTTCTAAAAGAAAATTAGAAACAAAATACCAAAAATCGATTGATTTTACGAGTATACAAACATATATCGAAAAACCAAGAGGTGTCGTTATTGTAGGAGATACACAAGGTCAAGATTTATCTCAAATATTAACTTATTCAGCTATCCATAATATTCCTATATTAGCTGATCCATTAAGTAATTTGAGAAAATTAAATCACCCAAATGTGATTTCTACTTATGATGCACTTTTCAAAGGCGGTTTAAGTATTGAACCGCAATTTATCATCAGAGTGGGGCAACCAGTCGTTTCTAAACATTTAAACAATTGGTTAAAAGAAGTTAAATGTCCACAAATTCTTGTGCAAAATAATGATACACCTGATGCCTATCCTAAAGTACCAACGATTTCAGTGGAACTAAGCCCAAATGATTTCTTCAGACAAGCTCAAGATGTAACACCCACTCAAAACAAGAATTGGTTAGAAAAATGGATAACAATGGATAATGAAGCGAGTGCATTGATTGAAAAATATATCGATGAAGAAACAGATGAAGGTGCTGCAGTAGGTAGTTTATTGAAAAAAATGACTTCTAAAGATACTGTATTTGTTGGTAATAGTATGCCGATAAGAGATGTCGATACATTTAATTTAAACTCAAAAGCTGAAATAGCAGCTAATAGAGGTGCGAATGGTATTGATGGTGTGGTGTCGACTGCACTTGGCATGTCTGTATATAAAAAAGTTACACTTATCATAGGTGACGTTTCATTCTTTCATGATATGAATGGCTTGATTATGAG
Organism: Mammaliicoccus sp. P-M58; assembly: GCF_022386165.1. NCBI lineage: Bacteria > Bacillati > Bacillota > Bacilli > Caryophanales > Staphylococcaceae > Mammaliicoccus > Mammaliicoccus sp. P-M58. Next base: position 41,036 of record NZ_JAJNJI010000009.1, read on the forward strand.
TAAACTTCATGATTTAGATATTACAATTGTATGCTTAAACAATAATGGTGGTGGCATCTTCAATTACTTAGCTCAAAAAGAAGAAGCACCTGAACATTTTGAAAAATTATTCGGTACACCACTTGATTTAGATTTCCAACATGTTGCGCATCTATATGAGTTAGGATACGAAAAGTTTGAAAGTGTTTCTGATTATAAGAAACAAACATTACCACAATTTGGTTCTTATTTATACGAAATTCTAACGAATAGAGAAGAAAATACCGCAACACATAGACAACTTTTTGAACAAATGAAAGGTATTCAATATGTTAAATCACCGCGTTAAGTCGTATGATGAACATAAACCGTCTATTATTTTATTACACGGCTTCATCAGTGATTATACTTCATTTCATTTAGTTGAGAGTACCTTGAGTAACAAAGGCTTAAATGTAATAACCATTGATTTACCCGGACATGGAAATGATGAATCAAGTTATGATGAAATATGGTCAATGGATTTTATTGTTTCTAAGATTAAAGAAGTCATTGATTATTTAGAACTTGATAAGATTTATTTGCATGGATATTCTATGGGTGGACGTGTTGCGTTAAGCTTTGCTGTGCAATACCCAGACCTATTAAGCGGCTTGATTTTAGAAAGTGCTAGTCCAGGACTTAAAGATCCATCAGATAAGCAGAATAGAATTGAAGTCGATCATAATAGAGCAGCGCGCATTCAAGAAGTTGGATTACATCAGTTTGTCGAGGAATGGTCTAAACTACCATTATTTAATAGTCAATCTTTACTTTCTACTGAAGAAAGAGAACGCATTAAACAGATGAGACTTTCTCAAAATCCCAACGGCTTAAGTAAAGCACTTAAAGATTATGGTACAGGTTCACAACCATCCAATTGGCATCATGTGAATACAATGAATGTGCCAACTTGTATTATCGTCGGTCAAAAAGATGAAAAGTTTATTCAAATAGGTAAACAAATGAACGAAAGTATAAAAAATAGTAAATTTTATATTGTTAATGATGCTGGGCACACAATTCATGTGGAACAACCCTCAAAATTTGATACAATAATAATAGAATTTATTTTAGGAGGCAAATTATGTCAAGACAATGGGAAACTATAAAAGAATATAAAGAAATTAAATATGAATTTTTCGAAGGTATTGCTAAAATTACAATCAACCGTCCAGAAGTACGTAATGCATTCACACCTTTAACAGTTCAAGAAATGATCGATGCTTTCTCTAGAGCTAGAGATGATGAAAGAGTAGGTTCTATCATCTTAACTGGTGAAGGCGACTTAGCATTCTGTTCAGGTGGAGACCAATCTGTTCGTGGACATGGTGGTTACGTTGGCGATGACCAAATTCCAAGATTAAATGTACTAGATTTACAACGTCTTATCCGTGTTATTCCTAAACCAGTAGTAGCTATGGTTAGAGGATATGCTATTGGTGGTGGACACGTACTACATATCGTATGTGACTTAACAATTGCTGCTGAAAATGCAAGATTCGGTCAAACTGGACCTAAAGTAGGTTCATTCGATGCTGGTTATGGTTCAGGCTATTTAGCAAGAATTGTTGGACATAAAAAAGCACGTGAAATTTGGTTCTTATGTCGTCAATACGATGCAAAAGAAGCTATTGATATGGGTCTTGTAAATACAGTTGTACCATTAGATAAAATAGAAGATGAAACTGTTCAATGGTGTAAAGAAATGATGCAACATTCACCAACTGCATTACGTTTCTTAAAAGCTGCTATGAACGCTGACACTGATGGATTAGCTGGTTTACAACAATTCGCTGGTGATGCAACATTGTTATATTACACTTCAGACGAAGCAAAAGAAGGAAGAGACGCTTTCAAAGAAAAACGTCAACCAGACTTCGATCAATTTCCTAAGTTTCCTTAATATTGATACAAATAAAAACAAGAGGTTGAGACATTTCATAATGTCTCAACCTCTCTTTTTTTTCATTATAATAAATGCTTTCTTATGACTTGCTCAATAATTGCAGGTATTTCTTCAAACGCACTTTTCATATTGATGCGTTCTGTTACTTGATGAGCATCTTTACCGATAGGCCCAATATTAATAACTGGTGCACTTATTTCTTGTATATCTTTAAATGGTATAAAGTATGATTGATTAAACACAGGTGTTTGTTCAATATAACTTTCAAATCCTAAATCGTCTTGTCTATATTTGGCGTAACTCAGATCACTAATGCCATTAAAGAAATATTGTCTTTTTGAAACTCTATCAAACTGACTTAAAGATGTATCACAAACAGATTGAACAATTTCATCAATAAATGTATCTTCAGAAGAGTGCGCAGCTGGATAATAAGGTGGCGCAAAAAATGTCACAACACTTGGTCCTAAACCTTTTAACATATGCATAAAACGGTCTGTAATTTCTATAGATTGTGCTCTTTCATCATGAATTTCATGAACTGTTTGTTCAATAATTTGATTAATTTTACTTTCACCATATTCTTTTATTGCGCGTGCTTTTAATTCTTTGAAAGTTAAAAGGTTAATTGATAATGTTTTATCAAAACCCTCAGATTTTAATGTTTCTTGGTATGCTTTTTCGCAAGTATGAATAGCATCTCTGACAACATCATTAAATATTTTAAAAGCTTGTTCTGCATTTCTGTTAAATAAGAATACATTATATAATGAAACAGTTCTAAATGGTGTTTGAACGTCATAATGATCTTTAATATCTCTACTCATGAGAGAAACTGGAAGCGGCGTCGTTTCATCTTTGTATGTTTCCTTAAACAAAGTACAGTATTCCATTTTGCTATTAATAAAGCTTTGTATGTAATTCGAACTAATACCATTCAATGGTTGTCCAACATGTGTTTCTTTACCATAGCATAATACTGAAGGCATAATTTTGCCTATTGTCCCTGAATATACATAATGATTTGGGTCATTTTCTGCTTGTGAAAAAGTAGGTTCACTGTTTAAATGTAAAGCTATATCTAAATGATCTTCCTTACGAATTTGATTGAGCTTTTGAACGGCTGCATGCATACCTTTAGACTCAACTTCTTCATCAGGTACTGAAACAACGATTATGTTAATATCCCATGATTCTTGTATTGCTTTTTCTATCATAGACATATGTATCATAAGACCTGGTTTCATATCCATTGAACCACGCCCAAATAAATAATTGTGCGTTTGGATATCTTTTTTAGCATCAGGCGTTAAGTATTTCATATCTTGTCTAAATATTTCTGTGATTTTATCCATATCAAAAGCATCATCTTTATATTCGCTATAATCATCGATACCAACAGTATCAAAATGACTTATACAAACGAGCGTTTTTTTAGATTGTGGTGCTTTGTAATATGCAAGAACTGCATGACGACCATCCCCAGTCGGTTGCAGCATAACTTGATGAGCATTACGCTTAAAATAATCTAACTTTAAGTATTGATCTCTTAAAAAGTAAGGAAAAGTCTTTTCTCCTTCTGAATGTGTTATAGATTGATGTCTGACTAAACTTTTAAGTAAATCACTTCTATTTTCAAACGTTTGCCATAATAAATCCATTGTATTTCAGCCCCTTTAAAATAGTTCTTGAATCATTCTTTCTAATCTATTCAGTCCTTCTTCAAGTGCTTCTAAATTATAAGCATATGAAATTCTAATATAGCCCTTACCAATATGGGTGAAAGCTGAACCTGGTACAATCGCGACATGGTAATCTTCAAGTGCTTTCATACAGAATTCATAATCATCCATTCCGAAATGTGAAATTTGTGGGAAAATGTAAAATGCACCTTGTGGTTTTTCATTTAATTTAAAGCCTATGTCAATCAATCGCTTGTATACATAATCTCTACGTTCTATATATGCTTTATTCATTTCCTTAGGCGAATCAATTGCATTTGTTAGTGCTTCAATTGCAGCGTATTGGCTCGGCACATTCGCACAAATACAATTATAGGCATGTACAAAGGTTAATTGTTTCATAACATATTGTGGTCCTAATAAGAATCCGATTCTTAGACCAGTCATTGAATGTGATTTACTCAAACCACCTAGTAAAATACATTGATCTTTGATTACGTCATACGAAGCGAAAGATGTATGAGTCTGATTAAATGTATTTTCTGCATATATCTCATCACTGACAACATAAATAGGGTAGTCTTTAAATACATCAACAAGTGCTTCTACTTCTTGTTGATTCAACGTAATTCCAGTAGGGTTATTTGGATAATTCAGCAAGATAGCTTTTGTTTTATCAGTTATATGAGATTCAACTAATTCAGGCGTTATTTTGAGGCCAGTTTGGGTAGTATCTATGTATATAGGTTTAGCACCTAACAATTCAATAAGTGGGACATACCCAGCATATACTGGTGAAGGAATTAATACTTCATCGCCATGTTCAAGAATACCTCTTAATGTCGTGTCTAACGCTTCGCTTGCACCATTTGTGATAAGGATTTCATCTGTTTCAAATGAAGCATTAAAGCGATTTTTATAATATTGTGCAACGATTTTTCTCAATTCTGGTAACCCAGCATTATGAGAATAAGATGTAAAGTTATGATCAACTGCTTGTTTCATTGCATCTTTAACACTTGTTGGTACAGGAAAATCGGGTTGACCAACTGTTAAGTTAATCACATCATCAATTTCAGGTATACGGTTAGATATCGCTCTAATTCCAGACACTTGAAGTTGAGATGCAAATTTATTTAATGGTAATTGCATTTTTTTCACCTCTTCAAAACGATAGTTTAATTATAACTTTAAAAAGCATACAAATAAATGAATATAGCAAAAATTTAGAAAACGTATTACAATAAGGGAAACATTACAATAATAGGGGATGTTTATATGGTGAATTTAGCTAATATGAATCAACGATTAAAGTTACTACTATCTTTAAATATTTTTGATTGGTTACCACATCCAACGTTTGTATTAATACAAAATAATGATGAACAATGGATGGTTTCGTTTGAAGAAGATTCAATACATATTTGTAGAGCAGAAGCTCAATTACCACATTTTCATCGATATTATTTCGGACAAGATAATCGACTTATTAAGAATGCGCAATTCCATATCAAATTTAAAGTGAAAGAAGAACTATCGTTAGACGAAAGAAAATTTGTTTCAGATTTTATGCAACCAACGTCTAAAAAAGAGAATCCAATATTATTTATTCAGTCAGATACACCGTATACGCAAGAGTGGGTAGATTATTTAACATACTTATTAAGCGCGAGTTATGAAGTATTAGAAAATCTTTATAATAACAATCATGAGTTAGCGCCCATTACACATAAACATGTACAAATACCAGCCTATTTATTAAATAGTGAAGATAAATTTATAGGAACGATATCGTATGCAACATTAATTAGATAAACAAAAAAGCCAATCCTTAAGTTATGTACTCAAAGGATTGGCTTTTAAATGCTTATTTTTTCTTTTTTGGTGGCTTTTTAATGTTAACAACAGGATTTGCATAATGTCTTACAATGTCGCTACTAAAGAAGTACACAATAGCAATTGTTATAAGAATAATAGCAACCCAAACATAGGGTTGGTCTAATAACATTTGATCCCATTCTTTTGAACGAAATAGACCTACGAAAAGGCCATGTAGTAAATAAATAAACATTGTTCGAGAGCCAATATAAGTTAATGGTAACTTACGCTCTGGTATTAAGTTTAAGAAACTAAATGTTGAAACGAAAATGACAACATATATGAATAATCTTTTAAATGCACTATAAACATCTACATCGCCTTCAAGTGCTGAATATGGTTTGCTACCAAATAACCATTCAAAGTTATAGTCAGTTAGTAAATAAGCGATAAAGATAACGATTAAACTAATGGAAGATAACCACATATGTTTTTTATTTCTTAAAATAAATGACTGTTCTTTATTAATGTAATAGCCTAATAAGAAAATTGGGAAGAATACAAATGTTCTTGATAGACTAAGTTTTGCATTAATAAAGTCAAAATAACCGACAACTAAACCTAATAATATTGCTACTGTGAATGTGATATATGGATTGAAGTTTCTCACAAAATGCAAAATAATATGCCATGAGAATAAACTTACTAAGAACCACATTGCCCATTGTGGATCGAAGGGACTAATATTTAATGTATCGTCTCTATCAATATAGTAGTAATATAAACCATAAAATAATTGGAATATTAAATAAGGTAATAAGAGTTTGATTGTAATTTTTTTTATGTAACCTGGTTTTCCTACACCTTTAGCAAAGAATCCTGATATCAGTACAAATGCTGGCATATGGAAACTGTAAATAAACATATATAGTGCTTTGAAAATATGACTTTCATTAACATAAGATCTTGTTAAATGACCGAATACAACTAACACAATTAAGAAAAATCGCGCGTTATCAAAATAATGGTCTCTTTCTTTTTCGTTTGCCATGAAAAGTGCTCCCCTAAAACGATAATCTACAATTTGCTTGAAATGTAGATTATAAATTAAATTTTTCAAAAGTACAAATAATTTTATTTCGTTAATACTATAAAATCAAACGAATGCCTTATGAAAGGCATTCGTTTTAACTTTAGTATTATGCTTTATATTGATCAACATCGTAATATTGACCATCTGTTTGAATCTGTTGATAGAAGTCGCTAATTCGTTTTGCATTAGACTTAGCAAAGTCTATGCCTGTAGCATATTGATGAACGCCAGGATTTTGCGGATTAAATCTCATTTTATAGAGTGTGTTTTGTCCAGATTTAATGTAATTATTAGCTATAAATTGAGCACCACCTAAGATTGCTTTTTCAGGTGTGTTCCATCCTGCTTGTTGTGCATATTTAATACCACCATATAATGCATTTTTATCAATAGCGCCAACCCCAAACATATTATAATATTTTGTTTGAGCATTTAAATCAACATTACCATTTTGGTCGATTGATCCACCATTAGCTAAATCACTTGTACCATTACCAGTTTCTAATAACGCATGTGAAATTAAATATATTTCATTAATGCCTACTGCTTTTGCTGCTTGGCTAAAGGCATTACCTTGATTTTCAAGAATCCCTTTACCACGTAACAATTCATTTAATTTAGTTGCTGAAATATTTTGAGACTTGTTTAGGTCTAAAAATTGATATTTTTGAATTGGGTCATTTACATATTTACTTGTATCCATAGCATCTTTAACTTCAGCTCTCGTAGCATTTCTAATACCACTTGCTAATACTTTTTTAGGTTCAGAACCATTTCTTAATGCCATTTGAATATCTACAGCTTGATCTAACGTATATGGGCTAGTTGAAACATTTGTTGATTCTGTAGCGAGTTGTAAATACTTAGCATTAATCCATACAGTTTTACCATTTAATAAACCTTTATACCATAATTCATTACCAACTTTTTGAGATGAAATAACTTTAAAGTATGAATATTGGTAGTTTTGTAATGAACCTAGTAATGTTTTTTTAGATACTGAAGGTTCACTATAGAAATATCCACTGTTATCAAAAATTAAGTAGTTTTGATAGTTTTCTTTTAAAGCAATAGGCTGATTGTTAACAGCACTTGATTTTATAGCATTTGTCTTTTTAGGTTGAGCGACAGTTGGTTTATTAACAACTTTTGGTTGTGTTGTTACTTTTTGTAATTGAATGTCTTTAGCATTCACCCATCCTAATGGAATGGCATTATTATCTTGAAGTAGATAATATGTTTGATTATTATAAGTAGATTGTTTACCAATCTTGAATGTTTTTCCTGCTTTGTTGATTGCAGGTACAGTTTTTTGGTCATATACAGAAGTATATACACCAGAGATATTTTTATTAACTTTACCTAAATAGTTAACACGAACCGTTTTAGCAACTGCATTTGTTTTTGTTGTGTTAGAAGCAACAGGTTTCGGAGTTGCCTTAGGTTTCGCTGTGTTAGAAGCAGCAGGTTTCGGCGTTGCTTTAGTATTGTTTTGCAGTTGAATGTCACTAGATTTCACCCAACCTAAAGGAGTGCCGTTATTATCTTGTAATAAATAATATATTTGGTTGTTATAGTTAGATTGTTTACCAATATTAAATGTTTTACCAACTTTGTTAGCAGCTGATTTAGTTTTAGTATCATAAACTGAACTATAAACACCTGATGCGTTTGTATTAACTTTACCTTTATAGTTAACAACTACTGTTTTTGCAGGACTCGCTACAGGCGTAGTAGGTTTAGGCTTAGACACAACAGGTGTAGACGGTTTAGGTTTAGAAACTACTGGTGCAGTCGGTTTAGGTTTAGAGACTACAGGTGTAGTAGGTTTAGGTTTTGACACAACAGGTGTAGTCGGCTTAGGCTTAGAAACTACAGGTGTATTGGGTTGAGTTACGCTACCTGTTTTGTATAAATATTTCTCTCGCACTAAATCTATAAGTTCATTAAAAGTATAATTATTTTCAGCAAACCAACCATATGGGTCACTATGATCCGTACCACCTAAATATCTTGAAACAGCATCATGAGACCATAAAGTACCAGTACCATCATTTTCAGCACTATCAAATGGTAAGCCGTAATATGATAAATTAGTTGCGATATAATCTGCATAATTGTTAATAGAGCGAGCAAAACGATCTCCGCCATAAACACGAACTAATTCTACATGTATGAATCGTTCATTTGCGACGCCACCAGCACCCCAAGCTAAGTAATCAGTTGGCGCAACTTCAATAATATTATTATCATCTACAAAGGCATGTACAAATGCACTTTCATAGTTGTTTTTCATATATGCAATTTCGCCTTGAATTGTTGAATTAGGATTTGCAGTTTCATGTGCAATAATACCTTCAGGTTTACCAACACCATTACGATATGGAATTTTTGGAATATGACTTGAAAAATCTTCAACATATGTCGGAACTGCATAATTATTATTTCTAATTTGATTATTTATTGACGAACTTACTGTAGGACTATAAGAACTAGATGTAGTAGCGACAGCTTTTTTAACAACAGGCGCACTACTTACTGATCTAAATGCAAAAGTGCTAACTTGTGGTTGAACACTAGCAGTTTCTAATTGAACTTTGGCATTTTGCGTACTATTAGCCACTTCAGTATCTTGAGCATCATTAGTAGAAGTAGGCTGAGCTAAGTCATCAGAAACCTGTTCATTGTTTATTTCTTCAGTATTGTCTTCTTTTGTAGTTACATCAGTATCTTGATCTACTTCATTAGAAGTAGATTGAGTAGTATCTTCAGAAACTTCTTGGTTGTTATTAACTTCCGTATTATCTTCAGAAGAAGCTCCTTCAGTTTTTTGATCTTCTTCGTTAGAAGTAGGTTGAGTAGTATCTTCAGAAACCTCGTTGTTATTCGTAACTTCAGAATTATCTTCAGTAGAAGCTACATCAGTATCTTGATCTTCTTCGTTAGAAGTAGATTGAGCAGTATCTTCAGAAACCTCGTTGTTATTCGTAACTTCAGAGTTATCTTCAGAAGAAGCTACTTCAGTTTTTTGATCTTCTTCGTTAGAAGTAGATTGAGCAGTATCTTCAGAAACCTCGTCGTTATTTGTAACTTCAGAATTATCATCAGTAGAAGCTACTTCAGTTTTTTGATCTACTTCATTAGAAATAGATTGAGTAGTATCTTCAGAAACTTCTTGGTTGTTATTAACTTCCGTATTATCTTCAGAAGAAGCTCCTTCAGTTTTTTGATCTTCTTCGTTAGAAGTAGATTGAGCAGTATCTTCAGAAACCTCGTCGTTATTCGTAACTTCAGAGTTATCTTCAGAAGAAGCTACATCAGAGTTTTGATTTTCTTCATTAGAAGTAGGTTGAGTAGTATCTTCAGAGTCGTTATTCGTAACTTCAGAATTATCATCAGTAGAAGCTACATCAGAGTTTTGATTTTCTTCATTAGAAGTAGGTTGAGTAGTATCTTCAGAAACCTCAGTATTATCCTCAGCAGAAGTTACATCTGTGTCTTGTTCTACTTCATTAGAAGTAGGCTGTACTGATTCATTAGTTGTATTTTCTACTTTTTGGTTAGGCCCATCAATTATAGATGGATCTTTATATTCTTTAGTACCTGAAACGTTTAAAGATTGGCTTTTTAATTCTTTTTGTTCATCTTGAATCTGACTAGCATTATCATGTTGTTCAATGATGTTTTTATTTTCTTTGTTTGTGGTTTGTTCTTCTGCATTTACTTGATGTGATACAAGCGTAGTACCTGCTAAAGTCATTGCTACAAGTGCGGGTGTTTTGTAATAGAATTTTTTATCCATAAACAATCTCCTTTTGTATAGGTATTTATTTATAATCAGTATAAGGCTTTTTAATATTAAAAGATGAACTTTTTAAGAAATGTAATGTAACTTTAATATTTGAGATATTAATAATTTATCTAAAAAGTTAATTTCATAAAATAGTGAGGAATCTTTTCTTCTAAGAATTCTTCACCTTCAGTTTTGTAACCTAATTTTTCATAGAAACCTTTAGCGTGTGATTGTCCATTAAGTACTGTACCTTTATATCCATCTTCACTAGCTTTTTGATTAATAAAATTCATCACATCTTTACCGTAACCAAATTTTCTATAAGGTTTTAAAACGGCAACTCTCTCTACTTTCGCATAGCCATTTTTATAATTTCTAAAACGACCTACCGCAGCTGGTTTATCATTATGATATAGAACAACATGCTTAGAAACATTTTCAAATTCATCTATCTCTGCATCTATAGCAACACCTTGTTCTTCAACGAATACAATTTTTCTAATATTTAACCCATCTTGTATGTCTTTTTGGCTTTCTGCAATTTTGATCATTATGATACCTCCATTGTTTTGATTCAATTTATTATACATTATGATTATTCTAATTGATGTAGTAAATTAAAAACTCAAGAAATAATAAATAGTTGGTAAATTTAGGGGTGTATTTATCAAGACAGGGCAAACAAGATAAATAGGGACGTTGTATTTATCAAGACAGACAAAACAAGATAAATAGACATCACCAATATTGCAAGACGATGCCGACTAGCAACATTGGGTGACTGAATATTGCAAGTGAGGCATGACTAGCAACATTCACACTATATAATCTCTATTAGCCCCATCTCACTTCTGTTCACACAAAAAAGCTGAACCATTTTATATGGATCAGCTTTTAATTTATATTTTTTGAACTGCTTGTCTTCTAACGATTGCGGTATATTGCCAGAATAATCTTAATTGGTGAATACTCCAATTTGTCATACCCATTGTATATCCGCTCGGTGTAAATATTTGAATTTGGCTTGTTTCTAGTGCTGCTGCTACTAAATATTGTAAATGAACACTTAATGATTTCATTTCTTCTGTTAAACCTGTTTCTGTATATACCCATGAAAAAGGTAAGGGGTTATCAAAGATATTGATAACATTAAATATTTCTGGGATGGCAATGATATAACAAGCGCCATCTACAATTGGATCGTTGTTTGCTTGATTATAGTATAGTAATAACGCTTCATAATTCTCATGATGTTCGTGATTAACATAGTACAAATTTTGTCTAAAGTGAGACAAATCTCCAGAATGAATAATTTGATTTTCAAGTGCATCAAACATTGTATTGATTTGTTCATATTTTTCATATGTTTTACGTTGAATCATAATTTGCCTCCTTTCCTAGTAAACTTCTGGACCAGGTTGTTGAGCGCTTTGATCCGGTGCTTGACCACTTTGATCTGGTGTTGCTTGTTGAGGTACTTCTTGTTGAGGTACTTCTTGTGATGGTGCTTGTTCTATAGGTTGTTCTACAGGCTGCTCAGACGGTTGTTCAGTTTGCTGCTGAGTTGATTCTTCAGTATCAGGCTCTATAGCAGGTTCGACTGTTTCAGCTGAATCGCTATTAATAGATGTGTTTCCACTCTTTAGACTTTTCTTAGATACTTCAATATAAGGTGTTAGATCTCCATATGCTTGAATCATCAAATAATTCATTAATTCTGTTTTCTTAGTCTTAGGCAAGTTTAAGTCTTTTCTAAGTTTATTAGACAGTTCTAATAAATTATCTAAGTCAGGATTGAAGAAGTAAACACCATTAAAATTAGCATCAGTTCCTGTAACTTGTTCGGTTTTAATTTTTACTTTACTTGATGAATAAGTCGTTGCTAAGTTTTGGATATCTTCAAATGAGAAATTGTGTTTCGCATTTTTACCAACGATTTTAACTAAGTCATCTAATTTATTAATTGAATTTGTTTCTTGAGCTTTTTTGATAATGGCTTTAATCATTTCCATTTGACGTTTACCACGTTCTAAATCTGAATCTTGTTTTCTTGAACGAACAACGGCAAGCGCTTCGTCACCAGATAAATTACGTTTACCTTTTTTGACTTTAATTCGACCTTTATCTTCTGTGTTTGGCTCATTTAAATCAAACGGCACGTTATATTCAATACCACCAAGTTCATCAACAACTTCAACAAAAGCTTCCATATTAATTCTTGCATAGTAATCTACTGGAACATTTAATGTACTTTCAACACTTTCCATTGAACCTTCTGGCCCATCTATTGCATGAGCATGCGTGATTTTATCATAATATTTTACGGCTGGTATATAACTTAATGTATCACGTGGAATACTAACCATACGTATTTGTTTTTTATCTCTATTAAAAGTTGTATAAATCATAGCATCAGTGCGAGATTGGTTAGCCTTTTGACCACCTTCACGTCTTGATGTACTATCATCGACACCTAGAAATAATACCGATACATGATCTAAACTAGGATCTACTGGTTTATCTCTTAAAGATGATTTACTTTTTTTAGAATCAAGAAATGAGTCATTAATTGCACCTTTAGTTTCAAGATAAAGCATAAGTCCAAATACTACGGGTAGAATCATGAGTACTATTGACATCAAAAGTAAACCTATTTTTGCGAATCTTTTCATATTATATATTTACCCTTCTATTCGTATTGTGTTTTGAAATATCTATTTTTGCATATTATACATCATATATGATTATACAAGTAAAATTCAACAATTTAAATGAATTATGTGTACTACTTATCAAATATAGAATGTAAATTTGTTGTAAAATTTATGGAAATGGTGTAAATTATAGTGAAGAATGAGAGGTGAGACAAATGGCAAAAGTACTAGAAAAAGATTTAAATAGTATAAGTGAACAAATAGAGTTAAACAGAGAGAATTCGTATGATGTGATTAAGCCTCCAACCGTTAATGTTCTAGGTTTGCCATTTGCAAACCTGACGGCGAATGAAATGGTAGAACGTATTAAGTATTTTGTAAATCAGGAAACGAATGACAATTTATTTATTGTAACAGCTAATCCTGAAATTGCACATTATGCTTATAGCAATAATCATTATCAACGACGTATTAAACATGCAGATTACATTGTACCAGATGGTATTGGTATTGTTAAAGCAGCAAAATATTTAAATACGCCATTAAAAGAACGTGTTCCGGGAATAGAGTTAATGGAAGAAATGTTGAATATTGCAAACGCAAGTAGCAAGAGAGTATTCTTATTAGGCTCTTCTAAAGAAGGGGTTAAAGCAACTCGTAAAATTTTAGAAGAACAATACCCAAATATTACGTTTGATCATAAACATGGCTATAAACATGTACTAGATTATAAAGTAACTAAGAAAATAAAGAAATTTAATCCAGACTTTATTTTTGCGGCAATGGGTTTTCCTAAACAAGAAGATTGGATTTATTATAACCGTCATCACTTTAAACATACTGTAATGATGGGTGTAGGTGGCTCATTTGATGTCATAAGCGGAAATGTTAAACGTGCACCAAAAATGTTTATTAAACTTAATTTAGAATGGTTATATAGAATTATAACTGATTTGAAGCGTGTGAATAGAGCTCTTAAAATTCCACTGTTCTTAAAAGAAGTTCAATTCCAAAAATCATGTACACCTAAAAAGAATAAATATGATTATATGAAGAATAGATAATTTAGAAACACCTTAATGTTGAATTTTAACATTGAGGTGTTTTATTTTATGAGGATTTTTATCTATTTAATTGTTAACTAAATGTTATGATAAAGGTAACAATAAAAGTAGGTGACTTTGTAATGCAAGTACTGGAACTCATAAATCAACAATTAAATACAAAAGAAGATAGAATTGCCATGTATATTGATGAGACGCATATAACTTATAACGATTTAATGATAGAATCTGAAAAAATTGCCACAGCGTTAATACAATATCCAAAGAATATTATGATTGGTATTACGATGAAAAACCCCATTCAGTTTATAAAATGGTATATTGCAGCTTTAAAGTGTGAACTAATACCATGTATCCTTGATCCTTATATATCTGAAGAGAAAACGAATGAATTGTTAACGCTATATCATATTCCATTATTAGTAGATGACAGTAGTAAAGTTACGTATCGAAAAATAGAAAATAATACATCATTACCGCGAGATATTTTACATATTGGATTTACTTCTGGGACGACAGGCATACCTAAAGCTTATATGAGAAATCATCAATCTTGGATTCAGTCATTTAAATATAATGAAGACTTACTTAAGGGTTATACAAACATTATTATAGCTCCTGGTCCATATGCACATTCTTTAACACTATACGCTATGATTTATACATTATGTACAGGTAGAACATTTATTGGCCAAAAGAAATTTAATACGCAAATTCTAAATAAATTAATCAATAAATTTAGTGAAAATCAAACAATGTTTATAGTACCTACAATGCTATATAGTTTATTGAATCATAACGTTCATTTAATGAATGTTACAAGTATTTTTTCATCAGGTGCAAAATTATCTACTCAAATATTTGAAAAATTTAAGCATAAGTATCCTTATATTGATTTAATTGAATTCTTTGGTAGCTCTGAAGCGAGTTTTATAAGCTACAATATTAATGGACAAGCAGATTCAGAATCTGTAGGTAAACTATTTCCATCTGTTCAAGTTCAAATTAAAGATAAAGATGAAAATAATATAGGTAGATTATATGTCAAAAGTGACATGACTTTTAGTGGTTATTTGAATGAAGATGTCAGTGATGAGTGGATTAAAATAGGTGATTGGGCAACAATTTCCAAAGACCAAGAACTACGATTATTTGGGCGAGAAAGTGACCGTTTAATTATTGGTGGTAAAAACGTATATCCAGAGATTATTGAGCAAAAATTATTAAATCTAGATATTGTTGATGAAGCAATTATTATAAGTAAGCAACATAATAAATTTGGGGAAATAGCTATTTTATTATATAAAGGTAAGGATGATTTGGAATATTTAAACATGAAAGAGTATTTATTAGCATGTGGATTAAGTCGTTATGAAATACCATCTCAGATGATACGGGTTAAAAAGATGAAATATACAGCTAGTGGGAAGATAGCAAGATATAAGATGAAATCTATTTATGAATTAGGAGGAAAAGCATGGAACCAGTTATTGTAGCTGCAAAGCGAACGCCATTTGGTAAATATGGCGGTATTTTTAAACAGTTGGAACCTGAAATACTTTTGAAACCTTTATATGAATATTTGTTAGCTAAACATGCTGAAGCACTTGAACATTTAAGTGATGTTGTTTTAGGAAACGTAGTAGGAAATGGGGGAAATATTGCGAGAAAGTCATTGCTAGAAGCAGGTTTACCAGTTGATATTCCTGGTGTCACAATAGATAGGCAATGTGGTGCAGGATTAGAAGCGGTAACGTATGCTTGTAGAATGATCCAAGCAGGTGCTGGTGAAGTTTATATTGCTGGTGGTGTTGAAAGTACAAGTAGAGCACCTTGGAAAATCAAGAGACCACAATCAGTTTATGACGCACCTGAATTTTTTGAGCGCGCTTCATTTGCACCTGATGGAGAAGATCCTTCAATGATTGAAGCGGCTGAAAATGTTGCACAAGTCTATCAAATCTCTAGAGAAAGTCAGGACGAATTTGCATACAATAGCCATCAAAAGACAATAAAAGCTATGGAAAAAGGTTATTTATCAAATGAAATTTATCCGATTAAAGTAGGGAATGAATGGATCCAACATGACGAAGGCGTTAAACCTAAATTAACTTTAAGAACGTTATCACGTTTAAAACCACTTATTAAAGATGGAACTGTAACAGTAGGTAATAGTTGTATGAAAAATGACGGTGCGGTTTTACTTTTAATTATGAGTAAAGAAAAGGCGACTACTTTAGGTTATCATGAAGGATTGGAATTTATCGAAAGTTCTGTAAAAGGTGTTGATCCAAGATTACTAGGTATAGGACCAGTACCTGCTGTAGAAAGTGTATTGAAAAATTCACAATTAACAATGAAAGAAATTGATTGTGTTGAATTTAATGAAGCATTTAGTTCTCAAGTGCTTGCTTCAAAAGATATGTTAAATATTCCCGACGATAAATTTAATTTGTATGGTGGCGCATTAGCTATTGGACATCCATATGGAGCTAGTGGTGCAAGTCTCGTTACACGCTTATATCATATGAAAGAAATTGAGACATCGATAGCAACAATGGGAATAGGAGGAGGCATGGGACATGCAACATTATTTAGAAGATGGAATCGAAATAATTGAGGTTATTTTCACCAAAGAAGCTGTTGAAGCTTATAAAAAGATACTTCCTATAGAAAAGGATGCACCTTCAGTACCAGTATTGTATTTAGCAAGTATATGGCCAAAATTTTCAATGTTTGAACGTTTTTTAGAAAAAGAGATTTACTTAAAAGAAACCTCAGTTGAACAGTTTAAAGCATTAGATGTTGATACAATTTATAAAGCAAAATTAAAAAATGAGAAAATAAAAAAAGTGAAGTCGTTTACGATTTATGAATTTAGTTTAACGATTAAAAGTAGAGATGACATATACACTCGGCTCAACCAAACATTCGTTGGAAAGTGAGGTATAGTATGAAATTTGATATTAGTCTTGTTAATGAATATTTATCTATTATTCATGATTCAAATCCGATTCATCAAGAAATTGTACCAGGGCAACTTGTATGTGAATGGTTGTTAGAAGATGTTGATTGGCATCATTATACTGTGAAATACAAAAATCCAATTTATATAGATGAAACATTAGAAAAATTTTTGCAGGATAATAAGGTTAAATGTATCAATGCGCAAGGGATGCTAAAGATTATAATTGAAGAGCAATAAAGTACGCGCTTACTTTATCTCTAACAAAAGTTTAATTATAAACAGGTTATATAATTATTTTACAATTAATTTAAAATCATGTAATCTTCATAAGTGACAAAAAATTATGAGTTGGAGTACTTATGAATAGAAAACATGAAATTACTTATGCAAGGGCAATATTTTGCCTAATTATAGTAGCAGTGCATATATTATCAAATTACTTGAGAGACGTAGAATTACAAGATCATAATCGCATGGTTGTATTAACATTTCAAATATTAATTTTGTTTGCGACGCCGTGCTTTATTATTTTGTCAGAATCGTTGATTTCTATGGTTTATAAAGATAAATTACCGAAAAATTTTCTAGTCAAACGCTTTAAATATATTATGATTCCATATTTTACAATTGGAACATTTTATGTGTATACAAAGTATAAAGTTGATGGAAATGAAGAAACATTTTGGCAATTGTTTAAAGAAAATTTATTAATTGGGAATTGGTATGGTTGGTTTGTCGTTGTCATATTCCAATTTTATATTCTACATTTAATC
The DNA here is from genome assembly GCF_022386165.1 of Mammaliicoccus sp. P-M58. Lineage (NCBI taxonomy): Bacteria > Bacillati > Bacillota > Bacilli > Caryophanales > Staphylococcaceae > Mammaliicoccus > Mammaliicoccus sp. P-M58. The sequence continues at coordinate 58,808 of NZ_JAJNJI010000009.1, forward strand.
TTCCATAAAGCATTAAGCAAAGCAAATCCAGTTGTTATGCTGGTCATCAGCTTTGCAATCAGTCTGGCGCACTCATATTTAATGTATGATAATGATGCTTATACGAATTGGTGGAATGAATTTTACCCGTTATTCCATAGAACGAATATTCTTTATTGGTTATTCTATTTTGTATTTGGTTATTACTTAGGTAGGTACTACAATGAAGTTCTAACGTTTGTGGAGAAGAAGTTTATGTGGTTAGTAGGAAGTTTAGCTGCCGTAACACTTTTAGTTATTTATTCAATTTATCAAAATGATGTAACAGTCGTTCAATCTAATCGCTATGACATTTTATTATATTCTTCATTAGCGTTTATATTTATATTAGTCATTTCTAAAAAGCTGTCTAAATTTAATATTAGCTTTTTATATTTTATTGGAGAAATATCATTCTTTATATACTTAACACATAAAATTATGGTCTATTACATGGCAAAATATACATTTCATTTTATAGATCAATTCTTTATGTATAATATTGCAACGTATATCTTTGCATTATCGTTAAGTGTCGGTTTAGCAGTTGTTCTTTCATTTTTACCACTTTCTAGATTTATAATTGGAAGAAATTCTATTAACTCAATGATTAGAGGAAACTATAGAGTAGAATAAAAAAGCACGTCATCTTCATTATAGGAGGTGACGTGCTTTTGGTTATTTAAAATAAAAACGTGTAGCATCTAACTCGTCTTTAAAAGCTTTTTTATCGTTTGCTGACTTTTTGTTGAACTCTTTTAAGAATGCTTGGTATTTTGGAAGTACATCTTCAGTAGAACCAAAATCTTTTAGTATGCCGCCTTCAATCCAAGCTATTTTTGTACAAAAATCTTTAACTTGACCTATATTGTGACTGACAAAGAAAATAGTCTTGCCAGCTTCTTTAAATTGATTCATTTTATCTAAACTTTTCTTAGTGAATGTTTGGTCACCAACAGATAATGCTTCATCAATAACAAGAATATCAGGATCAACGGTTACATTGATTGCGAAACCTAATTTAGATTTCATACCGCTTGAATATTTCTTAACAGGTTGATATATAAATTCACCTAATTCAGAGAATTCTATAATTTGAGGTGTAAGTTCTTTAATTTGTTTTTTAGAGAAACCAAGTAATAACATCTTGTATTCGATATTATCTATACCGTTTAATTGAGTGTTTAAACCAGAGTTAATTGCAATAACGTTAACATCGCCGTGGCGTTCGATTATACCGCCTGTTGGTTGTAGTGAGCCACCGATAATATTACTTAATGTTGATTTTCCTGATCCGTTAATACCTACTAAACCGATAATATCACCTTCGTAAGCAGTGAATGATATATCATTCAGCGCTAAAAATCTTTGTGATTGATGCTTTGGTAAAAACACATCTTTTAATCTATCTTTATTACTACGGAAAATTTTATATTCTTTTGTTAGATTATTAATGATAACTGATTCTTTCATATGTACTTCATTCCTTATAATTATTAACAGTTCTATTATGCATTATTTTATGAGTTTAGTAAATTTATTGTAAATTCTGTTAGAATCATGTAAATTATATATGTTCTATAATTACGAGATTAACCTAAAGTTTAATATATCATCTATGCTCATTTGATGCTATATTAAAGATTAAGTTATAAATGTCTTAGCGAGAGAGTGATATTCATGCATGCTGTTTTTACAGTAATAAAAGAGCACGTCAAAAACTTTTATTTGATTCAAAGATTAGCACAATTCCAATTGAAAATTTCGAATCATGATAATTATTTAGGATTAGCTTGGGAGCTTATTAATCCTATACTACAAATATTTGTATATTGGTTTGCATTTGGTTTTGGTATACGTCAGAATGCTCCGATAAATGGTGTACCGTTTATCTTATATTTATTAGTCGGTATTAGTATGTGGTTCTTTGTAAACCAAGGTATACTTGAAGGGACTAAATCAATAGGCACTAAGTTTAATCAAGTTGCAAAGATGAATTTTCCGTTGTCAGCAATACCTGCTTATGTTTTAACAAGTAGATTTTATGGTCATATTATTTTAGTTTTAGTTATTATTTTATTATGTATACCAACTGGTATTATACCTTCGATTTATATTTTACAATTATTTATATATTTACCTTTAGTGTATTTATTTGCATTTTCAGTTTCATTATTAACGTCAACTTTAGGTGTTATTATTCGAGATACACAAATGGCAATGCAAGCTATTTTGAGAATGCTATTTTACATGTCACCAATTCTTTGGATACCAGAAAAAGGTTCAGTAATTGAAATGATTATGAAATTAAATCCAGTTTTCTTTTTTGCAGAAGGTTACAGAGCGGCAATATTATATGATAATTGGTACTTCATAGATCATTGGCAATTATTACTTTATAATATATGTGTGACAGTGTTATTCTTTGTAGTAGGTGCAATATTGCATGTTAGATTTAGACAAAGATTTGCTGACTTTATTTAAAATGATTAATAAATGATAAGGCTGAGACATCGATGATTGTCTCAGCCTTTATCTCAATTTAGAGCTTCTCATGGTCAATTTTTTAACTTTAGTAAATTTTACGTAAGGAAGTGTCAATGTGGTAAGAAGCATAATTAAACAAGTCTATCTTTCAATTATTTTTGTATTTAATAAATTATTTAGAAGTAATGTGAAACGTAAAAATGTCGTGGTATTTATGACATTTAAAGAAGATGTGTTACCTATTATCGAAGCATTAAAGAAAGAACAATATCATATTACTGTTATTGCGCATCCAAAGTGGATTGAATTTTTGAATGATTTAGAAGTAGATAAAGTGATCAATTTAAGTAATAAATATGTCTTACAACAGTTAAAAGCAATTAAAAGTAGTAAAATAATCATTATCGATACATATTATTTATTATTAGGCAGTATCAGTAAAACATCAGAACAAAAAGTTATACAAACATGGCATGCTGCCGGTGCCTTGAAGAAATTTGGCTTAGAAGATAAAAGTATTAATCTTGAGCATAAACAACTGATAAAAAATTATTTATCAGTTTATCATTTTACAGATTATTATTTAGTCAGTTCAGATATTATGAAAGATGTCTTTATTAAAAGTTTAGATGCCAAACCTAATCAAATATTACCATTTGGATTACCAAGATTAGACCAATATAAAGATAAACATGAGTACCCTAATAAAACTAAAAAAATAGCTTTATATGTTCCTACTTATAGAGATTATACAAATGAAATTCATACGATAGATAAACAGAAATTTGAAAAAATGTGCCCTGAATACGAACTTGTGACTAAATTACATCCAAGCATTACTTCACATGATTCAGATCCGAGAGATATACAAGATCTAGTTGAAATGGCAGAAATCATCATTACAGATTATAGTTCATTAAGTATTGAAGCCGCACTATTAAATAAGACGATTATTTTCTATAGTTATGACGAAGAAAAGTATGATGAAATGAGAGGACTCAATCAATACTATTATGAAATGACGAAAGAGAACAAAGCTTATGATTTAGAAACACTTTATAAACATGTGAATCTGAACAAAATTAATAATAAAATTAAACCAATGTGGCATCAGTATACAAACTTTGATGCAACTCAAAAGTTAGTTGATTTTATAAACAAAGGAGCTTAACAATATGGAAGTAAGTGTTATCATCCCTATTTATAATGCAGAAAAAACAATCGAGCAAACTATTAAATCAATTAAAAGTCATTATGAGCATGAAATCATTTGTATTAATGATGGATCTAAAGATAATAGTGCAGATGTAATTAGCAAAATTAATAATCCTAATATTGTACTTGTAAATCGAGAAAATAAAGGTGCTGCGGCAACGAGAAATGAAGGCATTAGTATCGCAAAAGGTAAATATATTATGTTTTGTGATGCAGATGATAAACTAGGTGAAGGTATTATCGACAAGATGGTTGATGCGATAAGAAGAAATGGTACAGATATCGTTGTCGGTAAAGTTTCTCATTTAATTGGTGATCAGATTAGACCGATTCAAACTTACAATGATTTAAAAGCTGTGGATCATACGACATTAAACTTAACACCAGAAGTTACGCAGTCTATAGGTCCTTATGGTAAATTGTACAAACGTGAGATATTAGAAAATATTAGATTTGATGAAGATATTACTTTTTGTGAAGAGCATACCTTTAATTTAAAAGCTTGGTCAAAGAGTCGTATTACAATATTAGATGATTCAGCTTACTTATATAACATAGGCATTGAAGATTCTATAGTAGCGACAAGTTACAAAAATATTGAAAAATATTTAAATGATGCCATTGAAGTTAGAAAAAGAACAATGGACATTTTAAGTGGTTTAAAAGAAAAAGTGAGTAACTACTATAGTTATAGAATGGATTATCTCATCATATACTTTTTAATTCGAAATAATTTTATGAAAGTAGAGAACTTAAATCATGTTATTGATCCATCGATAAAGTATTTAAAAGTCGTTCAACAACTTCAAACGAATAGTGTGATAGACTTGAAAGAGCTCGTATTAACAATTGCTGCGAATTACAATTATGAAAGATTTAAAGAAGTGGCAAGTAATTTAGATATGCAAATTGATAAAAAAGCTTATCGTTCTTATAAATTCAAGCTACTGAAACTAAAGACAAAAATGAACTTAAGAAATATCAGAAATAAAAGTAAAAAAATATCTCATTAAATATTATGAAAATTCAAAAACTACTAACAACTGTAAAATATTGTTAGTAGTTTTTTTGTATTATGTAGATGAATTTATAATTAAAATCAATATTTACACTAATTAAATATTTCTTACACATACTTTACATCGGTTAATTGTTTGATATAATTTATAATTGCATATCAAACTAATTTAAGATGGAGTTTAAAAATGAATAAAAATATGATTGATATAGAAAGAAAATTTAGACCTGAAATTGAAGGTTTGAGAATTATTGCGGCTTTATTAGTCGCTATTTACCACATTTGGTTTGGTAAAGTATCTGGTGGGGTAGATGTTTTCTTTGTTGTATCTGGCTTCTTGATTACAACATCTATTATATCTACAATCAATAAAACTGGAGAATTTAAGTTTTGGCCATACATATCTAAATTAATGAAGCGGTTATTTCCACTAGCATTTATCATTATATTAGTCATATTGGTATTAAGCATATTCTTCTTACCATCAACCATTTTTGATAAGACAATGAAAGAAGTCGTTTCATCTATGTTCTATTATCAAAACTGGCAATTGGCATTGAGTAATACTGATTATTTAGATGCACAGCAAATGAAAAGTCCGCTTGAACATTATTGGGCAATGTCCATTCAAGGGCAATTCTATATCATTTGGTTCTTATTATTTACCGGTATATTGTTCCTAATAAAAAGATATGATTTATCAAATGGTAAAAAGTTAGTCAATTACTTACTTGGTTTTATATTTGTTGTGTCATTTGCATACTCAGTTTATTTAACTGCTGTAAATCAACCTTTAGCATATTTTATTACGTTTACAAGAGTGTGGGAATTTGCATTAGGTGGTTTACTTTGTATTAACTTAAGCAGAATTAAAATTAGTAATTTAACAGCTGAAATTATTGGATGGATTGGTCTTATAGGGTTAATTTTAACAGGGGCAATATTTGATGTATCAACGATGTTTCCTGGTTATATCGCTTTATGGCCAATGACTTGTGCATTACTGATTATTTTATCAGGTAATAAAGATACTAAATACGGTGTTAAGAACTTCTTATCTATGCCGATCATGATTAAACTTGGTGGGGTTTCATTTGGAATTTACTTATGGCACTGGGTATTACTATCATTCTACAAATACAATATTTCAGAAACACCTGGTATTATTTCAGGGGTGCTCATTATTGCATTATCTATTGCACTTTCATTCATTACGACAAAATATATTGAAACACCAATTAGAAATGCAAAATTAAATAAAGTAGCATTCAAGAGAATTGGTATTATCGCACTAGCTAATATCATTTTAATCGTTGGTTTAGTCTCTCATAATGCCTATGTGAAAATGTCTGACGATAAAGAACTAGCATCTAAAGATTATCCAGGTGCATTAGCTACAAGATCAAATCAAAAAATTAAAGAAAATGATCCTAAGCCTGAATTCGCCAATGTGTTTGATGATTTGCCACAATCACACATAGATGATTCTAATCAAGGATTAAAAAAATCAGATTTAAAAATTGGTACTTATGGTAAGAAAAAAGACTACAAAGCAACAATTGCTTTAGTAGGTAGTTCACATTCTGAACATTGGTTAGGAGCAGTTATTGAAGCGGCTAAAGAGCATGATTACAGAGTGATTAATATCACGAGATCAGGAACAAGATTCTCTACTGGTTATGATGATAATTCATTAAAAGGACAATGGGTTAAAAATGTGGAAAACTATTTAAAGAAATCTGATGATATTGATTTAGTGTTGTCACATGTTACAGCAGCTGACTCAAATAGCGATAAGATTCAACAACAAATGGTAGATGAATTATTAAAAGTTAAAAATGATTATAATATTGAAGTAATGGCAATAAGAGATATTCCGAGATATGAGTTTAATGTTTCAGAAGAACTAGAAAAATCTGGTGAAAAAGAAACAATTAAACTTATGAATAAAGGAAATAATCAACAAGACTCTTCATATTGGAAAAAACTATCAGAAACAAACAAAGATTTACCAAAATTCGATCCATCTGAATACTTTAAAATGAACGGTGAATATAGACCAATTATAGGTAATATTGTCGTGTATCGAGATATGGACCATATGACAAATACCTATTCAGAAACTTTTGGACCTATTTTAGGTAAAGAAATTAAATCTGTCGTTAAAAAATAGAGAGTGGACAAAGTCCACTCTCTATTTTTACATTTTTTGTTTAAGTATATCTTTAAAAATATGCTTTAACATGTTCTCCGTATCACTTTGATAATGATCTTTTAATACATTACTTGCAATTGAAATGATATATTGATCGTTAGAGTATGTCACAAAATCATTTTGAAAGAATATACCTCTATATCTTTGATGATTAGGATATCTGTAAAATCCATATCTATAAGAACTTGGATATATATGTGTATCAATTTGTGAAAGTAAAATATCAGTAGATGATTCATTTAATATTTGTTTCATTTTGAATTGATTAACAAGCTTTGCCATATCATCTGTAGATATGTATATATTTCCAGCACCATCGTATTTATCGAGAGTTGTTGGATAGAAATATTTGTACTGATTATTTTTTAATTTATAACCTTTTACCATATACTGTTGGTGGTTATTTGAGTCATAACGAGCTGTATATTTTAAATGAACTTTCTTAATAATGAGTTCATTAAGGTTTTGCTTAAATGATTTATGCGTAGCATTTTCTATAACTTTAGCAATCGTGATATAGTTTGCATCGTTATAAAAATATTTATGATAATTTTGAGGTACAACACCATTAAACTTAATACGCTCTATAGCACCATTTAAACCTTTAACAGTAGGTGGGAAGTTTGCTTTAGCTAAACCACTTCTATGTAACATTAAGTCTTTAATAGTGATAGGATATACATTCTGGAAATTAGGTATATATTTATTTACATTGTCATTTATATTAATAACGCCTTGTTCTTCTAACTCTCTCAACATTAAGCCTGTTACAAATTTGTTAGCTGATCCAAGAAGATACATTGATTTATCATCATTTTCCACACCATTTTCAATATCTCTAAAACCATATGCTTTACTCATTACAGAGTAGTTATTTTTGTAAATAGTTATATTGCCATTAAAGCCTTTAGATTTTAAGTATTTATCTATCTCATCGAATTCGTTAAAATCATTAGTTAATGTTTGTTTCTCATGATTTTCTTTATTCTGAATTTGCTTTTTATGGATATGAGTCTCTGTATGTTCTTTTTTATAGTGTCGTATTTGATATAAATCTTTAAATATGACTAAAAGTAAAGCAACGATTATGCATAATATAAGTTTATATATGTTCTTCATGTTCTTCTCCTGATGTTTTTTACATTATATTACCACGAATACAAAATATTTACATTTAATATCATAAAAATAGAACACATATTTGTGTTCTATTCATTACCGTAGAGCTCTTTTTTAATTTGAGTTGTTGAAATACCTTCTGTTCTCTTAAGGTATATCACTTCACAATGATCTTTTAGGAAGTCAAATTCGCCTTCCCAATCGTGACCCATTAAAAATGTATCTACTTTAAAGTTCTTTACATCATCTGTTTTTTGTTCCCAATTATTCTCTGGAATAACTAAGTCAACATATCTAATAGATTCTAACATCATTTTTCTTTGTTCATAATTATAATATGACTTTTTGTTTTTTAACTTATTGAATTCATCTGTTGATAAAGCAACAATTAGATAATCGCCATATTGTTTAGCTCTTCTTAAAAGCTCAATATGACCATAATGCAGTAAATCATATGTTCCATAAGTAAGTACTCTACGCATTTTTTCACCTCATTATTTTATATGTTTAATCTTAATATATATAGGTACTATTGTAAATAGTTTGAAAAGTTTGTAAATTTAATTTAAAGGCATTTAAAAGCATTTAAAGGATGGTAGTATAAAAATTAACTTTAAAAGCTATTTTACAACATGTTGTATAGTCATTAGTTTAAATTTATAAATCAGTAGTGTATTATAATAGAATATGTTAATTTAGTGTAAATTATGAATTAGAGGAGCATTTATGGAAGATAAATTATTTCTGATGACAGAAAACTCATTTAAAAGTACGATTACATATTTTATTAATAAGGAAGAAATTGATAATACAAATAAAGAGAAACTACTTTTTTATTTTAACAAAGTTTTCAATCCTCTATTTCCTTATAAATTTGACTTTATACTAAAAAATAGAAATGGTTTGTCAATTTTGTTAAGAAAAATTAATTATAATACATCTAAAAAAAGTGTATTTCAATATATGGAGATTAAAGCTATGAAGCGTGGGGAATATAAATATAGTTATATGATTTCCCAATTTCGTAAACATTTATCTATAATTCGTTCTAAACATTATACTTCAGATATATTCTCAAGCAAAATAGAAAAAACAATTGTATATGAATCGTTTAATGGTAAATCATTTACAGATTCTCCGAGAATGCTTTATTTATACTTAAGTGAAAATCTATCTAATTATGAGCATATTGTAGTAACTGACAATCAGCAATTAGACAAAGAACTAAGAGCTTTAAATATTGCTACTGTTGAGAAAAATTCAAAGCAATATTTCAAAATCTATCAAAAAGCTAAAGTGTGGATTGCCAATACGAGATTGTCATCACAGATAGAAAAGAAAGATAATCAACTATATATTCAAACATGGCATGGTACACCTTTAAAGAAATTAGCTAATGATCAAACGGTTATTTCAATACCAGATGTCACGCTAGAAGAGTATCTTTATGGCTTTAATAAAGAAACAAGTAGATGGGATTTCCTCATATCACCAAGTGAAACTGCAACTGAACGATTTAAATCTGCATTTAATTTAAAAGAAGAACAGATGTTGACTTTAGGTTATCCAAGAAATGATGACTTAGTTCAGTTAAATGATGAAAAATATATCAAGCAGCTCAAACAAAAATATGATATTCCCTCTAATAAAAAAGTAATACTGTATGCGCCAACATGGAGAGATAATGATCGTACAGATGTTGGTAAATACAATTTTAAACTGAAGCTCGATTTAGATGCTTTTAGTAAAGAGCTATCTAATGAATACGTATTACTCATTAGAGCGCATTATTTAGTATCAGAACATCTAAACCTAGAAGATTATAAAAATGTGTATGATTTATCAGATGCTAATGACATTAATGAATTATTCTTAATGAGTGATGTATTAATCACAGATTATTCGTCTGTTTATTTTGATTATGCGAATCTACGAAGACCAATCTTATTTTTTGCATATGATAAAGATGAATATGCAAATGATATTAGAGGATTCTATTTACCATATGAATCAGACTTACCAGGACCTGTCTTTGAAACAAGTGAAGCACTAATTGATTATATTAAATCAATGCAATATGAAGACATACCTCAATCAGATACTTATAAAACATTTAATCATAAATATAATCATCTTGATGATGGAGAAGCAACTAAAAGAGTAAGTGAAAAAATCATTCGTACTCTAGATAAAGAAAAGGAGTTTCATGAACTATGAAAATATTAAATATTTATCAAGAAAGTGAATTATTAATCTTCAAGTTTGATCAAACATTAGATAATATTAAAAATGTTTATATAAAAAATGAATTTGATGAAATAATGGTTCCACAATCAAATATCAAAAATCAATTTAAAATTAATTTAAATGAAGTCTTGGAGAAATTTTCACAATATGATAGAGAAATAATCTTTATTCTACTTGAGCAATCTGATGGTATTACGCAATCCATTCAAAAAATAAACATAAAAAAATATGAATATTATATTCAAAACTTCGAAACAATCATTAATGATGAAACGACGATTACCCCGTATATTACTAAAAATGGCATTATTCAATTTACATTAAAGCCAGAATTGCCAGTTTCTACTTATTTTGCTAGAAGACATATAGATAAAATTGTCATAAATAATAAACAAGCTTTTTTAAAAGGTAAGTTCTCGATTCAAAATTCAACACTTGAATATGCTCATTTAAGAATCACTTCAAGGTTAAGTGAAAATGAAATTGAAATACCATTAGAACCTACTGTATTTAATGTATATAAGAAGCTAAACTCTACAAGTTATGATTTTGAAATTGATATTTTAAATGAACTTAAGCAGTATTTAGAAAATGACTTCGATTCTGAAGATATTATCGATATCTTCCTAAGTATAAAAGTAAAAGAATTTAAAAATGTAATTGATGTAAAATTAGGTAATCCTAGAATTATGGTAGAAAGATTTGCTAAAGGCGAAGTATCAATTGATCTTGGTCAAACAGTAAAAACAGCTATACCATATTTCACGATGAAAGGTAGAAACTTATCGTTTAGAATTAATGAATATGCAAAAGAAGACTATGCAGCGTATAAAAAATTAATGCATGACTATCCAACGTTAATCAAAAATAATTTAAATAAAAATAAAGTTTGGGTAATTGGTGAAAAATCATATAAAGCTCAAGATAACGGTTATCACTTCTTTAAATACATGAGAACTGAGCATCCTAACGAAGAAGTATATTATGTTATTGATAAAAATTCTGAAGAACGAAAAAATGTAGAACCATACGGAAATGTTATTGATTTTAAATCAAAAGAACATTTCGAAGTTATGATCAAAGCAGATGTGATTTGCAGTACACATCACACAGAATTATTATTCCCAAGTCACGAAGCAAGTTATGTGAAAAAAATTAGAGCTAAACGTGTCTTTTTACAACATGGTGTGTTAGGTGCTAAAAACTTAACGCAAATTAATGGTAAACAACTGAAAGACTTTAACGTTGATATGTTTATAACAAGCTCTAATCGAGAAAAGCAAATCGTTAATAGAGATTTATTATTTGATTCGTATCAAGCGAAAGTTACGGGTCTATCAAGATTTGATGAATTATTTAAGGAAAACGTAGAAGTTAAAAATCAAATCTTAATTATACCTACATGGCGTGACTGGATAACAAATATTAATAGTCTTCTAGAATCAGATTATCTACAAAATTATAATGACTTATTGAATAGACCAGAATGGAAAACAATTGCCCAATCAAAAAACGTAGACATCATATTCTGTTTACATCCAAATATGCAAGCATTTGTTGAGTATTTTGATATACCTGATTACATTAAAGTCATTAGACAAGGTGAAGTAGATGTTCAATTACTTATTAAAGAAAGTAAATTGATGATTACAGACTATTCAAGTGTTGCATTTGACTTTAGTTTCTTAGAAAAACCAGTTATTTACTATCAATTTGATAGAGATAGATTTATCGGTAAATTACCATCACATTTAGATCTTGATAAAGAACTGCCTGGTAGAATTGTTGATAATGTAGAAGCTGTAATAGAAGCTGCAAGCCATTATGTTGATAACGGCTTCAAGAACGAACAACAAATTATCAATAAAGCTAATAACTTTGTAGCATATAAAGATACAAACAATTCACAGCGTATATATGAAGAAGCTAAATCATTTAAACGCAGAAATATCATTAAAGATGCATTGAAATATGATATTCTTTCACAGCATGTATTTAAACGATTCAGAAGACATAAAAAATACTTTGATATTATGTCTTATATGAATAAATTCCTTGTAAGATTCGGAAAGATGGATGAAAAATTAATCGTGATAGAAAGTAATTTAGGTAAACAAGTTACAGATAGTCCTAAAATGATTTATGATCAAATTAAAGCGCTCAATAAAGGTTATAAAATTGTTTGGGTATCTAATAAAATTTACCCATTCGATGATGAAAATGTTATAACAGTGAAACGATTAAGCCCTAGTTATTATAAATATTTATCAATCGCTAAATATTGGATTAATAATCAAAACTTCCCTCATTATATTGAGAAAAAGAAGAACACAACATATATTCAAACATGGCATGGTACGCCATTGAAAAAAATGTTAAATGATGTCGATGACTTTAAAGGTAGAGATGAAGGCTATATTGACAGAATTAATCGCTCAGTTTCACAATGGGACTATTTAGTTTCACCAAGTCCATACGCAACAAGTTGTTTTAAATCTGCATTTAATTTTAAAAAAGAAATGCTAGAAGTGGGCTATCCACGTAATGATATCTTCTATGAAAATGATATTGAAGAAAAACAACATATTATTAAACGTAAACTTTCAATTCCTAAAGATAAAAAAGTGATATTGTACGCGCCAACGTTCAGAGATGATGAAGTATCATCTGCGAAAAAACATTTAATTAATTTAAAATTAGATTTACATCAAATGAAAGAAAAACTTGGAGACGAGTATGTACTTCTCTTAAGACCTCATATCATTATTAGTAATAATATTATTATCGATAAATCATTAGAAGGTTTTATTTATAATGTTGCGAGCTATGAAGATATTAGCGACTTATATTTGATTAGTGATATTTGTATTACAGACTATTCATCTGTAATGTTTGATTATGCTAATACACAAAAACCATTACTATTCTTCACATATGATTTAGAGCATTATAAAGATAATTTAAGAGGATTCTATATGAACTTCGAAGACGAAGCACCAGGACCATTATTAAAAGACAATGAAAGTTTAATTGATGCTATTCAGAATATAGAAACGGTTAATGAATCATATAAAGATAAATATGATAAATTCTATGAAAAATTCTGCTCATTTGAAAAAGGAACAGCAACGAAACAAATAGTCGATAAATTATTTTAAATAAACAAAAAGCAGAACTGACGCTGTAATTGTGTATCAGTTCTGCTTTTTTTATTTATTTGTTAACTTTAAAGAAAGGTTTCCATTTATAGTAGGATAGAAAATACCTTTTTTATCTGTTAAATTGATTTTTTTGTCATAACCAAATTTAATATTTAAATGCTTAAATCCATCATATACGATGATACAGTTGTAAATTGCTGCTGGTTTATTATTAATTTCAATTTTAGGTATTGAGATGGTTAAGAGGTTATCTTGTACATCTATATTCTCAATAACGATATCATCTTTGTAATCTTTTCGAGACATAAGAGACAAGTTACATATTTTGTCAGTATCAACACCGTCAATTTCAATTTGTATTTTAATGGATTTGTCTAATTCAGCTATATTTAATAACGTTGACTGTTGAAATGGTATTGTGAATCTTTCATTAGCATCAGTTAATAATGTCTGTTTTTGTTGCTTTAGAATGATTTTAGGTTGTTTTTTCAGCCAAGTAAAGAAATTCATAAATGACTCATAATCATTATTTTGAATAAACTTAATTGCGTCTTTATATTCTTGACTGATTGTTTGAATGATATCAGCTTTTATATATGATTGATTGAAAAGTTCGTTCAGTTGTTTAAAATAATGAACTTGTTGCTTTTTATCACTATTTAGGAATACATGACTATTACAACTTTTCAGTAGATCATATTCTAAAAAACGATTTAACAATCGAATGTTTTTAGAGTTTGATTCTTGTTCTAGTATATGATGAATAATTTCTAAATCTGATGCACGTTTTTCATAGAAATCTACACCTCTTGTAAGTGACTCATTAGATGTTGTTCTGTCAATGATTGAACAATTATCTGTCACCGTAGATACATTATTAATATAAGGACTTAAATATGTGAAAAACATTTTGTCTTCCCCAAAATGTAAATTTTCTGGGAACTTTATATTGTGTTTTTTAATATGACTCAGTTTAATAAATTTTGATGGCGGACCAAAGTGATTATATATATATGGGATGTCATTGATGTTATAATTATAACGATTATTATTACTCATAAATCTGGCATGTACTGTTAAAGAATGGTCATTTTGGCGTAATGTTCTACCAACAATCATGTCTGATTTAAGTAGTTTATCGTCATTAGCAATTCTTGCTAATATATCTGTTGCTAAATAATCATCTGCATCTAGAAAATAAATATATTGACCTGTTGCTTCTTCAATACCGATATTACGAGGTTTTGAAGGACCACCTGAATTTTCATCTAAAATGATAAATTTGATATTTTTAGCTTCATAGTTTTGAATTAAGTTTTGAGTATTATCTGTAGAATGATCGTCTACAATGATAATTTCGTAATATTTTTTATCTAGTGATTGATTTAATATTGAATCAATTGCACGTTCTATTTTATCTTCATTATTATATGATGTGACAATAATAGAAAAAAGCTTTTTACTTTTGAATAACATAAGTTAACTCCATTCGTTAAAAAATCAAATTGTATAAACAATGTGGCATATTTGTCTCACATTGTTTATATAATGTAATATGAATAAATAAAGAAGTCAATTTATTGTATTAACTTAAAATATATGAGGTGTAAAATGATTAAAATTATAAATATTCATGACCAGCATAATTTGGAAAAATATATAATTACAGAATGTCGTGAAGAAAATCATATTATTTTAATAGATAGATATACGCAAGTTAGGGAAGAAGTGTTGAACAATTTAGAGTTGGATAACCAATCTTATATGGTTGATTATACAAACAACGGTTATTATACAAACGATAGTAGATATATGGGGAAGGCATTTATTACTGTTGCTGATTGGTTTAATAATATTACGCTTCAACCAAATATTATTTTTAAGAAAGATGAGCTATTATGGCTAATTTCTAATTATAAGTGGGAAACAATATTTGATATTACATTGAACGCGATTTTCCACTTGGATGAAATTAAGATTGATCCTCACGTTATTTTTGATTATGTTCATCAAAGAAAACCAAGTGCAAGCTGTATATCAGCATTTAAAAAAGAAAGTCTCAGTTATGAAGAAAAATTCTATTTAAACAAAGTTGCACTTTTAAATGGTATAACGCCATTATTTAAGGCGAAAGAGACAAGGCTTCCTTCTATCGCAAGAACAATTGATAAAGTCATGTTAAAATCACAATTTCAATTACCTAAAATTGCGTATCAAAAATTAAATCATACGGCACTACAAAAACAAATGAAGGCAATTAATATTTATGACAAAGATCAATCGAAAATAAAGCCGCATATTGTATTTTTAGGTTTCGATTATGGTTACAGAGGTAATTCAAAATATTTATTTGAGTATTTAGTAAAACAACACCCTAAATATACTGTTTACTTTATTACGGACCAAAAAAAGGGTGATCACTTTGTGTCACCATCTCATTCTGATACGAAACAAATTATAGAAGAAGCAAATGTAGTGATACTTGAAAGCTACTTGCCAGATGATTTTAAGCCTAATGGTACGATCATTCAGTTATGGCACGGTACACCTTTAAAACGACTATTTTTAGACAGCAAAGAACCAAAACAAAATATCGGTATTTATAATTATAGAGCACGTAAATATAATAAGTTAATTAAACAAGATTATTTTATAACAGATGTAGAATCTATAAATAATGTATTTAAATCTGCATTTCCATTGGAAGAAACAGAAATTGTTGCATGTGGTTATCCTAGAAATGAATATTTATTAGAGCAATACTCAAATTTAAATGAAATAAATAAAATCAAACAGCAGTTAAATTTAAATACTAAAAAGGAAACAATTCTGTATACGCCGACATGGAGAGATAATCAAGAAGAAGAATTTTTATTAGAATTTACAGATGAGATGAAAGCGAAATATAACATCATTTATAAATATCACGAAGAAGATCATGCTAATAAACAGCATAATTATATCGATACAAGACAGTTTGAAACACAACAATTACTACTTGTTTCTGACATTGTAATCAGTGATTATTCTTCAATAGTATTTGATGCATTAACTATTGATAAAAAAGTGTACTTATATACACCAGATTTTAATAATTATGATTATAACCGAGGTTTATATAAAGAAGTTTATGAAACTATCAATGATAATCAATATTTTGAACAGTCATTATTGTTTAATGCAATTATGAATGACGATTATCATACGATTAGTGATCAATTTATCAACAAAAATAATCAGTCATACGAAACTATCACGCAATTGATAGAACAAGCTATGGACTGAAAAGGGGGATTTATATGAAATCTTTTACATTTTTAGTTCACAATATTTATCATATGGGTGGGACGACGAAATCGATTTCTAATCTGGCAAATAAATTAAGTGAAAAAGGTCACTCTGTTAAAATATTGTCAGTATTTAAAGCGAGTGATGAACCTTATTTTAAGTTGCATGAAAATATTGAAATTCAACCCATTATTGAATATAACAAAACTATCAAAGGTTTAAAAAATATATTTGTAAATAGAATCAATAAGTATACACCTTTTTTGAGTCCTAAAATTATTCATCCGTCTGAACCTGGACTTCATCAATTTTCAAGTCATATTGAGCAACAAATTGTTAAAGCTATTCAGAATGTGGATACAGATATTATTGTAGGTACACGTGCAAGTTATAATATACTTGTTAGTAAATATGCAAGACAGTCGATATTTAAACTTGGTATGGAACATATGTATTTACATGCACATGATGAGCAATATCAAAAAGATATGCTTAAAAGTTATGAGCAACTTGATTTAGTTACGACATTAACTAAAGTAGACCAACAAGATTATCAACAAGGTTTAACTCACACTAAAGTAATCATTGTTCCAAATATACTAAAAGAAACTCAATATAACATAGATAAGCAAAATACAATTGTTGCTGCAGGTAGATTTGAGCATGAAAAAGGGTTTGATTTGTTACTGAATAGTATCAATTTAATTCAAGACACAATGAGAAAATACCAATTTCAATTAGAATTATATGGAGATGGACAAGAAAAAGAACAATACCACCAATTGATCAATCAATATAATATTCAAGATATTGTAAAACTTAAGCCTACTACAAACGCATTATCACAAGTATTAGCTGAAAGTAAGATTACGGCTGTTCCATCTAGAGTTGAAGGTTTTGGACTTGTTATATTAGAGGCTATGTATCAACGAAATGTAGTTATCAGTTATAAAGGATGTTATGGTCCTGAATTTCTAATTGAAAATCAGAAAAACGGTTATTTAGTAGACTATCAAGATGCTAAACAATATGGAGAGCAACTTGCAAATGTCATTGAAAATTATCATCATCATGATGTTCAAAATGTCATTCAAAAAGGTATAGAAAGAAGTAACGATTTCGACGGTGATGTCATTTATGAGCAATTCATGAAAGATTTATACAAGCACTTTAAATAAGATGCAATCTCAATCCCTAACAAGCTAATTGTTAGGGATTTTTTAATAGGGTGTTAAGATATTGTAAATATTAATTAATTGTCTTTCTAATAAATATCCTTATATATATACTTACAACTGTATAATACTTAAAGGAGATTTTTATATGCAGACAAATCCTATTAATCTAGACAAAAAATTTAGACCTGAAATTGAAGGGCTAAGAGTTATTGCAGCATTATTAGTTGCAATATATCATATTTGGTTTGGGAAAGTGTCTGGAGGCGTCGATGTATTTTTCGTTGTTTCAGGATTCTTAATTACCACTTCCATTATTTCAAAATACAATAAAACAGGGTCATTTAAATTTATACCTTACATAACAGGATTAATTAAACGATTATTTCCTTCTGTTATAACAGTTTTACTTGTAACAGTTATCTTAAGCTTTTTCTTATTACCAGAGTCAATACTAGGCAAAACGATAAAAGAAATCATTGCTTCATTATTTTATTATCAAAATTGGCAACTCGCTTTATTGAGTACAGATTATTTAAATAAAGATCAAATGAAGACACCAGTTGAACATTTTTGGGCAATGTCGATTCAAGGTCAATTCTATATTATTTGGTTTGTCATCTTTAGTTTGATTTTTATGTTATATAAAAAATACACCAACTTAAAAATTATTAATGTAATTAACCTTTGTTTAGGTACATTATTTATCGTTTCGTTGTCGTATTCTATTTATTTAACGCACGTCAATCAACCTTGGGCATATTTCCATACATTTACAAGAGTTTGGGAATTCTCACTCGGCGGATTATTAGCAATCAATCTTAATAAAATTAAAATTAATCACATAGTAGCAAGTTTAATTGGATGGTTAGGTTTAATTGGTTTGATTCTAACGGGTATTATTTTTAATGTATCAACCATGTTTCCCGGGTTTATTGGACTATGGCCAATGTTATGTGCCGTATTTATACTCGTTTCTGGTAACTATGAAACTAAATATGGTGTAAAGAAATTCTTAGGCTCGTCTATAATGGTCAAAGTTGGAGGATTGTCATTTGGTTTATATTTATGGCATTGGGTGATTTTATCATTTTATCAATATCATAATAATGAACGACCTGGAATTGTATTAGGTATTTGCATGATTTTACTATCATGGTTATTATCATATTTAATGACACGTTATATTGAAAAGCCAATCAGATCAGCTTCTTCTAATAAAATTGCATTCAAAAAATTAGGCATTGGGTTAGCGATACAGTTATTGGCAATCGCATCTTTATATTTCGTTATTTTTAATAATCCTTTTGAAAAAGAAAAGGTAGCATTGAGTGAAAATTATCCCGGTGCAATGGCAGTAGAAAAGCATGTGAAAGTTAAAGAAGATGTAGAAGCGATACCAGAGTTTTCAAAAATCAGAAATGAATCACCTGATTCTACAAGAGACAAAGTTCATCAAAAAATAGGTGAATCAAAAGTTCTAGTAGGAGAGTACGGTAAAAAAGAAAACTATGATAAGACAATTGCCTTAGTAGGGAGTTCTCATGCACAACATTGGTTAGGCGCACTTCAAAAAGCAGCTGAAGAAGGAAATTATAGAGTATTAAGCATGACGAAAAGTGGCTGTGTATTAACAACGAAAGACAGTGACCGAGATTGTACCGATTGGAATAAAAATTTAATTAAAGAACTTGATAAACAAGACGTCGATTTAGTTGTAACAACTGCAGATTCAAGTACAGATGTAAATGGACAAATCGATCCATTACAATTAAAACAATATCAAAACATTACAAATACAAAAACACCGATTATGGCAATAAGAGATAATCCGAGATATGAGTTTAATGTCCCAGAAACATTAGATAAATTTGGAGAACAAGAAACGATACAGAAGATGAATGCTAAACAACGTTTACCAAAAGAATCTAAATGGGACCAACTTGAACAAAAACCAGCAAATACAAAATATGTAGACTATACATCGTATTTCAAAGAAAATGGAAAGTTTGCGCCAGTTATAGGTAATGTTATTGTATATATGGATAAAGGACATATATCAAATAGTTACTCTAAAACGTTTGGTCCTAAAATAAAGAAAGATATCGAACAATACTTTAAAGAACTCAATCATTAATAAAAAAAGTACCTTAATCATATGATTAAGGTACTTTTTTACACGAAATATTGAGCAATTGTAAACAATGATAAAAGAGTGTAAACCCTTCCTTAAGTATCTGTTAAACGACTGTTTATTGTATTCATAGAAGTTACAATATATTTAACATTACGAAAGTAATAGCTTAACAATTAATTATTAAAGGATGGATATAATATGAAATTAACTACTATTGGTTTAGGATACATTGGATTACCAACATCAATTATGTTTGCGAAACATGGTGTAGATGTTGTAGGTGTCGATATTAATAAAGAAGCAGTAGATAAATTAAATAATGGTCAAATTCATATTGAAGAACCTGGTTTACAAGAAGCTTATGAAGAAGTGTTAGCTAAAAATAAATTTAAAGCAAGTATGCAACCTGAAAAAGCCGATGCATTTATCATTGCAGTTCCAACACCAAATAATGATGATCAATACGAATCATGTGATATTTCATTAGTAATGGGTGCAGTTGAATCCATCGTACCATTTTTAGAAAAAGGTAATACTGTCATTGTAGAATCTACGATAGCACCAAGAACAACGGATGACCATGTTAAACCATATCTTGAAAGCCAAGGATTTGAAATTGGTAAAGATATATTCTTAGTACATTGTCCTGAAAGAGTGTTACCAGGAAAAATATTACATGAACTTATTCATAACAATCGAATTATTGGTGGTATAACGCCAGCATGTGTTGAAGCAGGTAAACGTGTATATGGAACATTCGTACAAGGTGAAATGATTGAAACAAATGCTAAGACAGCAGAAATGAGTAAGTTAATGGAAAATACTTACCGTGACTTGAATATTGCGCTAGCAAATGAACTTGCGATGGTATGTAATCATTTAGATATTAACGTATTAGAAGTTATCAAGATGGCGAACAAACATCCACGTGTGAATATTCACTTACCAGGTCCAGGTGTTGGTGGTCACTGTTTAGCAGTTGATCCATACTTCATTATCGCTAAAGATCCAGAAACAACGAATCTCATTCAAGAAGGTAGACGTATTAATCGTTCAATGCCTCAATATGTTATTAATGAGTCTAAGAAAATTTTAGAAACTTTAAATGGTCATAAGGTTGTTGTATTTGGATTAACTTATAAAGGTGATGTAGACGATGTCAGAGAATCACCAGCATTTGATATTTATAATGATTTGAGAAAAGAAAATGATATTCAAGTAGAAGCATATGATCCACATGTTGAGCTAGGATTTGTCCAAAAAGATATTCAAAAAGCAGTTAAAGATGCGTCTCTTGTATTGATTTTGAGTGACCATTCAGAATTCAAAACTTTAGTAGATCAAGATTTTGAAGGTATGAAAGACAAAGTCATTTTCGATACGAAAAATGTTGTTCAATCACAATTTGAGCAAGTTAAATATTACAACTACGGTAATTTATATACTTTCGGAAAAGATATTGCACTTTCATTTAATAAGTAAAGATTGAGGGGTCTTCATATGATAGACGTTAAAAGTCCAATTATTCAAAGCGGTTTAAGCTTTCAAATTATTTTAAGAGAACCAGAAAATCAAGAAATATTTGATGTAGATAATGATGAACTTACGGTCGGCTATGCGTCTGACTATTTAAATAAAGCATTAAAAGTTATTTCTGTAAAAGTGATAGAAAGTGAACTTTATGGATTAATTGTGAGAGGTACGAATATTATAGGATGGACAAGATTAAATCATTCTATCAAATTAATTTCGAAACCTATTGATACGATAAGAGTGGATTTACGTCATTTCTCTACACCACAAATTAATAGAGAACTAGGATTTAAAGTTGATTATAACTTGTTGTTTAAAGAAAAGAACTTTTCATCTAGAGCGTTGTATTTAATTGAAGGTGAAGTGTTAGAAGCTGTATTTAATAAAGGGACATTTACAGGGTTTGTGCCTACGAAAGATATAGATAGAGCAATTCTTATTAATAAAAAAGTATCAATAGAAGAATCTACAGTCTTTTATCAAGATAGTGCATTGCAAAAATCAATCGATTTATCATTGGATGAAGAACAATTTGATTTCAATAACGTCTCGATTGATATGGTGTTCTTAAAGGCAGAATCGGTAAGGGTCATTATTAAAAAGAAAAAATATTGGATAAGCTTAAATGATTTAGAAGATAAAAGTATTATTAAAGATTTAGAAGCTAAGCAATATGAAAATTATAACGAGTTAACACTAGAACAGCTGGATATGATTACAAACTTTCAAGAAGAAAGAAAAGAGTCAAAATCTGCAATTGTTCGTTTGATAAACGAAAATATCTCATTACAAAAAACAAATAAAAAAGAAGAAAAAGCGCAGTATGAAAGACTATATATGAATTTGAAAAATTCTAAATTAGGAAAGATTCAAACGAAATACTGGAGTTGGAGAAATAGGAGGAAATCATAATGTCTTCAAATATGCCAACAAATATCAATCAAAAAAGTAATATCGAATCCACTAAAGAGGCGTTAGTTAATTTTGATGATAAAACAAAAGTTGAACAATTAGAAGAAGTATTAGATATTGTTGAACAAGATTATATGTATGGACTATATAAATTAAAAAAGGTTAAAGATCATACAAATCATCATAATTACTATAAAAAAGTAGCAGAAGAATCCAAATTAGATTTCCTTGAAAATCACCAACAACATTTATCAAAACTTGTGAATTCTGATACGTCACGTGTATTTATTAAAAATAAATACAAAGTTGGTCTCATTGCTGATGAATTTTTATATAACTCATTTAAAGATATAGGTAATATCGTTTATTTAGATAGTGAATTTACGGATTTAAGTAGAGATATGGATGTTGTGATTGTTGCGACAGCATGGAGAGGTATAGACGGAAGTTGGACAGGGTTAGCTTCAGTAAATAGTGAGAAGCGAAGAATGCTTATTGAAGGCATTCAAAAGGCTAGAAAGTTTAATATACCAATCGTCTTTTATTCTAAAGAAGACCCTGTCAATTTCCATTTATACAAAGATATCGCGACAGAATGCGATATTATCCTGACATCTGCTGCTGAAGTGGTAGAAGATTATAAAGAATATTGTCAAAATGATAAAGTACATGTACTTCAATTTGGTATTAATCCTCATTACCATAATCCAGTAGGTACGAGAAGTCCATATAATAAATCATTTAAAAACGATGTTATTTTTGCAGGAAGTTGGACTGAGAAATATCCTGTTAGAAACCAAGAATCTGCAAGAATCTTTGATGAATTGATTAATAATGAAAATGACTTAACAATTGTCGATAGAAACTTACCGTTAAGAAGAAGACGTTATCAATTCCCAATGAAATATATCCCATACTTAACAATGCCAATTGATCATGAAGAACTAATGAAATTGCATAAAGTATATAGATGGGCTGTAAATGTCAATTCAGTAAAATATTCAGAAACGATGTTTGCGAATAGAATATTTGAATTGCAGGCTTTTGGGAATTTAATCTTATCTAACTATTCAGTAGGTGTTAATAATCAATTTCCAAATGTATTTATGATTAATCATAAAACAGATGTGGCACCAATCATGAACCAATATCAAGAATATGAAATAGAAGATATGCAGGCCAAAAGTATACGTAGTGTGATGAGAAATTGTACGACGTATCATCGTTTAGATGAAGTCCTATCATATATTGGCATTGAACCGACTCAAAAAGCATCACAAATTCTCGTAATTGTTGATGCATTAACGGATAAAATGAAAGACATTCTATATCGACAATTACATGTTCAGTTTGATGTTATAGAAGCTCAAGATACAATAGAAGATGTATCACAATATGATTTTATAACTTACATGAAAGATTCAATTGAATATGAGGAGTACTATTTAGAAGATTTATTAACAGCATTTAAATATGTAGATGTTGATTTTGTTACGAAAGATAAACAACATGAAGCACATCAATTTATTGAAAAAGCCCAAGATAAATATGTAACAATGTATCATAAAAATATATTCGATTATCAATTGAATACCACACAGTCTCAAAATGGCTATAATTTAGATCAATCAGAAATTTATGATGCATCTTTATATGGTCAAAATAACCACAATAAAAAATTAAGTGTTATTATCCCAATTCATAATAATGGTACTTATTTAGAAGACAAGTGTATGAGAAGTTTAAGAAGATCTTCAATATTTAAAGAAATGGAAATTATATTCGTAAATGATGGTAGTACGGATTCTGAAACGATATCTATTATTAATCGATTAAGAAGACGATACCCAGATATCGTTTACTATGCATATGAAGAAGGGTCAGGCAGTGCTTCAAGACCAAGAAATAAAGGTGCTGAACTTGCCTCTACAGATTATATTACTTATTTAGACCCTGATAACGAAGCTACTGGTGATGGTTATGCAACATTATTAGAAGAAATAGAATCGAATAAAGATGTTGATATGGTTGTCGGTAATATTATTAAAGAAGATAACAAGCGCAGAGCACTGTTTAATTATGCTGGCACAGTGATGAAGTATAACGACGGAAAATTATTAATCGAAGATCCTAAAAAATATATGAAAAAATGTGGTTTACGTGCTCAAAGTATTCAAGCTTTAATTATTAAATCACAAATTATTAAAGATAATCATATTCGAATGATTGAAGGTGCTGCTGGCCAAGATACTTTATTCTTCCAAGAATTAATGATTCATTCTAAAAAAGTACAAGCTGTAACAGATGTTATTCATATGTATTATGCTGCTGTGTCTGGATCAGTTACAAATTCGATTTCTAAGAAGCTATTTGATAAATATTACACGTTAGAAATTGAAAGAATTCCATTTTACGAAAAACATGGATTACTAACATCCTACTTAGAACATAGATTTAATTTTTACGTTAAAGGCTGGTATTTACCAAGATTAGAAAAAGTAAAACCGGAAGAAAGAAAAGAAGCGGTAGAACGATTTTTAGAAATATATAGTTTGTATGATCAATATAAACGTCCAGAAGACCATGATTTAAATCAATATGTTGAACACCTAAAACAAGAGGTTCAGCAATAATTACGTGATTGATATAAGGGGGTGTGTATGATGGATAATATATTCATAAATTTTAACAAAGCATATATGATCGTTCCTCGACAAATTTCAATTGAAGATAAAAACTATCGTCAATATGTTCAATTCACTGACTTTACGATTTATTTTTCAAATGATTTAAGTTCTTATGAGTATACAAAGAATGACATCAAAGTAGTCATATTAGGTCATTTTGTGCATACGAAACATGTCGACTTGAAATATCCTGAAATATGCGCCCAATTATTATCTCACGAAATAGATTCTTATGATTTTCTTGAAGAGATGAGTTTTTATAATGGCAGGTATGTTATGTTGATAGAGTATAATGGACGTTTGCTACTATATAATGATGCAACGTCATTTTTATCATTGTATTATCATGCGTCTCATGATTTATATGCTAGTCATTCTGAATTAGTGAATCAACTCGTGAAATTATGTTTTGATAAGACTTGTGAAAGAATCGCACATAAGTCATATGGATTTTTAGACTATAGCAAATATAAAGATGTTTATAAATTCAATGCCAATACAAGATTCAATATAACAGACCATACTATTAAAAGAATTTATCCAATCAAACCATGTGTTAAAAAATCAGCAGAAGAAGTATATGATATCGTTAATGATGAAATTGAAGCAGCGGTTGAATATTTATTTCAATTTAATCAAAAAGTGATTTGTTCTATTACAGCTGGTCATGATTCTAAAGTATCCTTATCTTATATTAAAGAACATATCAATGATGTGCATTTCTTTACTTATACAAAAAATATAGATGAATTAGAACATGAACAAGCTGCTCATATTTATCGTACAGATGAATATATTTCTCAAAAAATGGCATATAATTTAAATTTAAAGCATACGCTATTTAATATGGATCAACTAGCAGTCAATTCAAATTTGATTGATAGATATCAGTTATATGAAACAGATCATAGTATTTATTTAATCAATTATTATCATGAGAACAGGTCGTTTAATCATTGTATACATTTAAAGTCTACTATCTTTGAACTTGCTAAAAGTATTATTCCGAAGCGGATACAAAGAGCAGACTCATTTTTACCGTATGAAAATGCAATCAAAAAATGGGCTAAAGATTTTCCAGTGGATCAATTATCTCAGGATTATTTATTAGAATTTATTAATAGAAATGATCTCAATAAGACGATTGAATTAGGTTATCATCCTTATGAAACGTTGTATTACGAATCTAGAATGAACGGTTGGCATAGCTGTATTGTTCAAGAAAGTGATGATTATTTAGATGTGTTTAGCTTAATCAATACGAGGCATATTTTATTTGAATTTATGAGTATTAATCAAGAAGATAAGCAGAATCAAATGTTACATAAATTGATGATTAAACATCATTGGCCAATTTTAAATTATTTTCAAATCAATGAAATGAACACTTTAGAGGATCGATTAATTCAATTAGAAGAAGATACAAATAGGGATGTTGAGAGTTTGGCTCATGTTATGATTCAAACTGAAGATTTCTATCGAGTTATACAAAATGAACATAAGTTATTTCGTGCATTAACACCTAAATTTAGTTATGACAATCAAAAGAAAATGATTTTAACGAATACGCAGGATAACACGATTTCACTTGAATTGAGAACATTTTATCATAATAAAAATGGCAGAGATACAGTGTATTTTGATATAGAAAGTGAGTCAATCGACTTAGTAGATTTGAGTAAAAACAATTTAGAATTGACGATAGAACCACAAGCATCTATTACAATTTCTGTCTATGCAAGTAAAAAAATTGAGAAAACATCATGGATCAGCGCTTCACAATTTGAACTTATTGAAAAATAAAAATCAAGTAGGTCGTTATATATGAAGATAGTTACTGAAATCTTTAAAGAACAATTTAATAATTTACCTAAAATTTTTAAACTTGCAATTTATAATATGAAAAGTCAATATGCCAATCATTATCTTGGTGTATTTTGGAATATATTACAACCCATCTTACAAGTTGCTGTATATTATCTTGTGTTTGGTTTAGGGTTAAGAGGAGATGCGAGTGCACAAGTAGTAGGTGTACCATTTTTAGTACATCTTATTTCAGGTTTATTTCCTTGGTTGTTTATATCACAAGGGATCAATACAGGTGCATCTGCTATTCAAGGAAATGTTGGACTCTTATCAAAAATGAAGTTTCCATCTTCAATATTTATATCTATAGCTTTAACTAATAATATGATTAATTTAATGATTACATCGGCCATTTTATTTGTCATATCTGTCATTAATGGATATGTACCTTGGTGGCATTACTTTTGGTTTATATACTTTTTAGTCGCATCTTATGCAATTATTTTTGGTATTTCATTAATTATGAGTACATTAATTATTGTTATTCGCGATACTAAAAATTTACTACAAAATGTTATAAGAATGCTATTCTTTATGACACCTATTTTTTGGGCGATGGAAGAAGCACACGGTATTTTACAAAGGTTAGCAAGCTTAAATCCATTTGCATATTTAGTAGGTGTTTATCGTACAGCGTTTGTACATGGTAATGTTTCCGTGTATGGACAATGGCATGATCATTTATATTTTTGGCTTTTAACAATTATATTATTATTAATAGGTTCATTGGTTCATTCAAGGTTTAAACGGAAATTACTAGACTACTTATAGGGTGTTCATAATATGACAAAGAAATTATTAATGATTTCACAAAATTTTTATCCAGAACTGGGGTCTGCTGCAAATCGAATGAAAATGATGTTCAAAGCTTTTCGTTCAAGTGGTTCTGACCCGACAATGTTAACAACCGAGCCAACATATCCTAACCAAAGTTTATTTGAAGATCAATCATATTTTACAGATGAATCTTTAAATAAATTAGAAAAGAAGAAAATTATTCGAATGAAAATGCATGGTAATAAGCAAAATAGTAATTTTATCATGAGGTTAGTCTATTATATAGAACAATATGTTAGATTAAGAGTCTTCTTGAAAATGCACAATGACGATTATGAAATTGTGTATGTATCTAGTCCGAATATATTTCTAGCTTGGGCGACGTTATTTTTTAAAAGTGCGAAACATCCGACATATGTGTTAGAAATTAGAGATTTATGGCCAGACAGTGTAAATGGATTAAAGCATATTAACATAAGTTTATTTATGCCACTATTAAAATATTTAGAGAAGAAAATGTATAATTCTGCAGATAAAATTGTCATTAATAATGAAGCATTTAGGTCACATATTCAGAAGCGATTACAGCGAAAAGTACCCATATTTTATTTGCCAAATGGCATTTCAAGAAATGAACTGATAACTGAAGAAAAATATAATGATTTTAGTGTTATTTATACAGGAAATATTGGGTATGCCCAAGATGTAGATAAACTTATTTCAATATGCTTAGCTTTAAATGATAAACAAATCAATGTTACAGCGATTGTTTACGGTGTGCAAGCTGACAAGTTTAGAAAAGCTGTGAGGGATTGTAAGTATATTCAAGTGAAAAAACCGATGGATCGAACAGCTTGTTTAACTGAAATATCTAAACATCATATTTCACTTTCAATTTTAGAATCTTCTGATGTGTTTATGAATGTGATGCCTGGAAAAATTGTAGATGCAATTGGAGTTGGAACACCTCCTATATCTAATATTAGTGGTCCAACTGAAGCTATTATTCAAAAATATAATCTAGGGTTTGCAAGAAAACAAGCTTCAATAGATACAATCGTAAACGAAATTGAATCATTAAAATATGATGAACAAGCTTTATCCATTAAAGCAAGGAATGCACGTGAATATCGTGATGAACACCTTATATGGGAAGATAATATTGAAAAGCTTATGACATTTTTAAGAAAAGGTGATAGAGATGACAAAAACTTATAAAATAAAATGTGAAAATGTCTCGAAAGTTTACGATTTAAATGTAAACAGAAAAGATAAGCTGCTATCTTTATTTACTTTTGGATTAAGTTATAAATCTAAACCTTATTATGCTTTACATGACATTTCATTTGAAGTAGAAGAAGGGACATCTGTAGGCATAATTGGACTGAATGGTTCAGGTAAATCAACTTTATCTAATATTCTAGGCGGTGTTGTTGAACCTTCTTCTGGAACAGTTTATACAAATGGTAAGCCGTCGCTGATTGCGATCGGCGCAGGGTTAAATCCTGAATTTACAGGTGAAGAAAATATTCATTATAAATGTTTAATGCACGGTATGACGCAACGAGAAATAAATGAAAAATTTGATGATATTGTTCAGTTTAGTGAACTTGATGAATTTATTTATCAACCTTTAAAATCATATTCTAGTGGTATGAAATCAAGATTAGGCTTTGCAATTGCGATTCATACAGATCCAGATATACTTATTGTCGATGAAGCATTGTCAGTAGGCGATGAAACTTTTTCTAATAAATGTATAGATAAAATGCACGATTTACAAGAACAAGGAAAAACAATATTTTTTGTATCTCATTCAGCAGGACAAATTAAAAAAATGTGTAAAAAAGCTATTTGGATACATTACGGTGAGATGGTAGCGTATGGCGAAGTCAATGATATCGTGGCGAGGTACGTTAATCTCATTCAGAAAGTTAAGAAGAAATCGAAACAAGAACAATTAGAATATAAACGTATTAAAATCCAACAACAACGTAATAAAGAGGTAGATGATTCAGTCATACAAAAAGAAAAAAGACCAACAAGTTTATTAGCGATGATTGGGATAATGGGTGTGGCTTGGATATATATACTGCTATTCCAAGTAGGGATACTATAAATTGCATGGAATGAGGTTATCAAATGAAAAAGGTCACAATGTTTGTATGGAATCATTTTACGAATGATGCAAGAGTCAATAGAGAGTGTACAACTTTAGCGGATAATGGTTATGACGTAAATTTAATTGCGATAAATGACCCAAAAAATACTGCTATTTCAGCTTATGAAGAAATATCTAACACATTTAAAGTTCATAGAGTGAAGAGATATCCATGGTTATTGCAAGCTTATCAAGATCATGGCAAGAAATTCTTATTAGTAGTAGCTGGTGTCCAAATTGTTATTATACCAAGTCTTTTCTATATAAGTTTCACATTAATGGCAGCTTATCTGTTATCACTCGTGGTTGCTGCAGGTATGATAAAGTTTAAAAAAATAAGAAGATGGTTTATAAATGGTGCAATTATTACGAGAATGATTGTAAAAGGTTATATACAAAATGCTGATATATATCATGCAAATGATTTAAACACATTACCTCAAGCTATCGTATGTTCTAAATTACGCTTAAAACCAAAACCTTTAATTTATGATAGCCATGAAGTTCAATCAGACAGAACGGGTTACAATCCGAAGACAATTAAGCGTATTGAGTCGTTCATGTTAAAATTTGTAGATCAAATGATTGTAGAAAATCATACAAGAGCAAAATACAATGAAGATATATATGGATTCTATCCAAAAACATTGTATAACTACTCAGAGAAATACAATATTGAAGAAAAGCCACAAATCAATTTACATAAGAAAATAAGCATCAATGAAGATGAGAAAATTTTACTTTATCAAGGCGGACTCCAACAAGGAAGAGGTCTTGAATTACTTATTGAAGCAATGGATGAAATTGAAGAAGGACATTTACTATTTATCGGAGGAGGGAAGTTAACACAGACTTTAAAAGAACAAGCCGAAGCTTCCAAACAAGCTGATAGAATTCATTTCTTAGATAAAGTACCATTTCAAGAATTACCATCATATACTCGTGAAGCATACCTTGGATTCCAAGTGTTGCAGAACATTTGCTTCAATCACTATTCAGCAAGTTCAAATAAATTGTTTGAATATATGATGGCTCACGTACCTGTTATTAGTTGTGACTTTCCAGAAATTAAGAAAGTAGTAGAAGAAACGAATACCGGTTTAGTTGTGGATTCACATAAAGCTTCAGAAATAGCTAATGCTGTGAATCAACTTGTAAAAGATACAAGCTTAAGAAATCAATTAAGCGAAAACACTAAACAAGCAAAAGAAATCTATAATTGGAATAATGAAAAATCAAAATTACTCGAAGTTTATAATCAATTTGTTCCAATAGAGCATCCAATAACTCAAGTTCATACAAAATAAAGAACGGTCTACCATGCCACGGCATCGTAGACCGTTTTTGTAATAGGTGGAATAGGCATCATTTATTAAAGTAACTTGTATTTTGTAAATATTGGGATTACAATAATATAATTAAGATAGTAACGGTAAAAGGAGTAATTGTAAGATGTACATTAAAAAGAGTATAGAGCGGGTAAGCAATTTTATTGAAGTAGGTAATGAACGAGAAGCAATGATGTTACTAAGAGATTTAGAAGCAAATGTCGTGAGATATGATTTTGAAATTATGGGAGACGGATTCAACAAATTTGCTGAATTATACGTATCACAAAAAAATAGGAAAAAAGCAATCGAAATGTACCAAAAAGCAATCCTATATTATAGAGAAGTCGGAAACCAAGAAAAAGTATCCCAAGTCAGTCGTAACTTTGAAAACCTGATCTTGTAGGGTTGGTTGAGGTAAGTAAGGAAAAAACTACATATATCTTTAATGAAGGAGCTTATATGGAAGAACAAATACTATTTCTTTCTGGTTTAGGCAGTCATAGATTATTTTTGAAAGATTTAAATAACCAATTGGATAATATGAATTTAGTTCAAATTGATCTGCCGGGTCATGGTTTGAATCTAGATGTTATCGTTAATGATTTAAATGAATTAGTAGAGTGGTTTAAAACAGAGATAAAAATTTATGGTAATGAAGAACTAACAATAGTTGGGCATTCATTAGGTGCGGATTTATTATCTTATTTAAGTATCAAAGTTCCACAAATTAAGAATATCATATTATTAGATGGTGGATTATTTAATCTTGAAGATCTAGACTACAGTAGTGAAGTTGAAATTAAAGATACTAAAAATCATTTAGAAAATTTTCAATTTAAGAACTTGGACGAATTTGTAGAGTCAGAAAAAGATGCATATAAAACATGGAATCAAAATTTATTAGAAGCATCAACTGCAAGGATGACTTTCAATTTAAATAAACAAGTTTATGAACTTAATATTAATGAACATTCAATCCTAAAACTATTGCAAATAAGAAGGCAAATCAAATTACCTACCTTCAATCGATTAATTGACAGAAATGTATTGGTTTTATTACCACAAGAACAGGATCAAATCATATTAGACATGAAAATTAAGAATATACCTTCACATATATACTGTAAAACAATCTCTGACAGTGGTCATGATATTTATATAGATAACCCTGTAACAGTGGGAAAAGAAATCAAAAGTTGGCTAAATACTATAAATGTATGAAGGAGGTAATTAAATGATAACCGATTCATTTGATATACAAGGGAAACCAATTGTAAATTTGAGTGACTTCTATGGTGAACAACAATTCAAAGTTGAAGTTTGCTTAATTACATATTCTAAAGAAATATACGATGCTATTCTAAGAGAAAATAAATGTGAAAAAATCGGTGAAATCAATGCCTCTAATGGAGCATTTCCTATATATCAGTTCATTTATAAAGGTAAAGCAGTAGCATTTTATCTATCTGCAATTGGTTCAATGCTTGCTTCTCAATATTGCATGATATGTAATTGGGTAACTGGTGCTACAAAATTTGTAATGTTTGGATCAGCAGGTAGTCTTGATAACGAAAGAACTTTTAATAAATTTATCATACCTATACATAGCTATAGAGATGAAGGAATGTCATATCATTACGCCCCTCCATCAGACTATATTAAAGTGAAGAATGCTAATAAAGTAACTGAAGTATTTAATAAATTAGCATTACCATTTATTGAAGGTAAAGTTTGGACAACTGATGCTGTACTTAGAGAAACAAACCTACAGTATAATAAAAGGAAAAAAGAAGGATGTATTGCAGTAGATATGGAGCTTGCTGGAGTACAAGCAGTTTGTGACTTTCATGGATTTGAACTATTTAGTTTTCTAGTAACTGGTGATGTACTCTCTGAAGGTACATATAATGTTGATGGGTTAAAAGAAGCAAATCATAATATAAATAAATTTCATGTAGCTATGAATATAATAGAAGAACTTAACTTATAAATCATAGAATAGTACTGGTTTAATTTAATCATATACCCCTAACTTAAATATTTAAGTTAGGGGTATTCCATTTATCAAGACAGGTGAAACTAGATAAATAGGAGCTCTGTATTTATCAAGACAGGTGAAACAAGATAAATAGGAGGTCTGTATTTATCAAGACTAATGAAACAAGATAAATAGGCGGCTTGTATTTATCAAGACAGGCGAAACAAGATAAATAGGACACCCTTATATTGCAAGACGCGCATGACTAGCTACATAGAATAGAGCCCCTGAATATTGCAAGTGGAGCATGACTAGCAACATACCGCCTCTCTATATTGCAAGACTGACTAAACAAGCAACATAGCACCCTCAATACAATCTCAAATTCTCAATCAACCAGCCAACCAACTCCCAACCAATCAATTCACACTCCATACCATTAATTCATTCTATCCAAAATAAAAAAGCTGTTAATAAAGTCTCTGACTTTATTAACAGCTTTAAATATATAGGTTTTACATATGGGCGCTGTGTCCGCCAACCATAACCCAATAAGTACCGATTATTACTAATAAAGTAATAATTACTGCGAAGAGTACTTTGAATGCAGTTGCGCGTCCATCTGGTCCTTCTGTTAAATGCATGAACATTAGTAATTGAACTAATGCTTGTAAGAAAGCAAATCCAATAATGATTGATGTTCTTACTTGCAGTGACATGCCAGTGTATAACATGACATAAACAGCTACTAATGTTAGTACAATTGAGAATATTAAACCGACTGTATGTGTAACGACTGTTTTACTCATGATCCACTCACCATCCCTACAAGATAAACTAATGTAAAGATAAAGATCCATACAACATCAAGGAAATGCCAGTATAAACTTCCGATAAATACTTTAGGTGCATTGTGTTCATTTAATCCACGTGTAAGGATTTGGATTAATACACCTGAAATCCAGAATATACCTACAGTAACATGGAGACCATGCGTACCTAATAGTATAAAGAATGAAGACCAGAATGATCCTAATTGAGGTGTAACACCTTCATGTACATAGTGAGTAAATTCGTAAACTTCAAATCCTACGAATCCTGCACCTAAGATAAGTGTGATAATCATCCATACCATCATCATTTTGACATTTTCTTTACGCATGTAGTAAACACCGATACCACAAGTGTAACTACTTACAAGTAATAGGAATGTCATAATCATAACTAACGGTAATTCAAATAATTCTGGTGTAGTGAAACCACCGTATGAACCACTTTTCTGTAATACTAAGAATGTTGCAAATAATGTACCGAATAACGCAACCTCAGCAGTAAGAAAGACCCAAAATCCGAGTTTATTTAATTGGCCTGTTTCATTAACAGTATCAATTGTATTGTGGTGTTCATTACTCATCTTTATTGTCCTCCTTTTCCTGTAATTCTTGTTCACGTAATTCGCGTAATTTTGCTTCATTTTCTTCTAATTCTTCAGCATGAATATGGTAGCCGTAGTCTTTTTCGAAACTTCTCCAAACCATACATGCTAATACGCCAACACCAAAGATAATTGCTGGTATATATGTTTCGAATACTAGGAAGAATCCACCGAATAAGAAACATACTGCCATCCAGAATCCGATATGTGTATTGTTAGGCATATGAATATCTTTATAATCTCTATCATCTAAATAGTGTTTACCATTTTGTTTCATTTCTACAAATGTTTCAGTATCATACCATTTTGGTGTAATAGCGAAGTTATAGTGTGGTGGCATAGCTGAAGCAGTAGCCCATTCTAATGTTCTACCTAAACCATTCCAGTTGTCACCGTTTGCTTCACGTTTCGCTTTACCAAAGCTGTATACAACGTTCCATACTAGAGCTAAGAAACCAATACCCATCAAGAATGCACCGATTGTAGAGATGAAGTTTAATGAGAACCATCCATCTGCTTGAGTGTATTTATATAAACGACGTGGCATTCCATCTAAACCTAATAGGAATTGTGGTAAGAAACATAAGTTGAATCCTAAAGTAAATGTCCAGAATAACCATTGATTAATTTTTTCATTTAATTTGTGACCAAACATTTTTGGATACCAGAATATTAAACCTGCGAAACATGCGAATACAACACCAGCGATGATAACGTAGTGGAAGTGTGCCACTAAGAAATAAGTATTGTGATATTGATAGTCCGCTGCTGCCATAGCAAGCATAACACCTGTAACCCCACCTAATGTGAAGTTTGGAATAAAGGCTAATGAGAATAACATTGGTGATTCAAATGAAATTCTACCTTTATATAAAGTTAATAGCCAGTTGAATATTTTAACACCTGTTGGTACGGCGATTAACATTGTAGATATTGAGAAGAATGAGTTAACTAATGCACCACTACCCATAGTGAAGAAATGGTGAACCCATACGATAAAGCTTAAGAATGCAATACCACAGATCGCCCAGACCATACTTTGATGTCCAAATAATCTTTTTCTAGCAAAAGTAGGGATAATTTCTGAGTAAATACCGAAAGCCGGTAATACTAGAATATAAACTTCAGGGTGACCCCATACCCAGAAGAAGTTAGCCCATAACATTGGCATACCACCATTAGCAACTTCAAAGAAGCTTGTTCCCATTAAACGATCGAACGTCATTAAAGCAAGTGCGACAGTTAAAATAGGGAAGGCTAAGATGATTAATAATGATGTAATTAATGTTGTCATTGAGAACATTGGGATTTGCATAAATTTCATTGATTTAGTACGTAATTTTAAGATCGTAACAAAGAAGTTAATACCTGTCATTAATGTACCAATACCAGCGATTTGAATTGCAATTAAGTAATAATTAATTCCTGTACCTGGACTGAAGTCAGTTGCAAGTGGCGCATAGTTTGTCCAACCAGCAGCTGGCGCACCACCAAGTACGAATGAAATATTAAATAATCCCATTCCTGCAGCAAATAACCAGAAACTTAAGTTATTTAACATAGGGAATGCAACATCTCGAGCACCTAATTGTAATGGTACAACAACGTTCATTAAACCGATTAAGAACGGCATTGCCATGAATATAATCATGATTACACCATGTGTTGTAAAGATTTCATTATAATGCTGAGATTTAAGTAATGTATTATCAGGTGTCATTAATTGTAAACGGATAAGAAGTGCATCTACACCGCCACGGAAGAACATAATGATTGCAGATATAATATACATTACACCAATTTTTTTATGGTCAACTGAAGTTAACCACTCTGTATAAAGCCATTTCCATTTTTTATAATATGTTAGACCACCAACAACGCATATACCTGTTAATACAAGCAATACTTGCGCCATTGTTATCATCCAGTCACTTTGAACGATAAATTCATTCCATGGAAAATTCATTACTTGTCACCTCCATGGTTCTTATCTGAAGATTTTTCATCATCAGTTTTTGCATCTTCTTGCATTTTTTCCATTTCATCCATATGATGTTTTTCTTCTTTTTTGAAGTCACTGTCATATTTTTCGTTATTTTTAAGAATCATAGGTTTCATTCCATGACGGTCATAGTTAGGGTTTGTAACAGTCACTTTGCGTGCAGGTAATACTGGTTTTTCTGTTACACCTTCACTTTCATCATAGAAGTTTGGATCTTTTGGTTCATAGCGGAAACGTTTATAAGCATGGAAAATATATTCAGGATCCGCAGCAGGATCTACGTATGCTAGATGTGTTCCACTAAAAGTAAGTTCCTCATTCTTAGTTGTAGGTAAAATTTGATGATCGAATGTGTCTTGATCAATAGTTTTACGTTTTTGAGATTTAGAGACCCATTTATCATAATCTTTATTGCTTACAGCGTTAACATTAAATGTTTGTCTAGAGAAACCTTCACCATTAAAGTTAGAGTTTCTACCTTTAAATGTACCTGTTTCATTAGCTTGCAATGTCCAGTCCATTGTCATGCTTGTCATAGCGTACTTCTGTCCACCTAATTGAGGTACCCAGAAACTTGTCATTGTATCCATAGATTGTAATTTAAATAGAACTGGTCGACCTTCTGGAATCGTTACATGATTGACAGTTTCGACTTTCTCATCTGGATAACTAAAGAACCACTTAAAGCCTGCACTTGTTGCATAAATAACAACTGGATCTTCTTCTGACTTAGGTGCTTCTTCATAAGAATAAAGAGATTTAATTGTTGGTATAGCTAGTATCACAAGTATGATTACTGGAATAATAAACCATACAGCTTCTAAGACGAAGTTGTGATGCATCGTACCTGATGTTTCATTTTTTGTTTTTCTATATTTAATAATAAATATTAAAAACAAAACGGAGACCACTACAACTATTAAGACCATCATAATAATTGAAAAGATAATTAAGAAATGTTGATCTTCTGCCATAGGGCCTTTGGGGTTTAATACTTCTAAATTTGAACAACCACTAAGTAAAATACCTAATGTTGACATGAGAAGTATTGACTTTAACTTTGCCACGTTTTTTACCTCCCAATTTTCTATATACCTATATATATGGCTAGACCTTAATTTTAAAGGATTTAAACATATTTACAAGGCTATAAAATAGGGTGTAAGCGTTATAATATAAAAATGTATTTAATTAACTTTGATATGACGGGTTTTTTCCTAATTGTTAAATTTTTGTGTACATTTTAAAAATATTTAAAAAAACGAAAAAACATCTTTAAATTGATAAAAACATTGAGTTTTCAGGTTATTAAGAATAGTTTAAAATATTTTTAATGTTCTTTAATGAGTGCTTAAATGAAATGAAAATTTAAAAATTACACTTTTGATAAATAAAAAACAAACCAAATGACATTATTCATTTGGTTTGCTAAATTATGATTATTTTACTGTAATTGTTCTTCCTTCAGCTGAGATATGACCGTCAGTATCTGATACGGCATAGCCAACTTTATATTTACCAGGTTTATTTGTATCTACTTCACCACTTGTAACAATATCAGAAGTTAAATCTTTACCTGATTTGTCTTTAGCTTTTACATCTTTTAATAAGTCAAATTCTTGACCTTTTTTAATTGTAATGTCTTTAATACCTGATAATTCAGGATTAGGTGCTAAATCGGCATCATTTACGTAAACGCCTCTTTTGTATGTGTAGTAGTAGTCATCAGAATCTTTAACGTGATAAGTGATATATTGTAAACCAGTTTTAGAAGTATCAATATCACCTTTAACAGTTACTTTATCAGTGATGTCTCCGTCTTTTTTGTCAGATGCTTTAACACCTTTCATCGGATCGAAGTGGTCACCTTGATAAACTAAATCTTTAGTTGGCACTGTAATAATTGGCATATTTTCATCTAAATCTTTGGTAGATGTCTTTTTGTTAGATGCTACTTCAGCTTTAGATTCATCTTTATCTTTCGTATCGTTGTCTTTAGAACCATTTAATGAACCTTCTTTGACAACATACACGTAATGCCATTTCGTTCTATACGCGCCATCTGAATCTGTAACTTTATATTGTACTTTGTATTTCCCTAATTTAGAAGTATCAACGTCACCAGTTACTTTAATCTTATCTGTTAAGTCTCCATCTTCTTTATCATATGCTTTTATACCTTTTAATGAATCGTAGTCAGCACCTTTTTCAACAACGTCACCTTCGACACCTTTAATTTGTGGAAGGCTGTTTCCTGTAGCACTCGCAGTTAATGAAGGTGTCACAAGTGAAGCAGAAACACCAAGTACTGTAAGAGATTGTAATATTTTATTCATCATTTTTTATGTACTCCTTTGTTGTAAGCTATAAGGAAAGAATAACATGTCTCGTTTTTCATTTCCTTACTAAATGATATATTATCGTAATATTTTCACATTTACATCGACCTTTAGACCGATTTCCTAGCTTAAAGTGTGTAAACAGTGTCTTTTAGGGTGTTTTTAGGGATGATATCACTTAAATAATATTGATCAAGGGTACGTAAGTATTCAGTTAAAGCATGATTGAGTGCACTTTTTAGTCCACAATTTAATGCTATTGGGCATGTGTTTGTTTTCATATTAAAGCATTCTACTAATTCAAAATGATCTTCAGTTTGTCTAACAAGTTTACCGATATTAATGTCGCTAGGGGACTGATTGAGGATTATGCCACCATTTCTTCCTCTTATAGATTTTAAATATCCTAACTTAACAAGTTGATGTACGACTTTCGTTAAATGATTTTTTGATATGCCATAAAAGTTTGAAATCTCTTCTATTTGAGATTGTTTATTTTGTTGGGCTAAATACATGAGGACACGTAAGGAATAATCCGTGTATTGGGTGAGCTTCATAAAGTTCAACCTCCTTATAATATATTAATTATACTTAATATGAGGGTTAAAAAACAATCAATCAATATATGTATTTTTGAAAGAGTGACAACTTTGTAAACTTTTTGGGAACTGTATTGAAAAACATTGTGAAATTATTTACAATTAAACATGTATTTAAAATATATCTTTTAGAGGGGGACTTCTGATGCTATCAGAACAAACTAAAGAAATCGTAAAACAAACAGTACCAGTATTAGAACAATACGGAAATGAAATTACAAAAGTCTTTTATCAAAGAATGTTTGAAGCACATCCAGAATTATTGAACATATTTAATAAATCTAACCAAAAACAAGGTAAACAACAAACAGCTTTAGCACAAACAGTTTTAGCAGCAGCTAAACATATCGATCATTTAGAAGTAATCGTTCCTAACGTAAATCAAATTGCACATAAACACCGTGCATTACAAGTTAAAGAAGAACATTATCCAATTGTTGGTGAATTCCTATTAAAAGCAATTAAAGAAGTTCTAGGCGATGCAGCTACAGATGATATTATGAATGCTTGGGAAGAAGCATATGGTGAAATCGCAGGCGTATTTATTCAAATGGAAAAATCAATGTATGAAGCGGCAGCTTGGGATGACTTTAAATCATTTAAAATTGCAAATATTGAAGACCAAGGTACTTCAATGAAATCATTCGAAGTTGAACCAGTAAATAACATTAAAATTCCTGAACTTGTTGCAGGTCAATATATCACTGTACGTATTAAACCAACGAACGATGATAATTTAGCATTAAGGCATTACTCAATTTACTCTGTAAAAAATGACGGTAAAATAAGATTTGCTGTTAAACGTGAAGGAGAAGGCGAGAAAAAAGGTCTAGTCTCTCATGATTTACATGATAAATATTCAATTGGAGATACTATTGAACTTTCAGCTCCAGCAGGTGATTTCAAAGTAGAATCAGAAAAAGATAAAACATTATTACTATTATCTTCCGGAGCAGGTGTTACACCAATGTTTGCTATGTTAGAAGATGAAGCATATAAAGGTAGAAATGTTCATTTCGTACATGTAAATGAAGCAGAAAAAGACGTACCATTTAAAGAAGAAGTAGATGCATTAAACGCAATGAACGAAAATGTAGAAGTTACTTATCATTTAAAAGAAAAAGACGGATATTTAACAAGCAATGAATTAAGCAATTGGATTAATGAAGACGTCGACATCTATTTATGTGGTGGTATCACATTTATGGATACAATATTTGATGAGTTAGAAAAATTAAATATTGGCCAAGCAGATGTTCACTTCGAACCATTTGGTCCAAAAATGAGTATTACAAACGTATAATAGAAGTAATCGAAACACCATTCCATTATGAGCGGCATAATGGGGTGGTTTTTTTATTTATAAACTTTATAACATTATAATGTTTGCGTTTCCAAACGTTATAATGTTATAATCTTTTTCGAAGAGGTGATCATTTTGAAAAGTACAGGTGTTATACAAAATATCGAAATGGTTGGTGGTAAGAAAGTAGATATTTTAATAGAAAAAGGGGTTATAAAGAAAATTGCTGCACCAAATTCAATTGATGGTGAATTGTTGTTTAATGGTGAGCATTCATTTATTTCTTCAGGATGGATTGATTTGCATGTACATGGTTTTTCGGATTTTTCTCCTTATGGTGACAATATCGACGACATCGGTATTAAACAAGGTGTGACGACAATTGTTGATGCAGGAAGCTGTGGTGCAAATAGAATAGATGAACTATATTACAGAGCTCAATCGAGTAAGACGAATGTATTTTCATTTTTAAATATTTCAAGAATTGGTTTGGAAAGAATAGATGAGTTATCTAATTTAGATTGGATTAATGTTGAAGCATGTCATGATGCAGTTCATAAATACAAAGACATGATTATTGGATTGAAAGCTAGAATTAGCAGTAGTGTTGTAAAAGGTAATGGCATTACACCATTACAGAAAGCAGTTGAAATTGGTAATGATTTGAAATTGCCGATTATGACGCATATAGGATCTGCACCTCCTAAAATTGAAGATGTTATACCTTTACTTAGGAAAGGCGATATTATTACACACTTTTTGAATGGTAAAGAAAATAATCTTTTTGACAATAATGGCAATCCTTTAAATGTTTTAAAAGATGCAATTTCTAGAGGTGTGAATTTAGATGTCGGTCATGGTAATGCAAGTTTCTCATTTGAAGTTGCAAAATTAGCTCAAAAGCATGACATTCATTTTAATACGATAAGTTCTGATATTTATAAGAAGAACAGACTAGAAGGACCTGTATTTAGCTTATCTAATGTTTTATCAAAGTTTATTAATTTAGGTTATTCATTAGAAGAAGTTATAAATGCAGTAACTATTAATCCAGCACATATCATAAATAAATCATATTTATCAGATTTTAGTGAGGGTCAAGTTGCTAATTTGACAATATTTGATGTGATGGATAAAAAAGTAGATTTAATCGATTCAGATAGAAAAATATTAAAAGGTACAAAACTCATTAAAGAAAGAGGCGTATTAGCAAATGGAGCGTTCATTAAATTATAAATACGGATTAAAACAAGTCATTAATGCTAGTGGAAGAATGAGCATATTAGGTGTTTCATCACCAACAGATACGGTCATGGATGCTATGAAATTTGGTGGACAGAATTATGTTGAAATAGCTGATCTAGTAGACAAATCTGGACAGTACATTGCACAAAAAATTAAGGCAGAAGATGCTGTTGTCGTAAATTCAGCCTCCAGTGGAATAGCGTTATCTGTTGCTTCTGTTGTAACAAAAGGAGACAAAAGAAAAAGTCAACGCCTGCATAATCAAAGTATTCAGCAAAATGAAATCATCTTATTTAAAGGACATAATGTTCAATACGGAGCACCAATAGAAACGATGGTTTATTTAGGAGGTGGGGATTTAGTAGAGGTTGGTTATGCAAACGAAGGAAAAGAAGAGCATATAGAGTCAGCCATTAATCAAAATACTGCAGCGATA
This sequence comes from Mammaliicoccus sp. P-M58, assembly GCF_022386165.1. Lineage (NCBI taxonomy): Bacteria > Bacillati > Bacillota > Bacilli > Caryophanales > Staphylococcaceae > Mammaliicoccus > Mammaliicoccus sp. P-M58. Next base: position 101,492 of record NZ_JAJNJI010000009.1, read on the forward strand.
TTATTTGTTAAATCTCATCATGCAGTACAAAAAAATATGGCATCAGTTGAAGAAATATATGAAGTTGCACAAAGAAATAATATTCCATTAATTGTCGATGCAGCTGCAGAAGAAGATTTGGAAAAATATATTCAACATTCTGATTTAGCAATTTACAGTGGGTCAAAGGCGATACAAGGACCAACAACGGGAATCGTTGCAGGTAAAAAAGAATGGATTAATTTTGTAAAAGTACAGTTACATTTTATTGGCAGAAGTATGAAAGTTGGTAAAGAATCTGTATTTGGCTTGTTACAAGCGATAGATGAATACTATGAAAAAGTTGATCATTCAAAAGAAGAGAAAGAAACGTTAACAAAATTAGATGCTTTAAATCAATATGATGGTATTAACGTCAGTATTGTACAAGATGAAGCGGGTAGAGAAATTTATAGAAGTCGCATAAAAGTAGACGATTCAATGATTAATTTAACTGCTGAAGAAGTTGTGAATAAATTAAAAAATGCTGAAACTGCAATTTATACAAGAGATTATGGTGTAAAACAAGGTCATTTTGATATAGATCCAAGACCATTAAAAGAAAATGAAATAGATACGATTTACAATACAATGGTACAAATTTTGGAAGGGGAAATATAATGAAAATACTAGATAGATTTTATAAAAATCGCGTTTCTTTAAACGTCTTGGCTAAAGGAAAAGAGAATATAGAAGAAATATATAAAACGGCAGAAGGAAATGTTGTAATCGGTGTATTATCAAAAGACTTTGATAATGTAAATGATGCTGTTAATGTAATGAAAGACTTTGGAAGCAATGTAGAAGATGCTATTTCTATTGGATTGGGCGCAGGCGATAACAAACAAGCAAAAGTCGTTTCTGAAATTGCGAAATATTACCAAGGATCACATATCAATCAAGTATTTACAAGTGTTGGCCAAACATTTGCTAATTCTGGTAATACAACATGGTTGAATTCATTAGTATCTCCTTCTGGCAAACCTGGATATGTAAATATATCTACTGGTCCAATTAGTGGTGCAGGTGAAGAACAAGCTGTCATTTCAATTAAAGCAGCAATTAATTTAATAAAAGATATGGGAGGATCATCTATTAAATTTTTCCCTATGAATGGATTGCAAACAATTGAAGAGTATAAAGCTGTTGCAAAAGCGTGTGGTGAAGAACAATTTGGACTCGAGCCAACTGGTGGCATCACATTAGAAAACTTTGAAGAAATTTTAGATATCGCTTTAAAAAATAATGTACCTAAAATCATCCCACATGTTTATTCATCAATTATTGATAAAGAAACAGGTATGACAAAAATAGAAGATGTTGAATGGTTAAATCATAAAATTAAAGAAAAAGTTGATTCTTATGAATAAAAAAATTGCTGCGTATGGTGAAATCATGATGCGGTTAACAGTCCCGGACCATCTTCTATTAAGACAAGCAGATAGATTAAATTACAGTTTTACTGGAACAGGTGTAAATGTTACAGGTTTAATGGCGCAATTTGGATATGAAACGAACTTAATAAGTGCTGTTCCCGATAATTCAGTTGGGACAGCTGCGATTAGTGCGATTAGAAGACTTGGAATAGATAGTCATTTCATATTAAAAAGAAATCAAAATCTTGGAATGTACTTTTTAGAAGAAGGATTCGGTAATCGTTCAAGTAGTGTGACATATACAAATAGAACTGAAAGTAGTTTCAATACAGTAAATATTTCAGACTATCCCTTAGAAGAAATTTTTAAAAATATAGATGTTCTTCATATTTGTGGCATCTCATTAGCAATGAACGAAATGATGCGACAGAACATTCTTGAAATCGTAAAAGCTGCTCGAGAACACAATATACAAATTGTTTTTGATTGTAATTTTAGACCATCTCTTTGGGGTGAAGGTGGAAATGAAAAAGCCAAACCATATTATGAGTCGATTTTACATGAAGCGGATATCGTTCTCATGAATGAAAAAGATGCAATTAATACATTAGGTATGACGACAGATAAAGAAATAAAAGCAGAACAACTAGAGGATATATTACCTAAAGTATCAGAGAAATATCATATACCTATTATTGCAGGTACAAACAGAATCGTTAATAGTAGTAATCATAATACCATCAAGGGATATTTATTTAAAAATAATCAAATGTTTTATTCAAAAGATTATGAAGTCACAATATTAGATAGAATTGGAACTGGTGATGCATATACAAGTGGGCTTATTCATGCCGAATTAACTAACATGAGCCCACAGGATGTAGTAGATTTTTCAGCAGCTTCTTGTGCTTTAGCACACACAATATCAGGGGATACCCCTTTATATAATGTAGATGATATAATAAAAGTCATGAAAAACGAAATTAACGATATTGAGAGGTAATCATTTATGACGGTACTATCATCAGAAAAAGGACCATTATATTTACAAATTAAGCAAATAATTGAAGATAGAATTATTCATGGTATTTATACTGTTGGAAATAATATCCCTACTGAAACTGACTTTGAAAAAGAATTTAATGTGAGTAAAGTTACGGTAAGGGCAGCAATCAAAGAGTTAGTTGCATTAGGTTATTTAGAAAAGAAAAGTGGTAAAGGAACGCGCGTTATAAGCCATAAACCTTTTAATAAAGTTACAAAAAATAAAAACTTTACAGAGAAATTGGTTGAAGAAGGTAACGAAATTAAAAAGGTTATTAAAGATATAGCTGTCGTATCCAATTTAAAAAATAGTGAATTATATAACATGTTTGGCGAAAATGCCTACAAAATTACAAGAGTGTACTTATTAAATAATAGACCATATATATTATTTAATCATTATTTACCATATCCACTTCATAGTTTGAATGAATATGAAAAGCAAAAACAAAATAATGATCTGTCTATATATAAAATATTAGAAGAAGCGAATATAGAAATTATCAATACTGAAGATTCTTTTTCAGTGAAAAAAGATATTACGGCTTCAGAATATTTAGAACTTGATCCATCTGTATCACTACTAGTTAGAGAACGTCAATCTTTTAATAATAACAGTGAAACAGTTGAATATAGTATTGGCTATTATAATAGTGATTTGAAAAAGTATAGCATCAGCTTAAACAATTGATGCTTTAACTTTTGTGATTTAATGGTAGCGCTAACATTATAGGGGGAAAATAATGGATTCAAATATATATTTATTAATCATTACGCTACTGTCAATTGTAATTGTTATTTTAGGAGTTGCTTTATGGAAATGGCACGCTTTTATTAGCTTAACTGTTGCTGGATTATTCTTAGCAATAATGGCAGGCTTGTCCCCAGAAAAAATTGTTACTGCTTATGAATCGGGAGTAGGTGATGTCCTTGGTCATTTAGTTGGTATTCTAGCATTAGGGACAATTTTAGGTAAATTAATGTCAGATTCAGGTGCAGGGATGCAAATTTCAGATTATCTTATAAAAGTATTGGGACCTAAGAAATTACCATGGGCGATGATGTTGTCTGGTTTTATTATTGGGATACCCGTATTTTTTGAAGTTGGAATTGTTATTTTATTACCGTTAGTCATATCTATTCACAAGACGACAAAAACAAATATATTATTGATTGCTATTCCTTTATTAGCCGGATTATCAATCGTTCATGGTATTGTACCACCACATCCAGGTGCCATGACAGCTATTGGAATTTATGATGCAGATTTAGGGAAAGTATTATTGTATGCACTCATTATTGCTTTACCAACTGCAATTATAGCTGGACCAATATTTGGTAAATTTATAAGCAAGAGATTAACTCCTGAAAATTCACCAAACATTTTAAAAGTCAATAATGAAACGACGAGTTTACCAAGTGTACCTGTATCATTCTTTATCATCGTACTACCAGTATTGCTAATGCTATTATCAATCATCACACCATATTTAGGTAGTTTACCAAGCTTATTAAGAAACACCTTATTATTTGTTGGTAGCCCTGTCATTGCATTGTTAATTTCATGCTTTGTAGCTTTCTATTTACTTGGATTTAAGCAAGGTATGAATAGAAATACAATCAAAAGATTAGTAGAAGATTGTATTTTACCAATAGGTTCAATCATTCTAATAATAGGAGCAGGCGGAGGATTTAAAGAAATTCTTATTGAAACTGGTGTAGGAGAAACGATTGCTCAAATGACAGAAAATCTATCACTTTCTCCATTACTGTTAGCATTTCTAGTTGCAGGTTTAATAAGAGTTGCGACAGGTTCAGCAACCGTTGCATTAACAACAGCAGCAGGTATAGTTTCGCCAATTATTCAAAATTTATCTGGTGTAAATTTAGAGCTGCTAGTAATAGCAACAGGTGCAGGATCATTGATGTTATCGCATGTAAACGATGCAGGCTTTTGGATGGTAAAAGAATACTTAGGACTTACTGTGAAAGAAACATTCAAGACATGGACCGTTATGGAGACGATGTTATCCGTAGTTGCCTTCTTAATAGCTTTTGCACTAAATAGTTTCATATAAGTATTTTAATCAAAAAATGTAGGTGTGAAGATGGTATCATTAGGGACAGAATTCTGAGAAATATCCGTAAGAGGTGCTGTTAGGGATAAAATTCTGAGAAATGTCTCTAAGAGAGCGCCCGCCTAATTACCACAATTCAGAATAATGGAAGTTACAGCGTTCTAATTACCAGAATTCAGAAAAATGATAGTTAGCAAGTTCTAACTACCACAATTCGGAATAATGGTAGTTAGCACATTCCATCTTCCACATAAAATAAAAGCGGAACCGTCATCGGTTCCGCTTTCTTCTATATTATCATTTTATTCAAGTCCGTTTTTCCATTTTTCAGCTAATAATGTATTGTTCAATACCATAGTGATTGTTAATGGACCGACGCCGCCTGGTACTGGTGTGATTGCGCTAGCTACTTCTTTAACAGCTTCGAAATCCACGTCACCTTTTAATTTACCATTCTCATCTGGTGTGTTTCCGACATCAATAATGACTGCTCCTGGTTTTACTAAGTCTTTTGTAACGAGGTGTACGCGTCCGACTGCACTTACGATTACGTCTGCTTGTTTTAAGACTTCTTCTGTATTTGTTGATTTTGAATGTAATAAAGTAACAGTTGCATCTTGATCTGTTAATAATTTACTAACTGGTTGACCAACAATATGACTTCTACCGATTACAGCGACATTTTTTCCTTTTAAGTCAATATCTGCATGTTTGAGAATTTCCATTATACCTAGTGGGGTACATGGGATAAATGTTCTTTCTCCAGTATATAATCTACCAATATTTATAGGATTAAATCCATCTACATCTTTGTCAGGATTGATTGCTTCTAATACTTTTGCTTCAGAAACTTGTTTTGGAAGTGGAACTTGGACTAATATACCACTTACTGAATCGTCATTATTTAATCTATCGAGTTCAGATAATACTTCTTCTTCAGTAGATGATTCATCCATATGTACAATTTCAGAAATCATACCAATCTTTTCAGCTGCTTTTTTCTTAGAATTAACATAACTCTGACTCGCGCCATCATTACCAACGAGTATAACGGTTAATTTAGGTACGATGTTATGTTCTTTTAACTTTTCTACTTCTGTCTGAAGACCTGCTCTATATGTCTTCGCTATTTCTCTACCATCTAATATCTTAGCTACCATGAAAATTGCCTCCTATTAATAATCGAACTATATTGATTGATACAATGAAAATTATGCCCTTAATACGAACATAAATCAAACTTTTTTGTAAAAAATATATAAAATGTTCGTTTTTTCATTGAAAATAGCATGATCAATTGTTATGCTATATCTGTAATATACACAGAAAAGATTAAATATTTCAACTATTTGAAAGGGTGACCTACATGAAAGTGGCAGTTATAATGGGTAGTTCTTCAGATTGGCCAATCATGAAAGAAGCATGTGATATGCTTGAATATTTTAATATCCAATATGAGAAAAAGGTCGTTTCTGCACATCGAACACCATTAGAAATGGTTGACTTTGCTAAAAATGCTACTGATCATAATATAGATATTATTATTGCTGGAGCAGGTGGGGCAGCACATTTGCCAGGAATGGTAGCTTCATTAACAACAGTTCCAGTGATTGGTGTACCTATTGAATCAAAAAGCTTAAAAGGTATGGATTCATTGTTGTCGATAGTACAAATGCCTGGTGGGATACCAGTTGCGACAACTGCAATAGGAAAAGCCGGATCTAAAAATGCTGGTATTTTAGCCGCAAGAATGATTGGTATGACAGATGAAAATGTAAGAAAACAACTCGTTAATTATGAAAAAAGTTTAGTCGATAAAGTGGAGGAAATGCAAAATGACTTATTATAACCTAGAACCAGGTGACACGATAGGTATTGTCGGTGGAGGTCAATTAGGTAAAATGATGGCTCAATCTGCTCAAAGAGTGGGATTTCAAGTTGCCGTTTTAGACCCTGACGAAGATTGCCCTGCAAGATTTTTAGCACACCAATTTATAAACGCTGAATTTTCGGATATAGATGCACTCAATCAGCTTGGTGACATCTCTAAAGTTGTAACTTATGAATTTGAAAATATAGATGCAGAACAGTTAGAAAAACTTTCCAATCAATTTAATATTCCTCAAGGGAGCCAAACAGTTGCTTTGTTACAAGATCGCTTAACTGAAAAACAAACATTAGAAAGCGCAAATGTTCAAATTGTACCGTTTATGGAAGTTAAGTCAACAGAAGACTTGAATGAGGCTATTGAAACAATTGGCTATCCATTTATTATAAAGACTCGTTTTGGTGGATATGACGGTAAAGGTCAGCTTGTCATTCAATCTAAAGAAGATTTAGATGAAGCAAAAAAATTAATTACTGATACACCATACGTAGTTGAAAAATATCTCCCTCTATTTAAAGAAGTATCCATAACAGCTACACGTGATCTATATGATCATACAGTTTATTTTCCATTACAAGAAAATGAACATAGAAATCAAATTTTATATAAGACAGTTGTTCCAGCTAGAGTAGATTTAGAAGCACAAGCTATTCAAGAAGTTCAAAAAATTATGACGAAGTTATACTTTGTAGGAACGTTTACAGTTGAATTTTTTGTAACGGAAGATCATAAACTATATGTGAATGAAATTGCGCCAAGACCACATAATTCAGGACATTACTCTATCGAAGCATGTGATTACTCACAATTTGATACACATATACTTGCAGTTGCAGGATGGCATTTACCGAAAAAGATTACTTTACTACAACCAGCAATCATGATGAATTTGCTAGGACAAGATGTGTTGAATTTACAAGAATTATTTAGTGAGCATCCTGAATGGCACGTTCATATTTACGGTAAAAAGGTCAATAAAGTAAATCGTAAAATGGGACATATTACAAAATTATCAACGGATTTAAATAAAGATGAAAACCAATTTAATCAATTATTTGAAGGGCGGAACGATTAATATGTCATTACTTTATGAAGGCAAAGCTAAAAGAGTATTCAATACGGAACAAGAAGGTATTTTGAGAATCGAATATAAAGATGAAGTGACGGCTGGAAATGGTGCTAAAAAAGATAAAATGCTTGGAAAAGGTCGTTTAAACAATTTAATCACATCGAAAATATTTGGAATATTGCGACAAAAAGGCGTTGAAAGCCACTTTGTAGAACAAATTTCTGAAACAGAACAACTTGTTAAAGCTGTAGAAATTTTCCCATTAGAAGTTGTCGTACGAAATATTGCTGCAGGCTCAATTTGTAAACGATTAGGTTTTGAAAAAGGACACGAATTTAAAGAACCTTTATTAGAACTATTCTATAAGAAAGATGAGTTAAATGATCCACTTATCACTGATAATCACGTGTCATTATTGAATATTGCCTCATCAGAAGAATTAGCAACAATTAAAAAAGAAGCATTAAAAGTAAATAAAGTATTAAGTGAAATTATGGACGACATGAATTTAATACTAGTAGATTACAAAATCGAATTTGGCATAACATCAGATGGTGAAATTTTATTAGCAGATGAAATTTCTCCAGATACATGCAGAATTTGGGACAAAAAAACAAAAGAAAACTTTGATAAAGATGTATACAGAGAAGATACAGGCTCATTAATCGATACTTATGAAACTTTTTACAAAAAATTGGAGGAACTATAAAATGAAAAAGATTGAATTGCATATTACGTTACAAGGTCAAGTATTAGATACACAAGGACAAGCTTTAAATAGAGCGGTACATGATTTAGGCTATGAACAAGTCAATGATATAAGAGTTGGTAAAGTTATATACATGACTGTTGATGAAACAGATGAAAATTCAATTAAAAATGTCGTTAATACTTTGAGTGAGAAACTATTTGCCAATACGGTTATTGAAGAATATAGTTTTAAAATCTTAGAAGATAAGGAGAACGCATAATGAAATTAGCTGTATTAGTATTTCCAGGATCTAATTGCGATCGTGATATGTATAATGCTGCTAAACGTTCAGGTGTCGAAGCGGCATATGTAGACTATAGAGAAACTTCTCTTGAAGGTTTTGATGGTGTATTAATACCTGGAGGCTTCTCATTTGGTGATTATTTAAGATCAGGTGCAATGGCACGCGTAGCACCAATTATTAGTGAAGTGAAAAGACTTGCAAGCGAAGGTAAACCAGTACTTGGCGTATGTAATGGATTCCAAATCTTAACAGAGGTTGGTTTGTTACCAGGTGCACTGTTACATAACGATAGTCATTTATTTGTAAGTAGAAATGAATCGTTAACAATCGTTAATAATGAAACGAAATTCACACATCAGTATGAAAAAGATGTAACTGTCATTTATCCTGTTGCGCATGGTGAAGGTCACTATTATTGTACAGATGAATTATACGAAGAACTTGTGAATCATAATCAAATTATTTTAACTTACAATGATAATCCTAATGGTTCATATAAAGATATAGCTGGAATTACGAATAAAGAAGGAAATGTTTGTGGGATGATGCCTCATCCAGAACGTGCCATGGAAACATTACTTGGTTCAGATAGTGGCGTTAAATTATTTCAATCTATGATCGAAAGTTGGAGGGAACAACATGTCTAAGTTTTTAGAACCTAGTATAGAAGAAATTGAAAAAGAATATTTATATAGAGATATGGGTTTAACTGACGAAGAATATCAAAAGGTCGTAAGCATTTTAGGACGCAAACCGAACTTTACTGAAATAGGTATATTCTCGGTAATGTGGAGTGAACATTGCTCATATAAACATTCTAAACCATTTTTAAAACAATTCCCTACTTCTGGAGAACATGTCTTAATGGGTCCAGGTGAAGGTGCTGGTGTTGTAGATATCGGTGATAATCAAGCAGTCGTGTTTAAAGTTGAATCTCATAACCATCCTTCAGCAATTGAACCTTATCAAGGTGCTGCAACAGGTGTTGGCGGTATAATCCGCGATATCGTATCAATCGGAGCAAGACCTATTTCTTTATTAAATAGTTTAAGGTTTGGCGAATTATCAAATAAGACAAACCGTAGATTGTTTAGTGGTGTTGTAAAAGGTATTGGTGGTTATGGAAACTGTATCGGTATACCAACAGTAGCAGGTGAGATTGAATTTGATGAAAGATATGATGGTAATCCACTTGTTAATGCAATGTGTGTTGGTATTATAGATCATGACAAAATTCAAAAAGGTACTGCTAAAGGTATTGGAAACCCAGTTATCTATGTTGGATTAAAAACGGGTAGAGACGGTATTCACGGTGCAACTTTTGCATCTGAAGAACTAAGTGAAGCATCTGAAAGTAAAAGACCTTCTGTACAAATTGGGGATCCATTTGTAGGTAAAAAATTAATGGAAGCAACTTTAGAAGCAATTACTTATCCTGAATTAGTAGGTATTCAAGACATGGGAGCAGCAGGATTAACATCATCTTCTTCTGAAATGGCAGCTAAAGGTGAAAGTGGTATTCATCTGCATTTAGAGAAAGTACCAACAAGAGAAAAAGGCATTTCACCATATGAAATGATGCTTTCAGAAACACAAGAGCGTATGTTATTAGTAGTTGAAAAAGGTACAGAACAAAAATTCTTAGATTTGTTTGAACATCATGAATTAGATTCTGCCGTAATAGGTGAAGTAACGGATACAAATAGATTTGTCTTGTCTTATGAAGATGAAATATACGCTGATATTCCTGTGGAACCGTTAGCTGATGAAGCACCCGTTTATATTCTTGAAGGTGAAGCAAAAGAATTTGATCAAGGTGATAATCAATATGATGAAATCAATGTTGAAGAAGTGTTCCAGAAATTAATCAATCATCCAACAATTGCATCTAAGCATTATGCATATGACCAATATGACCAACAAGTTGGTGCCAATACAATTATCAAGCCAGGTATTAGTGCTGGAGTTGTGAGAGTGGAAGGTACAAATAAAGCTATTGCTTCTACTATAGATGGAGAAGCGAGATATGTTTATAACAATCCATATGAAGGTGGAAAAATGGTTGTTGCGGAAGCATATAGAAATTTAATTTCTGTAGGTGCTAAACCATTAGCAATGACGGATTGTTTAAACTATGGTTCTCCTGAGAAGAAAGATATTTATCAACAACTTGCAGATTCTACTAAAGGAATGGCAGAAGCTTGTGAGGCTTTAAATACACCTGTCGTATCAGGTAATGTTTCTTTATACAACGAAACGAAAGGGACGTCAATTTTCCCTACACCTGTAGTCGGCATGGTAGGTTTAATTGAAGATGTGACGTATTTAAATGATTATCAACCACAAGTAAATGATCGTGTATTTGTAGTCGGAGAAACAAAAGATGACTTTGGTGGTAGTCAGGTTGAAAAGTTATTATTTAAAGAAGTTAATCATGAACCAAGTTCAATTGATTTATCAGCAGAAGTAAAACGTGGAGAACAAATTAAAGATGCAATACGTTCAGGCAAAATTTCACACACGCAAGCTGTTGGTAAAGGTGGTCTTGCTATTGGACTTGCAAAAATAGCTACACACTTTAACTTAGGATTAGATGTGACGTTACCAGTAACAAATGCTCAATTATTTAGTGAAACTCAAGGTAGATATATTGTTGTCGTTAAAGAAGGACAATCTATAGATATTGATGATGCCGTTGAAATAGGTCGTGTTACTGATAATGCTCAATTTACGATTAAAAATGATGTTGCTCAAATTAAATACAATGTATCTGATTTGAATGAGCAATTGAAAGGGGCAATAGCTCAATGCATGAAATCAAGAGTTTAAATGAAGAATGCGGCGTATTTGGTATATGGAATCATCCAGAATCTGCACAACTCACATATATGGGTCTTCATAGTTTACAACATAGAGGTCAAGAAGGTGCAGGAATAGTAACTTCAAACGGTTTCGAGTTAAAAGGTGAAAGAGGATTAGGTTTATTATCTGATGCCATAACGGATACACAATTAGAAGGTTTTAAAGGGAATCAACATGCAATAGGGCATGTAAGATATGCAACTTCAGGCAACAAAGGAATTGAAAATATTCAACCATTTTTATATCACTTTTATGATATGAGTGTTGGTGTTTGCCACAATGGTAACTTAGTCAATGCACAAAGTTTAAGAAAAGAACTAGAACAAGAAGGCGCAATTTTCCATTCTTCTTCTGATACAGAAGTGATTATGCATCTTATAAGAAGAAGTAAGGCTCCTACTTTCGAAGAAGCATTTAAAGAAAGTTTGAATACAGTTAAAGGTGGTTTCACATTTGCTTTATTAACTAAAGATGCATTATATGGCGCTGTTGACCCAAATGCAATAAGACCTTTAGCAGTCGGTAGAATGAAGACGGGTGCTTATATCATTGCTAGTGAGACATGCGCAATTGATGTACTCGGCGCAGAATTCGTGAGAGATATTCATGCTGGTGAGTATATTGTTATAAATGATGATGGTATAAGAGTTGAATCATACACAACGGAAACAACGACTGCAATTTCAGCGATGGAGTATATTTACTTTGCAAGACCCGACTCAACAATTGCTGGTAAGAACGTTCATGCAGTTCGTAAAGCATCAGGGAAAAAATTAGCTCAAGAAAGTCCGGCTTTAAATGCTGATATGGTAATCGGTGTACCAAACTCTTCACTTTCAGCAGCATCTGGTTTTGCAGAAGAAAGTCATTTACCTTATGAAATGGGTCTTGTAAAAAATCAATATGTTGCTCGAACATTTATCCAACCGACACAGGAATTAAGAGAACAAGGTGTACGCGTGAAATTATCAGCTGTAAAAGATATCGTACATGGTAAAAATATCGTGCTTGTTGATGATTCTATTGTGAGAGGGACAACAAGTAAACGTATCGTTAGAATGTTAAAAGACGCTGGAGCAAATGAAGTTCACGTACGTATCGCATCACCAGAATTCATGTTTCCAAGTTTCTATGGAATTGATGTGTCGACATCTGCTGAGCTGATTTCTGCACATAAATCACCTGAAGAAATTAGAGATTATATCGGTGCAGATTCACTGGCATATTTATCAGTTGATGGCTTAATACGATCTATTGGATTAGATAAAGACGTACCTTATCATGGATTATGTGTAGAAAGCTTTACTGGTGACTATCCAGCAGGTCTTTATGACTATGAAGAAAGATATTATCAAAATTTAAGTTCACGTCAAAAAGCTTATTTAGCTAGTAATAAACAATACTTTGATAAAGAGGGTAATCTTAATGTCGAAAGCATATAAAGCATCTGGTGTAGATATAGAAGCTGGTTATGAAGCGGTCAATAGAATGAAGTCACATGTTCAAAGCACGATGAGAAAGGAAGTACTAGGTGGTTTAGGTGGCTTTGGTGCTGCATTTGATCTGTCACAATTAAATATGAAGAAACCAGTTCTTGTTTCTGGAACAGATGGTGTTGGTACAAAGCTTAAACTCGCAATCGATTATAACAAACATGACACAATTGGTATCGATGCCGTTGCGATGTGTGTGAATGATATTTTAACGACTGGCGCAGAACCTTTGTATTTCCTTGATTATATTGCGACGAATAAAGTAAATCCTGAAACGATTGAAGCGATTGTTTCAGGTGTATCTGTCGGTTGTAAAGAAACGAACTGTGCATTAATTGGCGGAGAAACTGCAGAAATGGGCGAAATGTACCATCAAGGAGAATATGATATCGCAGGATTTTGTGTTGGCGCTGTTGAAAAAGATGACTATATAGATGGCAGTGAAGTTGATGAAGGTGACGTCATAATTGGTATTACATCAAGTGGTATACATTCAAACGGCTACAGTTTAGTTAGAAACTTAATTAAAGAAAGTCAAATTAACTTAAATGATGCATTTGATGATGATAGAACGTATTTAGAAACTTTTCTTGAACCAACAAAGTTATATGTTAAACCTGTTCTTGCCGTATTAGATAAAGTAAAAGTTAAAGGTATGTCACACATTACTGGCGGAGGATTTATTGAAAATATTCCAAGAGCTATTCCAGAAAATAAAGATGCACATATCGATGTTCAATCATATGAAGTACCACAAATATTCCATTGGTTAAAAGAGCAAGGAAAGATTGAAGCACAGGAAATGTATAATGTGTTTAATATGGGCATTGGCTTTGTACTTATCGTCAATAAAGAAGATGTACAAGAAACTTTAGATATCTTGAAAGCAAAAAATGAAGAAGCATATGTAATCGGTGAAATTTCAAACGGAACAGGTCAGGTCAAATTGACGGGGGTTCAATCATGATTAAAATAGCAGTATTTGCATCAGGAAATGGATCGAACTTTGAGAAAATAATGGAAAATATCGAAGCAGGTTATTTAGACCATATAGAGGTAACAGCATTGTATACAGATAACCCTAATGCTTTTTGTATAGAAAGAGCAAGACGATTTAATTTACCAGTTTATATCATTGATCCAAGAACTTACGATAGTAAAAAAGAATATGAAGAAGCACTACTCACAAGATTAGCTCAAGATCGTGTAAGTTGGGTTATTTTAGCAGGATATATGAAAATCGTTGGTCCTACATTATTAAAACAATATGAAGGTAAAATGTTGAATATTCATCCATCAATATTACCAAGTTTTCCTGGTAAGGACGCTGTTGGGCAAGCATTAGATTACGGTGTACGTGTTACAGGAGCAACTGTTCATTACGTTGATAGTGGTATGGATACTGGCGAAATCATCGATCAATTAAGCTGTAAAGTATATCCAGATGATACGAGAGAGACATTACAATTAAGAATACAGAACTTAGAATACGAATTATATCCACATGTTATGAAAGAAATTATTCAATAAAGGAGTCTTTACAAAATGAAGAATGCAATATTAAGTGTGTCAGATAAAACAAATATAGAAGATTTCGCAAGCAAATTAATAGAAAATGATTATAAAATCTTTTCAACTGGTGGTACTAAAAAGGCACTTGAAAATGCTGGGATTGAAGTATATTCAGTTTCAGAGTTAACAAACTTTCCAGAAATAATGGATGGAAGAGTCAAAACTTTACATCCAGGTGTACATGGAGGGATTCTTGCAAATCGTTCTATTCCTGAACATTTAACAGCATTAAAAGAACAAGACATCGACTTAATTGATTTAGTAGTCGTAAATTTATATCCATTTAAAGAAACTGTCAAGAAAGAAGATGTAACAGAAGATGAAGCAATTGAAAACATCGATATCGGTGGACCAACTATGTTACGTGCAGCAGCAAAGAACTTCAAATTTGTTACAACAGTCGTAGATCCTGCTGATTATAACGAAGTCATTGAACGTATTGCTTCTGACAAACTTGATGAAAATTATCGTAAATCATTAATGGTTAAAGTATTTAAACATACAAATGATTATGACAATGCGATTGTTGAATTTTTTGGAAATACGTCAGAAACATTAAGATATGGTGAAAACCCTCAACAAAATGCTACTTTTGTAAAGACTTCAAATGAACCAAATACATTAGCTGGCGCTAAACAATTACATGGTAAAGCTTTAAGCTTTAATAACATTAAAGATGCTGATGCAACTTTATCACTTATTAAAAAGTTCGAACAACCTGCAACTGTTGCAGTGAAACATATGAACCCATGTGGTGTTGGTGTAGGCGCATCAATTGAAGAAGCATACGATTATGCATATGAAGCAGATTCACAATCTATTTTTGGTGGTATTGTCGCTTTAAATAGACCCGTTACAAAGGAATTAGCTGAGAAACTACATTCTATTTTCTTGGAAGTCATTATTGCGCCAAGCTATGACGAAGATGCGTTAGAAGTCTTAACAGCTAAGAAGAATATTAGATTACTAGAAATTGATATGACAGAAACGCAAGATGAACAAGAATTTGTATCCGTATCTGGTGGGTATTTAGTTCAAGATAAAGATAATGCAACTTTAACGCGTGAAGAAATGAAAGTCGTTACAGATGTTGAACCAACTGAAGCACAATGGAAAGCTTTAGAACTTGGATGGAAAGTTGTCCGCTCAGTTAAAAGTAATGCTATTGTACTTGCAAACGATCACCAAACTGTTGGTGTTGGTGCTGGACAAATGAACAGAGTTGGCTCTGCAAAAATAGCAATTGATCGTGCAATCGAAATGAATGAAAATGTAGCCTTAGCTTCAGATGGATTTTTCCCAATGGGTGACACTGTAGAAACGGCAGCAAAAGCAGGTATTAAAACAATTATCCAACCAGGTGGGTCTATTAAAGATCAAGATTCAATAGATATGGCAAATAAATATGGAATCAGTATGGTATTTACTGGTATGAGACACTTTAAACATTAGGAGGTCAATATGAAAGTACTTGTAATAGGATCAGGTGGAAGAGAACATGCGTTAGCTCAAAAATGTCAATCGTCTAAGTTAGTAAATGAAGTCTTTGTCATTCCGGGTAATGACGCAATGGAAGAAGTTGCGACAATTGTATCGGATATTCAAGAAAATGATCATTTAGCTATAAAATCTTTTGTAGAACAAAACAATATTGAATGGGTAATAATTGGACCTGAACAACCTTTAATAGATGGTTTAACAGATGTATTAGAGGAAACAAATGCTAAAGTCTTCGGACCAAATAAAGAAGCAGCACAATTAGAAGGTTCTAAAGAATTTGCGAAAAAGATTATGGAAAAGTATCATATTCCAACTGCAGAATATAACACAATCACAACAAAAGAAGAAGCAATCAATTATGTTGAGCAGTGCAAAATACCTATTGTACTTAAAAAAGATGGACTTGCAGCCGGTAAAGGTGTAATCGTTGCTTTAACACGTGAAGAAGCAAGGGAAGGCGTAGAAACTTTATATCAAACACCTCATGAAAAAGTAGTATTCGAAGAGTTTCTTGATGGAGAAGAATATTCAGTTATGACATTTGTGAATCAATCATATGCAGTTCCATTTGATTGTATCGCCCAAGATCATAAACGTGCATTCGATGGTGATAAAGGTCCAAATACAGGTGGTATGGGCGCATACTGTCCGGTACCACATATTACAGATGATGTATTGGAAGAAACGAATCAAAAAATCGCACAACCTATTGCGGATGCTTTAGTGAGTGAAGGCATTAACTATTTTGGTTTGATTTATATTGGCGCAATTTTAACAAAAGAAGGACCAAAAGTAATTGAATTTAATGCAAGATTCGGTGATCCAGAGGCACAAGTATTATTGACTAAATTAGATTCTGATTTTATTGAAATATTAAACAAGGTGTATCATAAAGAACCAATAACATTAAAATGGAAAGATGAAAGTGTTGTTGGTGTCGTATTAGCATCTAAAGGATATCCAGGTGATTATGATAAAGGATATTCAGTTGAAGGTTTAGAGCATGTAGATCAATATTTTGTGAGTGCTTTGAAGAAGAATTCAGTAGGCAAGTATGAAAATAACGGTGGACGTGTCATGATAGTTATCGGTACGGGTGATAATATTGAAGCGGCTCAAAAACATGCATATGAACAAGTCAAACATATTAAAAGTGAACAATTATTCTATAGAAATGATATTGGACATAAAGCATTAAAAGCATATAAATCATAATTAAAGGCTGAGACAACAAAGTTTGTCTCAGCCTTTTCATTGCGCTATATTTCATTCTTTTAGGGAAAGGTATGGTCAAATATAACGCAATGTTATCGAATATCTGAAATGTGTGTTATAGGTAAATAAATATTTAATAAATATGCAACAGCAACGAGTGCAATCGTCATTAAAATGAAATATAAATCGTTTTTAGTGAAAGGTACTTTATAATAGAAAGTTCTTTTGCCGTTTGTGAATCCTTTTGCTTCCATCGCAACAGCTAACCTATGAGACTTTCTTATACTTTGACTTAATGTTGGAATGAGTAAATGGTGAATCCACTTTAAGCCTTTACGATTACTTTTATCTATAACTGCATATCGCATCTTTAAAGCTTGTCTTAACTGCATAAAAGAGCTAAACATAAGAGGTATCATCCGTATAGAAGCCATGAAAGCATATGCAATTTTAGGTTTGACTTTTAAATGTTGCATGAAACTATAAAACACATAAATGATTTGTGAAGTAAATGGTATAACCATGCCGTAAAACGAAATAACAAGTGTACGCATGGTTACGTGAATACCTCTTAAAAAGCTTTCTTCAGTAATATGAATAATGCCGAACTTGAAAATTGTTTCGCTTCCTTCACCATAAAAAATCATAAATAAGGAAGAAGTGAGTCCGAAAAATAAAGTGATTACAATGACGATTAATAGTGGTAACCATCTCACACCGCTCATGATGATTAAATAAAGGAACATAATAATCGTTAAATAGAGCATGAAATCAAATTGATGAATAAATATCGCATAGAAAAATAGTGCGATACCTAAAATAAGTTTCGTTAGAATATTGACATCATCAATAAATGTAGAGTATTTCTTCCAATTAGTTAACATGAGATTCACCACCGCTTACATGTAATTGCTCGTCTTTGATCGTCAATCTTCTAGTAGCATAACGATTAATAATCTCATTTTCATGTGTAATCATTAGGATAGTTTGACCATTTTGTACACGCTCATGAAATAATTTGATGAGTTCAAAGGTGTTGTGACTGTCTAAACCGAATGTTGGCTCATCCAGTAAAATAATTTCAGAATTTGTACTTAATGCAGTTGCGACACTTAATCTTTTTTTCTGTCCTATTGATAATTCAAAAGGGTGTTGGTCTTTCACATGATTAAGTTTTAATAACGTCAACATGTCTTGAGTCTTGTCATGAGCTGTCTGTTTATCTTGATAAGCATAATTGATAAATATTTCATGATAAACGGATGTTTCGATGAATTGTAATTCTGGATTTTGATAAACGAAATACATATGTTTAGAAGCATCTTTTACTTTTTTGATGTGTTTATTCTTATAAAGTATTTGACCATTATATTTAATTAACTGCATCATCGTTTCTAAAAATGTTGTCTTACCTGTTCCATTTGGTCCAGTTATTGTAAGCCATTCGCCACTTGAAATCGTTAATTCATCTATACTAAATAGTTTTTTGGAGCCACGTAGTACATCTAACTGCTCTATATTTAACAACGGATTGTGCTCAGTAGTCTGTTTAGTTAATTTTGGGGCATATCGCCATGAGTTAGGATGCCATACACCGTATTCATTTAATATGTCTGTATGATGATCTAATATATCTTGAGGTGTACTATCATGTGTGATTTCACCATTTTCATTCATCACGATGACTCTATCAACATAATTCCAAATATAATTAACTTTATGTTCCACGATTACAACGGTTTGATTTGTCCAATGCTCCATAATCAGATCCCATAGTTGAGTCGTTGATTGATGATCAAGCATTGCTGTCGGTTCATCAAGAAACAACGTATTTGTATCTTGTAATAATATAGAAGCAATCGCTAATTTTTGTTTCATACCACCACTTAAACGATTGATTTTTAGTGAAGGGTCAGCATTTAAATTTACCTGTTTCATGGCATTTTTTATAAATCCGTCCATTTTATTAGGTTCGATGTTCATATTCTCAAGCACAAATGCTAATTCTTCTTTAATCTCAGGCATACAAAATTGCGTATCTGGATCTTGGAAAATAACACCCGGAAGTGAATCGATATTGATTGAATCTACTTTCATCGGTATGTCCATCGATCTCGGTATAATACCGCTTAATACATTTAATAATGTACTTTTACCAGATCCACTTGGACCTAGTAACAGAACTTTTTCTTTATCATTAATATTGATGTTTAAATTTTTAAATATAATGCGTTCATCATCAGGATACTTTAGTCTTAAATTTTTTAGTGATAACAATTGAATAACTCCTATAATAAGTCATAATCTTTTTTAGATGCTGGTCTGAACAATTTCGTAACACCAGTTTGGTCAAGTGCTTTTACAATTGCATAGCCTAATGCACCAGCAACGATTGCACCACTTAAAA
Source organism: Mammaliicoccus sp. P-M58 (assembly GCF_022386165.1). Taxonomy (NCBI): domain Bacteria; kingdom Bacillati; phylum Bacillota; class Bacilli; order Caryophanales; family Staphylococcaceae; genus Mammaliicoccus; species Mammaliicoccus sp. P-M58. The sequence continues at coordinate 121,009 of NZ_JAJNJI010000009.1, forward strand.
TTCTAATCGTAAACATTAAAATAACATTCCATAAAGCAACGTCACCTAAATAATTATAGAACCAATCAATTGGTAACGTAATAATACCTGCAGCCATACCAGCTATTACTGCGACTGATAATTTTCTTGATTGATATCGAACAGCTAGAAAGATGATTTCACAAGCTAAACCTTGTAATAATGCATATATAAATGTTGGAATATCGAATTGTCCCATTACAATTGTTTCTCCAGCGCCAGCAGCAAATTCAGCAAGAATGGCAACACCAGGCTTTTGAATAATTAAATAAGTGACAATTGCTGCAATAAACCATACACCATATACAGATTGTTCTAAGTGTAGACCAAGTGGTTTTAAAATTTCATAAGGTATCCATAAGAACTTATAAATGATTGCAAACAAAGCACCAATTAATACTGTTACTAAAATATCTGATAACGTTAATCTTTTTGACATGTTAAATTCTCCTTTTATATAAAAAATGTGCACTCCTATATCTAAATAGAAGCGCACAAAAATATTGTTATCATTTAAAAATGAATATTATATGATTTACGAACACTTTCCTACGCTAGTATCATCTAGATCAGGTACAAAGGGTTCAGACCTTTTCATGTCTGTCTCAGTTTCAAAACACCCCTAGTGCATTTATTAATTTGTTATCCATACGATAAGTCTTATTAATCTTTTTGTCAATAGTAAATCATAAAAATAAAATTAATTTCTTAAATAAATGATTTATAAGTCATTAAAATAAATTCAAAATAAAATCGGAAGCGAAATCGCAAATTGTGATACATTGCAATTTCGCTTCCGACTATGCACGGTAATGAAATTTATTTATTCGAATGTGTCTTGTATATTTTCTTTTGTTTCATCTTGACCTTTGTTGTTGTTTTGCTTATTTTCTTGTTCTTTTTTCTTAGCTTTTTCTGCTTCTTCTTTATGCTTATCATTATGAGTCATAATAACACTCCTTTAAAATTTATGATATTATTATATACCCAACTACATATAAGTTTTAAACTTCTTGCTAGTACTTGGGACTGATTTTCAATATAATTAAAGACAATTGAAAATGAAACAATTATAATGTTCAATGAGGTGAAGAACATGGCTATAAAGAAAAAAAGCTGGGAAGTTCATTTTAGTCGACTTATAGGTATATTTATTTTGATTACTGGATTACTTATACTTTTTAATGCACCACGTATTAAAGATTATAATATCAAGGATTCAAGTAATATCCATATCAATAATATTTGGGACTTTTTTGTAGCTTTTTTTGATGAATTAGTAAGAATATTACACCATTATATCGGTAACTTTCCAGTTATCGCAGCAATTATAGTATTGCTATTTGGTGTGTTTGTATTATTAGTAGGACGTACTTTAAGAAGAACGACGCATTACGATTATGATATTTCTATATTTTATATCGGACTCACAATTATTTTAATGATTGTTATTATGATGACCATGTTCCAAGTATATAGTTTTGCATCTTTCTTATTTATTATTCCATTTGCAATTCATGTGGGATATGTCGTTTATAAAAATGAACTAAATCCAATGCATCGGAAGAAACATTATTTATGGATTATTATTTCATATGGATTATGTTATTTCATTTCACAATTTGCAATGAACCATAATATCGATACTCAAAATGTAAAACCTATAGACGTTATGAGTGTAAACTTATTCTTCATACTGTTATGGTGTCTGAGTCAAATGTCAGTATGGATTAGTTTATATTTAAGAAGATCTTTACCAGTAAGTGATGAAGACATTGAACAATTTCATGAAGAAAGATATTCAAGAGTTAAAAATAATCGCTTAACAAAAAAAATATATACTTTAGCAGAAGGTTTTTACCAAAAATTACAGAATTTCAAACAGGCTACTTTAGAAAAATTCAATTCTGAAGAGGCAATTGCTAAAAGAAAACGACGTAATGAAAAATGGAAAGAGATTATTAAAATCGAAGAAGACGATATTCCAAGATGGATGAAAAGACCGAAATGGTTAAAGAAAAGTTATATAGAATGGATAAGTACTGTAGTTTTATTCTTATTTACATTTATAGAGTTTAATAATCGTAATGGTTTATTCTTATCAGGTGAATGGAAATTATCTCAAATTCAATACGTTTTTGAATGGTTAACATTATTTATTTTGATGTTATTGATTATCTTATATGCATACTTCAATTACACGACAAATTATAAGAATAAAAATAATTTTGGTAAGTTGTTTGTCATTTCAGCATTATTCTTTGAAATTGCAACGACATTTTTTGTATCAGCAATTCAAACTTCACAATTTTCTGTGTTTATCACACCAATTTCATTTTTACTATTATTATTTGTGACACCTGCATTTATCATTCACTTGAAAAAATCATTTTAATATCATACACAAGATAGTTAGACACTTTATTGAGCAATATGCGCTTAATAAAGTGTCTTTTATTTTATAATTTACGCGAGCAATTGCTGTATTTAAAAGTTTAAATATGTAATAAGTAAACTATTTTAATGAATTTATTCAAAAAATGTATTGCGTGGAATAATCTTATCCTTTATACTAACTTTAGTAAGCGTTTACATATAAGGGGATCAAAACTTTCTGGGGGAAATTTTGATTAATAAAATTCGGTTAACAGAGTATTCTAAAGGGGAATACTCTGTTTTTTGGTGTTTTGAATAATATACGTTATAATATGTGAGACATTTCGAAAGGATGGCTAATATATAATGAAACAATTAATGCTCAAAAAAGGAAAAGAAGATAAATATTTAAGAGGATATCCTCTAGTTGAAAAAGACGACGTTTTTGATATGCCTAATATGGATGAAGGTGAATTAGTCGCACTTGTTGATGCGGGTAAAAGATTTATTGCAACTGCATATTATGGTGAACAAAATAAAGGTATAGGCTGGGTATTATCATTAGACTCAACTGAAAAGATTGATCATAACTTTTTTGTAAAGTTATTTGATGAAGCTAAAAATGATAGAGCATATTATGAAAATGTAGATGGTATCAATGCATATAGATTATTTAATGCTGAAGGTGATGGAATTGGTGGACTGACAATTGATCATTATGACGGTCATTTATTAGTTCAATGGTACTCAGTAGGCATATATAGATTGAAAGATAGAATATTACCTGCAATTAAAGAAGTCTTTGATTATAAATCAATTTTTGAAAAAAGAAGATTTAAAGGCATGGAAACAGCGTCAGACTTCGTAACGGGTGAAGCACCAGAATTTCCGTATGTCATTGAAGAAAACAATATGTTCTATAATATTAATCTTGATGATGGACCTATGACAGGTATTTTCTTAGATCAAAAAGATGTTAGAAAAAAGTTAAGAGATCACTATAGTCAAGATAAAGATATATTAAATTTATTTAGTTATACTGGTGCATTTTCAGTTGCAGCAAGTGACAATGCTCGATCAACTACAAGTGTGGATTTAGCTAATAGAGCTAGACCATTAACTGAAGCAAACTTTGGTTTAAATACAATGGATCTTAATCAGAACCACATATTTATTATGGATGTATTTGATTATTTCAAATATGCTTTAAGACATGGTTTAAGTTATGACGTTGTCGTTATTGATCCACCAAGTTTCGCACGTAATAAGAAAAAGACTTTTAGTGTTCAGAAAAACTATCCTGAATTAATTGAAGGTGCATTAGAATTATTAAACGAGAATGGTAACTTAGTGTTAAGTACAAATTCAAGTGCTTTCCCACAAAAAGCATTCAAAAAAATGATAAATCAAACATTAGATCAATCAGGTGTTGATTATACAATCTCTGATGTAATGGGATTACCAAAAGACTTCAAGAGTCATCCTCACTATAAACCAAGTAAATACTTGAAAGTCGTATTCGTACAAATAAATGGTTAAAATTTCCTAGTTCGGGTATATATTATTATAATAATGATTGAATATAATCGAACTGTGAGGAGAATGGAAACAATGGGAATTTTCGATAAAATTACGACAAAAGCAGGCAATAAAGCATTTGGTATACAAGAAATAAAGAAGCGTTCTGAATTACCAATTTCACAAGAAGAATTGTTAGAACGTAGAAAAAAAGCTAAAGAACTTATTCATAAGAAGTCATTAATGTCTTCAGCTGCAAATGTAGTACCAATCCCAGGACTTGGTGTTGGTATGGATATTAAATTAATGGGCGATATCATTGAAGATATTAATAAAATTTATGGATTAAGTCATAAGCAAGTTAATAAAATGCAAGATGATCTAAAACAAAAAGTTTTAACATCTGCTGCAATGAGAGGTAGCCAGTTTATTGGTCAAAAAGTAACGAATGCAATGGTAAAAGTTATTTTTAGATCAGTCGTAAAAAGAGAAGCGGCAAAACAATCAAGATGGGTGCCATTAGTTGGACAAGCAGTTGCTGGCTCAATTAGTTATTATTTAATGAAAAAAATGGGCGAAGATCACATTAAAAAATGTGAAACAGTCATTCAAGACTTTATAGGTGAATAATATTTTGATACGAAGCTAAGGCATTTTGTAATGTCTTAGCTTATTTTTGTGTAATTTTTTTATGTTATATTTGCAATTATACTGAAAACGCTTTATAATTAAAAATGTAAACTAAAGTTTGAAAAATAAACAAATGTTTGTGAGGTGAATTCAATGAATGAAAACGAAAAATTAATTCTTAACTTAATAAAAGAAAATCCTTTTATATCCCAACAAGAGTTATCAGATAAAGTTGGTTTGTCTAGACCTGCAGTTGCAAATATTATTTCAGGTTTAGTTAAGAAAGAATATGTTCAAGGGAAAGCATATGTATTAAATGAACAAAATCCAATTGTTTGTATTGGTGGGGCTAACATAGATAGGAAATTTCATATTACAGACGAATTAGTAAAAGGTACTTCAAATCCAGTTACCTCTGAAACTTCTATTGGTGGTGTTGCTAGAAATGTTGCTGAGAATTTAGGACGTATCGGTGAAGATGTTCTGTTATTAACAACTTCAGGTAATGATGCAGAGTGGCAACATATTTCAGATTTATCATCACCATTTATGAATGTGGATTATGTAGAGAAAATCTCTAGCGAATCAACGGGAAGTTATACAGCATTGTTAGATCAACATGGCAGTATGACTATGGGATTTGCAGATATGTCAGTATATGACAAAATTACGCCGGAGTTTATGATTAAGAACACATACTTACTTAATAAATCTAAATGTATTATTGCAGATTTAAACTGTCCTAAAGAGACGATAGAGTTTTTATGTTCATACGCTGAGAAGAAAAAGATTAAATTAGTCTTGATTGCAGTATCTGGACCTAAAATGAATCGTCTACCTCATAACTTACATGCGGTTGATTGGCTCATATTAAATAAAGATGAAGTTGAATCTTTCGTAGGTAAAAATGCACAAACAGAAGCGGAATTAATTCAATACATTGGTGAAATTAGATTACTTGGTGTGAAGAACTTAGTTGTGACATCAGGTAAAGATAAAATTATTTATGATGGTGATGAAGGTCAACGTCAATTTGAAGTTAAAAAAGTAGATAATGTCGTTGATGTAACAGGTGCTGGTGATGCTTTTACGTCAGGTTTAATTTATGGATGGTTGAAATCATTTGAAATCGACAAAATTATTGATTTGGCAAAAGCAAATGCATCTAAAACAATTCAAACAGCTTATACAGTGAGACAAGATTTAGATAAAAAACAATTAATTAAGGACATGGAGGCTTTATAATGGAAAACTATATTCAATTTTCAGAAGAAGTAGAAAAAGCAAAAGAGGAAGGTAAAGCAATTGTTGCTTTAGAATCTACAATTATTTCACATGGTATGCCTTATCCTCAAAACGTAGAAATGGCACAAAAAGTAGAACAAATTGTAAGAGATAATGGTGGGGTACCAGCAACAATCGCAATTATTGATGGAAAGATTAAAATTGGATTGAGCGAAGATGAATTAGAATTATTAGCAAGTGCAGAAAATGTATCAAAAGTTTCTAGAAGAGATATCGCTGAAATATTAGCAACTAAGAAAATTGGTGCAACAACAGTGGCTTCAACAATGATTTGTGCGCAATTAGCAGACATTAAATTCTTTGTTACTGGTGGTATCGGTGGTGTTCATAAGGGTGCTGAGCATACAATGGATATTTCTGCAGACTTAGATGAACTTTCTAAAACGAAAGTAGCTGTCATTTGTGCTGGTGCTAAATCAATTCTAGACTTAGACAAAACATTAGAATATTTAGAAACAAAAGGAGTACCTGTAGTTGGATATCAAACTGATGAACTTCCAGCATTCTTTACAAGAGAAAGTGGTCTTAAATTAAATACAAGAATTGATGAAGTAAGTACAATTGCGAAACTAGCAGAAGTGCAATGGGATTTAGGTTTAGAAACAGGTATTGTTGTAGCTAACCCAGTTCCAGAAGAGGATCAACTAGAACCAAGTTTCATCAATGGTATTATTGACAAAGCAGTTGCTAAAGCTGAAGAAGAAGGTATTCATGGTAAAGATTCTACACCATTCCTATTAGGTGAAATCGTTAAGCAATCTGAAGGTAAATCATTAGAAACAAATATTAAACTTGTTGAGCATAACGCTAAAATTGGTACACAAATAGCAGTTGAATATACGAACCTTCAAAATTAAAGAATAATCAGCTCAAATAATTGCATACTTATGTAATATGATTGAATTGTAAGTGGTTTTTTGATATTCTTTAATCGTATAGATAAAATTTGATTTTATACAAATTTAATATAGGTATCAGAAGGAGACAATAAAAATGGAACAAAATTCATACGTAATTATTGACGAAACGGGTATTCATGCTAGACCAGCAACAATGTTAGTTCAAACTGCATCTAAATTTGATTCAGATGTACAATTAGAATATAACGCTAAAAAAGTTAACTTAAAATCAATCATGGGTGTAATGAGCCTAGGTGTTGGTAAAGATGCTGAAATTACTATCTACGCTGAGGGTAGTGATGAGAAAGAAGCTATCGAAGCAATTACTGAAGTATTATCTAAAGAAGGATTAACTAAATAATGTCTGAAATATTAAAAGGTATAGCTGCATCTGATGGTGTGGCTATTAGTAAAGCATATTTATTAGTTGAACCTGACTTATCGTTTTCAAGCGAAAATATCAGCGATGTAGACGGCGAAGTTGAAAAGTTTAAAGCGGCTGTTAATCAATCAAAAGTTGAATTAACTCAAATTCGTAATAATGCTGAAAAACAACTTGGTGCAGATAAAGCTGCGATTTTTGATGCTCATTTATTAGTATTAGAAGATCCAGAATTATTAAATCCAATTGAAGAAAATATTCGAAATAACAAAGTAAATGCACCTACTGCATTAAATGAAGTATCAACAAACTTCATTACAATTTTTGAAAATATGGATAATGAATATATGAAAGAACGTGCAGCGGATATTCGCGATGTTTCTAAACGTATTTTGGCACATATTTTAGGTGTAGAATTACCAAATCCTAGTATGATCAATGAAAGCGTTATTATTGTAGGTGAAGATTTAACACCATCTGATACTGCGCAACTTAACAAAGAGTTTGTTAAAGGTTTTGCGACAAATATCGGTGGAAGAACTTCACACTCAGCAATAATGAGTCGTTCATTGGAAATTCCTGCTGTTGTAGGTACTAAAGATATTACAGATCGCGTAAACCATGGTGATAGTTTAATCATTGATGGTTTATCTGGTGATGTAATCATTAACCCAACAGATGACGAAGTTCAAGCATACGAACAAAAACAGAAAAACTTCTTAGCTGAAAAAGAAGAATTAGCTAAACTTGTTAATGATGAATCTGTTTCTAAAGATGGTGTTCATGTTGAATTAGCTGCGAATATTGGTACACCTAATGACTTAGAAGGTGTTAAAAATAACGGCGCAGAAGGTATCGGTTTATACCGTACTGAATTCTTATACATGGGTAGAGACAATATGCCTTCAGAAGAAGAACAATTTGAAGCATATAGCAAAGTTTTAAAAGAAATGGACGGCAAACGTGTTGTCGTTCGTACTTTAGACATAGGTGGAGATAAAGAATTATCTTATCTAAACTTACCTAAAGAAATGAACCCATTCTTAGGATATAGAGCGATTCGTTTATGTTTAGATCAAACTGAAATCTTTAGAACACAATTAAGAGCTTTATTACGTGCATCTGAATTTGGTAAGTTAAATATCATGTTCCCTATGATTGCAACTATTAAAGAATTTAGAGATGCTAAAGCAATCTTACTTGAGGAAAAAGAAAAATTAGTTTCTGAAGGTGTTAACGTTGCGGATGATATCGAAATCGGTATTATGGTAGAAATTCCATCTACTGCAGCACTTGCAGACATCTTCGCTAAAGAAGTTGATTTCTTCAGTATTGGTACGAATGATTTAATCCAATATACAATGGCTGCTGACCGTATGTCTGAGCGTGTTTCTTACTTATACCAACCATATAACCCTGCAATTCTTCGCTTAGTTAAGCAAGTAATTGAAGCTTCTCATAAAGAAGGTAAATGGACGGGTATGTGTGGAGAAATGGCTGGAGACAATACAGCAATTCCATTATTACTTGGATTAGGTTTAGATGAATTCTCTATGAGTGCGACAAGTATTCTAAAAGCTAGAAAACAAATCAAACAATTAGATCAAAAAGAAATGCAAGAATTAGCGGGCAAAGCAATTAACTGTGCAACAGAAGAAGAAGTTGTAGAACTCGTTAATCAAATTCTTTAAAATTAAAAAACAGAGCAGTTATCTCTTAACATTAAGTAGATAACTGCTCTGTTTTTATATGTTAATGATTTTTTTAAGACATTAATGAGATTTCAAGTTGAATATCGCAATTTCAGGTGAGCAAAATATTCTAATAGGTAGTCTTGTCATACCTATGCCTTGATTAACATAAAGGTATTGTCCAGTTCTAATTTGATATAAACCTTGTTTATATACTTTTCCATAAGTTGGTGTATAAATAGCGCCAATCTTAGGGAGTCGAACTTGACCACCATGTGTATGTCCAGAAAGTACTAAATGGATGTTTGGATCTAATAATTTAACTTTATCTGGTTCATGTACAAGACCTATTCGAAAGTCTATATGACAATTTGGTACTTGGAATGAACTACTAAAGTTAGGCTGACCAAAACATAAATCGTCAATGCCGTTAATCTGAATATTACCATCAGGTGTGTTTACGACGTAAGAACTGTTTAACAAGACTTCAAAATCCGATTGGTTCATGATATCTAACACTGTATGAATGCCGTTTGAACCGTAATCGTGGTTGCCTGGAACAAAAAACTTTCCATATTTTGATTGAACTGTACGAAATAAAGGTATAACTAGATAAGGGTCAAATGAAATTTGAGCAATATCATCAAAACAATCACCTGTGAAACAAACAATATCTGCTTCTTGCTCATTAATCAGACGTACAAGTTGATATAAATTTTCTAAATTAGAATAATAACCTAAATGCAAATCTGTTATATGAATAAGTTTCAGATTTGATTTTAAGTTCGTATCAATAGAATGTGTGGTGACTTTAATTTTAGAACTTGGAATTTGAATCTTCATTAATGAATGCCTAATGCTTTATTAAAAGATTCTATATCAACTTGATAAAAAACTTCATCATTAATGAGAACAGTGGGTGTTGAAAAACTGTCTAGATCGATAAGTTCGTTTTTAAATTGTTTGTTTTTTATATTTTTTTCTGTAAATGGAATTTCTTTTTCATTAAAAAATTGTTTTACAAATTGGCAAGGGGGACACTGATCTTGTGTATAAATTGTAACTTCACTCATAGCTTTCACCTCAACTTTATATAGACATATTATAAATGATTTTTTAAAGCGTTCAACGATTATGTCCTATTTTGCCATTAATTTGTCATTACTTTGTAAATGTTAAACATTTCACAAATGATTAAAGTATTGTATAATAAGATTAAATTGTGATGTATATCACAAACGTTGAATGGAGGAATATTATGGATGCAGTAGTTATAAGTCGTTTACTAACTGCTATGACATTGGGGTTCCATATCATTTTTGCAACAATTGGTGTGGGTATCCCATTAATGTTTGCAATTGCAGAATTCATAGGTATTAAGAACAATAATCCTATGTATATAGCAATGGCAAAACGTTGGTCTAAAGGTTATACGATTACTGTAGCGGTCGGAGTAGTTACGGGAACAATTATTGGTCTACAATTATCATTATTGTGGCCATCATTTATGCAATTAGGTGGTCAAGTTATTGCACTACCATTATTTATGGAAACATTCGCCTTTTTCTTTGAGGCTATTTTCTTAAGTATTTATTTATATACGTGGGATAGATTCAAAGGTAAATGGACGCACTTTTTAATTACGTTACCAGTCATTATAGGTGGTACATTTTCAGCGTTCTTTATAACATCTGTGAATTCTTTCATGAATACACCAAATGGATTCGATTTTATCAATGGAAAATTGATGAATATTGATCCAGTTGCAGCGATGTTTAATGCATCATTCGGTATTAGATCATTTCACGTTGTATCGACTGCGTTTATGACAGCTGCATTTATTTTAGCAAGTATAGCAGCATATCGTTTAATTAAGAATAAATTTATAGACGATAAAGAATATCATAAAAAAGCACTCAAACTTACGATGACTGTCGGTTTAATTGCGAGTTTACTTGCGATGTTAGCAGGAGATTTATCAGCTAAGTTCTTACATCAAGAACAACCTGAAAAATTAGCAGCTATGGAATGGCATTTTGAAAGTGAATCAAAAGCAGACCTAGTATTATTTGGGGTAGTAGATGAAGATAAACAAGAAGTAAAAGGTGCTATTAAAATACCTGGCGCTTTAAGTTTCTTATCTGATAGTAATTTTAATACTGAAGTTAAAGGATTAAACGAATTTAAGAGTGATGAAACACCACCACTTATCATTCACTATTTCTTTGATTTGATGGTATTCTTTGGTGTTTATTGTTTTGTCGTTTCAGCTTTATTTATTGTATTAAAATGGGTAAAAAAATGGTCACAATATAGTAAACCAATCTTATATTTATCAGTATTAACCGGACCACTTGCAATGCTTGCAATTGAATTTGGTTGGTTCTTAGCCGAGATGGGTAGACAACCTTGGATATTAAGGGGTTACTTAAAAGTTGCACAAGCTGCAACAAATGCTGACGGACTAGCACTCGTATTCATTGCATTTGCAATACTTTATTTAGTTCTTGGTATTTCATCAAGTTATGTACTTATTAGAATGTTTAGTCACAGTAAAGCGACTGATGATGTAAACAAAATAATAGACAGAAAGGGTGAAGTATAATGGATTATCAACATATAGGTATTACAGTGCTTTGGCTCTTTCTGTTTGGTTACATTATTATTGGTGCGATTGACTTTGGTGCAGGATTCTTCGCATTTCACGCGAAATTAACGAAACAGGATCATATTATCAATAACTTAATTTCTAGATATTTAAACCCTGTTTGGGAAGTAACAAACGTATTCTTCGTATTCTTTTTTGTAGGAATAGTTGGATTCTTCCCAGATTCTGCTTATTATTTCGGGTCAACATTATTAATACCTGGAAGTATTGCATTAATTCTACTAACCATTCGTGGTAGTTTTTATGCATTTGAAAACTATGGACAAGATAGTAAGTTATCGTGGTTATTCTTATATGGTGGAACAGGTTTATTGATTCCAGCATCATTATCAACAATTTTAACAATTGCTGAAGGTGGCTATATAAAAGAAACAAGTGATGGTGTTCACCTACAATGGGTTGATTTATTATTAAGTCCATATGCATGGGCAGTCGTATTTTTAGCAATTATTTCTGTGTTATATATTTCATCAGGATTTTTAACATTTTATGCAAACAAAGCTAAAGATTCTGAAGCATATCATTTATTGAGACAGTGGTTCCTTATATGGGCAATTCCAATGATCATCATTTGTCAGTTCGTTTTCTTATCTTTAAGACAACATAATGAAACGCATTTTAATAATGCAGTCGGCAGTTATTGGTGGTTATTCGGTTTAAGTATTATATTCTTTCTCATTGCTGTTGGATTAATATACTTTAAAAAAGCACATGGTGTTGCTTTTATTATGATATTATTACAATTCGGTACAGCGTTCTTTGGATATGGTGTAAGTAAATTACCATATATATTAGATCCGTTTATCAATATTGATAAAGCAGTTGTGAACGATCAAATGGCATTAATGCTTGTAATCGTATTTATTTTAGGTTTACTTTTACTCGTGCCATCGCTTATATTATTATTAAGATTATTTATCTTTGATGCTGATTACGTTAAAGGTAAAAAATAAGATTATTATAAAGTATGGAGGCATATCATGAGTAGGGAGTATGTAGTTATAGGTTTAGGCCGATTTGGCGGAAGTATTGTAAGAGAGCTCAATGCTTTAGATATGGATGTAATGGCCATTGATGCAGATGAAGCAAGAGTGAATGAGTTCAGTGATATCGCCACACATGCGGTGATTGCAGATACAACAGATGAAGCGGTTATGAAAAGTTTAGGTATACGTAATTTCGATCATGTAATTGTTGCGATAGGTGAGAATATACAAGCGAGTACATTAACAACCTTAATTCTTAAAGAATTAGGTGTTAAAAAAGTTACCGCTAAAGCTCAAAACGATTATCACGCTAAAATTCTCAATAAAATAGGTGCGGATACTGTTGTCCATCCAGAAAGAGATATGGGTCGTCGTATCGCACATAATGTTGCTAGTGCATCTGTACTAGACTACTTAGAACTCTCAGATGAGTATTCAATTGTAGAAATTAAAGCAGGGGAAAGACTTGCTGGTAGTTCTATATTAGAATTGGATGTACGTGCAAATTACGGTATAAATATCATTGCTGTTAAAAGAGGTAAAGATATCATCGTAGCACCAGATCCAAATGAAAATATTGAATTTCATGATATATTAATCGTGATAGGTCATGACAATGATTTAAATAGATTTGAGAAGAAACTTGTAAATGAGTAAAAAAACACCCGTAATTTTTAGAAATTACGGGTGTTTTTATGTTTTATTTAATTTTCATGATAATTGGTAAAATCATTGGTTTACGAGCTGTTTTTTCGTATAAATAAGGTTGTAAAGCTTCAGTAATTGTAGATTTAACGTGATGCCATTCTACTTTATCATTATTGTTTAGCTTTTCAATAACAGCTTTTTTGATTAATCGTTGTGCATCGTAAATTAAATGACCTGATTCTCTCATATATACAAATCCTCTAGAGATGATGTCTGGACCTGAGAGTAGTTGTTTCGTTTTGAAATCTATACTTACAACAACTATTACAAGACCTTCTTCTGAAAGGACTTTACGGTCTTTAATTACGACATTACCGATATCTCCAATTCCGCTACCATCAACAAATACATTTCCTGATGGAATACGGCCAGCATATCTTGCAGAATCTTTAGTAAGTGCGAGCACATCACCAATTTCATATACGAATATATTATCTGGATCTACACCACAGTTTACACCAGTTTCACTATGTTTCTTAAGCATTCTATATTCGCCATGAATTGGCATAAAGTATTTAGGCTTAATTAAACGTAACATTAATTTTTGTTCATCTTGTGAACCGTGACCTGAAGTATGAATGTTTGATAATTTACCATGAATAACATCAGCACCAGCTTTGTATAAAGCGTTGATTGTTCTATTTACACTCTTCGTGTTACCTGGAATAGGTGATGAACTGAATACAACTGTATCATCTGGAATAATGCTGATTTGTCTATGTGTACCATTAGCAATTCTTGATAATGCTGCCATTGGTTCACCTTGAGAACCTGTACATAAAATAAGAATTTCATGTTTTGGAACGGTATTAATTTTGTTTGGTTCAATAAATGTTTCAGGTGGTACTTTAATATAACCCAATTCTGTACCAATTTTAATATTGTTCTCCATTGAACGACCGAAGACAACAATTTTACGATTGTATTTAACGGCTGCTTCAACAGCTTGTTGAACTCTATAAATATTAGAAGCAAATGTTGCAAAAATAATTCTACCTGAACACTTACGGAAAATCTCATCTACGTTTTGTCCGACTTCCTTTTCACTTAATGTAAAGTTAGGAACTTCAGAGTTTGTAGAGTCTGATAACAAACATAATACGCCTTCTTCACCAAGTTGAGCCATTTTGGCAATATTTGCAGGTTTACCAACAGGTGTGAAATCAAATTTAAAGTCACCTGTATGAACAATTTTACCTTCTGGTGTATCTGCAATAATCCCGTATGCTTCTGGAATACTATGAGTTGTTAAATAAAATGAAATTTTGAAATGTTTAAATTCAAATACTGAATCTTCATCAATTTCATTTAATTGAGCACTCTTCAATAAATTATGTTCTTCCAATTTATTTCTAATAAGACCTAAAGCAAGTGGTCCACTATAAATCGGAACATTCATTTGTTTTAATAAAAATGGGACACCACCGATATGGTCTTCGTGTCCATGAGTGATAAATAAAGCTTTTACTTTATGTTTATTTTGAATTAAGTACGTATAATCTGGTATCACGTAATCGATACCAAGAAGGTCGTCATCAGGGAATTTAATACCTGCATCAATGACAATGATTTCATCTTGATATTCGAGGGCGTACGTGTTTTTACCAATTTCACCGAGACCACCCAGTGCGTATACGCCTACTTCATTTTTTTGTAAAGGATTCATTTAGATTGTCTCCACATTAAAGTGATCAGATTTCTTTTCATATTCTAAATGAGAGCCCTCTAATTTTTGGACAAATTCGATATTGTAATTACGGTCAGATAAATATCTTCTTACTTGTTCTTCAGTTTGTCCTTCGAAATATTTTGTTTGTGTACTTTCACGTACGATTACTTCACTTTTGTCTTCTTGAAAAAATACTTTAAATACTGCCATATATATAAATCCTCCTAGGTTAATTAACATAAATAAAGCCCTAGTTTTTAAGTCTAGGGTTTGTCAATTTCAAAATTTGATTCCCGTACATTTTTAAAAGTAATTATATGAAAATATATAAATACCTTTTTAATAAGTTCATTTTACATGATAATTAGAGATAAATAAAGATATTTAACTAAATCTTTCATATATATTGATTATCAACTAGAATAGAGACAAGGAGGCGATGAAAGTTGAATAAGAAATTAATATTTTTTGATATAGATGGTACAATCTATGATGAAAACAAAGAAATTCCAGAATCAACTATTGATGCGATAAAAAAATTAAAAGAAGCTGGCCATATCGTCGCAATTGCAACGGGTAGAGCACCGTATATGTTTAAAGAAGTTATTAGAGAAACAGGTATTGATACTTTTGTTTCGCTAAACGGACAAATTGTTGTATATAATGGAGAAATTATTAGTAAATATCCATTAAATAAAGAGGAACTTACCAGTATAGTAGACAAAGCACACGCGAATAATCATCCACTAGTATTCTTCGGCGAAACAGCAGTGTATGCAAATGTAGAAAGTGATAACGACATTTCTGAAAGTCTTGGAACATTAAAGATGGATTATCCAGAATATCACAATACATATTATCTTGATTACCCAGTTTATCAAGCACTTATTTTCCATGCTGACGATGAAGATGACAAGTACGATAATCAATTCAATGCGTTGAAATTCTATAGATGGTATCCACTAAGTAGAGATGTAGTGCCAAATGATCGTTCTAAAGCAGAAGGCATAAAAGAACTCAGTGATAAATTAGGATTCCCATTAAGCGAAGTAGTTGCATTCGGTGATGGACCAAATGATGTAGAAATGATTACTGAAGTAGGTTGTGGTGTAGCAATGGGTAATGCCGTTGACGCACTAAAAGAAGTTTGTGATTTTGAAACGAAACATGTAAGTGAAAATGGTATATACTATGCATGTATAGAATTAGGATTGATAGATGAATAGGATGTGAATTTTATGGATAAGGTCGAACGCATCATCAAAACAATCGATGCAGAAAAAAATAGATCTGACAAACAATTTAAAGGGATAGAATTTAATATTCGAAAAAATGAAGTTGTTATGATCTATAACTATGATGAAATGATTAATAACGTTAAACAAGATCCACATTACATTCGACATAACAAAGATCCAGAATGGTTAAGTTTGGATGAATTAACGGCTATTCAAAAAGCACTAAAAGAAAAAAACATTCATTTCATCGAACGAAGAGATGAATTTATGTAATGAATAAAATTATGAAACAGAAAAACATACTAAGATTAGCTATGAAGAAATCTATGACGATAGATTTTTTCATAGCTATTTTTTATAGTTATAGAGAGGAGTAGACTGTGCGCTCCCTCGGGTTTGAAATCCGTAAAAAAAACTAGTCAGCTTTACTCTCGCCTTTTGAATTTCGGTTGTAGTATGTTGGGTTCTTGAAACCGTGTATAGGAAAGTGATATGAGAAAGGTTCAGTAAAGTTATAACTTCTCAAATTTATTAAGGAGGTTTTATTTATCGATTACTTAGGCATTGATATTAGTAAAAGAAATAGTGTGATTGCACATTATAGCGATGAAAAATTCCAAAAGGAATTCACCATTCAAAATAACAAAAATGGTTATAATTATTTATTTAATTATTTGAATCGTGTAAATCATCCACAATTAATTTTTGAGTCTACAGGTATATACTCAAGAGCTATGGTTCGGTTCTGTCGAAATAACCAAATTAATTATATTGAGTTAAATCCTTTAGAAGCAAAGTTCAAAACAAGCTCTTTAAGGCCTTGGAAAACAGATCAATCAGATGCACATAAGTTAGCCCAAATAGCACCATTTTTAAATGATTCTGATAGTTTAAATAATACAACTGATGATATTTTCTTTGAATTACGTGAGCGAGCTCGATTTCATCTAGAATTCGAAAATGAACAAAATCGATTGAAAGTCGAAATTATTGAGATACTCCATCAAACATTTCCCGGCTTAGAAAAATTATTTAAAAATCGTTATTCAATGATTGCCTTAAATATCGCTGAAATATTTACTCATCTTGATTTTGTTCTACAAGATGATAGTGAAAGTATTATTTCTACAATTTTAAAATCTACAGATAAAGGATTATCTCAACGAAAAGCAGAAAGTTATGGAGAAACTCTTTTTAAATTAGCGAATGATAGTTATCCTAACGTCAATTCATCTTCGTTTCTAGTCAAAAAAGCACAATTATTAATTCAAAAGTTGAAAAAGTCCATTGGACAATTATCACAATTAGATAAAGAAATGATTCTATTAGCTCAAGAACTTGATTGTTTTGAAATTATTTATTCTATACCAGGAATTGGAGAACTAACTGCAGCTATGATAATCGGTGAGCTTGGAGATATATCTAGATTCAAATCAAATAAACAGTTAAATGCTTTTGTAGGAATTGATATCAAACGATATCAATCCGGTGGGACACATTATAGAGATACCTTCAATAAACGCGGTAATAAAAAGGCAAGACGCTTATTATATTTGGTAATAATGAATATTATCCGTGGACAACATCGTTATAATAATCATATTGTCG